>DOUP01000017.1 GCA_003520545.1 Maritimibacter sp. | reverse complement strand
GGCCTACAACCTGGGCCAGGAGGTCCACCTTGATATGGCTGCCGTGATACCCGACCGAGGCCATGCCCCATGCGATGGCGACGCCGAGCACCAGGCGCGAGACGTCGAAGGCATCGGGGATCGGGCGGGCGAAGCCGTAGCGTCCGATGGCAGACGCCACGATCAGGATCGTCACGAGGCCGAGAACGATCCCGGCGATCCGTTCGATAATCTGGATGATCCGGCGAACGGGGCGTGGGGCAGGGGTGCTGTCCATGGTGTCTCTCGCAGGTAGGGGCGCGGTGGCGTGTCCGCGGGTGGGTATTGGTCAGAAGCGGGATGACAGGTTCACATGCCACCCGTGCGTGCGCATGCTGAGAGCGCAGGGACTACGTCGATCATATTGTCCTCCCTTCGGGCGCGGGTTCCTCCTGCCCGCGGTCCATGAATGGTGGATATCAAACAATATCGCATCGCAAAAGCATTTTCCGCGCGCGGCGGGTGCCGGGGCCGACCTTAAAGACCTTTCCCGCGAGTCCCAAGGGATCGCGACCCGAGGAAGGTGTCAAAGAATGACTTGATACTCAGGAAGACCCCGCACGCCGGGGTCCATTTCGTAGATCAACCCGTCTTCGGGCTTCGGCGATTTCATCCCGAGCCTGGCGGTCGTGACGTAGAGCGTGGCGAGGTCGGGGCCGCCGAATTCCGGGCAGGAGGCGAGGCGGCCGGGAACGTGAACCTCGCGGTCATGGGTGCCATCCGGCAGATATCGTGCGACCTTGTTCGCGTTCCAATGGGCGGACCAGAGCGCGCCTTCGCTGTCCACGATGGCACCGTCCGGGTTCAGCTCTTGCGCGCGTAGATCCACAAAGACCTTCGGCTCGCCCTTGGGCCAGCCGTGACTGTCCAACGGTTGGTTCATGATTTGACGGGTCATCGTGTCGGCCCAGTAGGCGAGGTCACCGGAGGGCGCGAAGCAGATCGAGTTGGAGACTGTGATCCCGGCGTAGAGCCGGCGCAACTCGCCGCGATAGAAGCGGTAGATCGCGCCGGCGTTCGGTTCGAAATCACACCCCATCGTGCCGATCCAGAACCCGCCGTGTGGGTCGGCGCGACCGTCATTGGAGCGGGTCACGGAGTTGTCGGCATCGAGCGGAATGAGGTCATCTCGCTGCCCCGAGGCGATATCGAATCGGAAAAAAGCAGTGGCCGACGCGATCAGGAGCGTTGCGTGATCGACCCAACCGGCCGCGGAAACCGTCTCGTCAAAGGTCCATTCAAGCTGGGTTTCGTCCGTTCGGCTGAGCAGGCGTTTCCCGACAATATCGAACCAAAACAATTGTTTGCGTTCCGGATGCCAGAGCGGCCCTTCGCCAAGTGCGCAATGGCGATCGTCAAAGATTTTCGCTATCATCATGTTGCTCCTGCGAATTGACAAAACCTGAACCTGATCTATGTCAATTCACTGACTAAGTCGGACAGTTACATTACGTTAGAACGAGTAGGAAATTTACCATGCGCCTGACCCTCAGAACCAATCTTGCCGCCCGCGTTCTGATGTTCTGCGGCGTGAATTCCGACACGACGGTTCGATCGGCCCAGATTGCCGAAGCGACCAACGCATCCGGCAACCATCTGAGCCAGGTGATCCACCAGTTGCAACAAATGGGATATGTGCACACCCGCCGCGGGCGTGGTGGCGGGCTGACCCTGGCGCGCGCGCCGAAAGAGATTTGCATCGGCACCATGTTTCGCGATTTCGAAAGCGACGTGCCCTTTGCCGAGTGTTTTGACCCGGCCAACAACAACTGTCCGCTGACCGACAGCTGCCGTCTCAATTTGTTCATCACCAATGCGCTGGATGCGTTTTACCAGGAACTGGACAATGTGACCTTGCAGGATTTGCTCGAAGATAACTGCGGACTGGCCCGGCTTCTCTCGCTCCATCCTGGCGAAGCCGCCGCGACCTGTGCGGATGATCGCGCCCGCGCCGCCGAATAAACCCTGACCAGTTGAGACCGAAAAAGGCCGCCGGTGGGGGAACCGACGGCCTGTGTGGAGCTTTTGCTCGAACCGGGGAGATCAGGCCGGTTCGTCGGTGCTCCGTTCGCCAAGGGTGACAGTGACGGTCACCTCTTTGCCCTTGCGGATGAGGTCGATCGTGACCTCGGCCCCCGGCGCATCGCCTGCGATGGCGCGGGTCAGGCCGCGCGGACCTTCGACGGGGTCACCGTTCACATGGGTGACGATATCGCCTTTCAAAAGGCCTGCGTCCTTGGCCGGGGTGTCCTCCATCACGCCTTGGATCAGCGTGCCGGACCCGTCTTCAAGCCCAAGGGCGGCGACCACGTCGTCGCTGACCGGTGCGATCTGAACGCCCAGCCAGCCGCGGGTGACTTCCCCGTCGTCAGACAGGTCGGCGACGATCTGTTCCACCATGTCGGCGGGGACCGCGAAGCCCAGGCCGATCGAACCGCCGGAGGGCGAGATGATAGCGGTGTTCATGCCGATCACCTGACCATCCGCGTTCAAAAGCGGCCCGCCGGAGTTGCCGCGGTTGATCGCGGCATCCGTCTGGATGAAGTCATCGAAGGGCCCGGCGCGCAGATCGCGCCCGATGGCAGAAACGATGCCCGTGGTCACGGTGTTGCCGAGACCGAAGGGGTTGCCCATGGCGATGACGTTTTCACCCACCTGCGGGTCTGTCGTCCCGAAACTCAGCGACGGCAGGTCCCGGGCATCGACCTTCAGGAGCGCAACATCGGTGGCTTCGTCGAAGCCGACCACCTCGGCGTCGAAGCTGCGGCCGTCTTCGAGCGTGACGCTTACGGCGTTCGCATCGGCCACGACGTGGGCGTTGGTCACGATGCGGCCATCGTCCGAGATGATGAACCCGGTGCCTGCGCCCCGCGCTTCACGTTCGCCGCCGCGTGGTGTGCCGCGCTCGGGCGTCATGCCTTCGGGGAACTTGAAGCCGAACCGCTCTTCGAATTCCTTGAACGGGTTTGCGCCCTGCATGTCGGAGCGAGCGGGGTGTGCGCCAACGGTTCTGGTCACCTCGATGGTGACGACCGCAGGCGAGACGTCTTTCACCAGATCGACATAGCCGCCGGCGACGGGCGCAGCGGCGAAGGCTGGTGTGGTGGTATTGGTCAAGCCAGCCACGCCACCGCCAGCGATCAGCGCGGTGACGGCGAGGGCGGGGGCCAGTTTGGAAAAAGTGCGGGTCTTCTGCATGAGTGTCCTCAATTCTTGTGTCTCTGGGTCTGGTGGCGCGCGGGCCATCCAGGCTGCCGCCCTGTTCGGCGGCGATGGCAGGAAGATGGGGGACAGGTCTTGCAGTGACTGATCAGTCAGATTGAAAGTTTGTAATGATGATCACGCGGCTGTGAGGATGGGTTTTGGCGGCAGGATGAAACCTGCATATGCGGTCTTGCGTTAAAGTTGTTATCAAATACACGCCAAGGAGGTTCCCGTGCGCATTCTCGTCGTCGAAGACGACCAAACAACGGCAGACTTCATCTCTCGCGGGTTTTCCGAGGAGGGACACGTTGTGGACGTGCTCGGAGACGGCCGCGAAGCGATGGGGATCGCCATGGATGGCGAATACGACGCGATGGTCGTGGACCGGATGCTGCCGGGGCTGGACGGCCTGTCCATGGTCAAGGCGCTTCGGGCGGCCCGCGTGACGACGCCAGCCATCTTCCTGACCTCCATCGGGGGGGTGGAGGATCGGATCCAAGGGCTGAAAGCAGGCGGCGACGATTACCTCGTGAAACCCTTCTCCTTTGGCGAGCTGTCTGCCCGGGTGAGCGCCCTGACCCGGCGTCCGCCCTTGGCGGCCGAGGAACCCGTGCTCAAAGCGGGCGATTTGCTGATGGACCTGACACGGCGCGAAGTGCGACGGAACGGCAAGATCATAGATCTTCTGCCCCGCGAGTTCGCGCTTCTGGAGTTCCTGATGCGTCGGAAGGGGCGTGTCCAGACGCGCACCATGCTGTTGGAAAACGTCTGGAATATCCATTTCGACCCGGGCACCAACGTGGTCGAGACGCATATCTCCCGGCTCCGCTCCAAGGTCGACAAACCCTTTGAGCGGGATCTGATCCATACCGTGCGC
The DNA here is from genome assembly GCA_003520545.1 of Maritimibacter sp. GTDB lineage: Bacteria > Pseudomonadota > Alphaproteobacteria > Rhodobacterales > Rhodobacteraceae > Maritimibacter. The sequence continues at coordinate 34,176 of DOUP01000017.1, read as the reverse complement.
GGCTCGGGTTACAGGATCGATTCCTGATGGCGGCCGGACGCTGGCGCTGGGTGCGCTCCACTCCGATCCGCCAGACCGTGCTCCTGATTATCGTCGTTGCCGTGGTGAACCTCGTCTCGCTGGGCGTGGCCTGGATCACGCTTCGACAGGACGCGGCGGCCACGCTCAGCGAGGAGTTGTCTCGTGACATGGCGAGCTTTGATGTGTCGGCCAGCCCCGGCGCGCTTCGCACCCTTGTGAGCGCGCGGGCGCGGGTCACGGATCCGTCGGATACTGTCTTCGTCTTCCTAGGCAATGACGGCGGCGCGACGGGCAACGCGCGGGCGGTGATCGACGGGAGCGATGTCGGGTTCACGGCGCGAAGCCAGGGCGCCCCCTTGTCGGATGCGGGATACCTGCACGAGGTGCGGCGCTTGTCGGGTGGTGTCCTGATCGTTGCGCGTTCGCTCGCGCCGGTTGCGGACCTTGACCGGACGTTCCTTGTCCTGCTGGTGTTCTCGACGTTGCCCACGGTCGCGATCGCCATGTTCATCGGGGCCTTGATCGGTCGCGTCTCGGCGCGGCGGGTGGACCTTATCGAAACCACTTTGGACGAGATCGCGGGCGGCGACCTGAGTGCGCGGGTGACGGTCGGGCGGGCGGATGACGACCTTGCGAGCATCGGGGAACGGGTCAATCGGATGGCCGCGAAACAGGAGGCGGCGACCGAGGCGCTTCGTCAGGTCACGACCGATATCGCACATGATCTGCGCACGCCGCTCCAACGGATCGGGGTCACGCTGCAAGACCTTGAGAGCCGTCTGGAAGATGGCGAGGCGCGGGACTTGGCCGAACAGGCCGGGGCCGAAGCGGATCGGGCGGTGGCCGTGTTCCGGGCGCTCCTGCAAATTGCACAGATCGAGGGTGGACAAGGGATGCGCGATGCGGCCCCCGTCGATCTGACCGAGGTGGTTGGGCAGATCGCGGAACTTTACGAGCCCACGGCTGAGGATCGGGGCGACACTCTGGTGCAGTGTCTGCCCGATCAGCCCGTTCTCGTGACCGGGGAGCGAAACATTCTGGGGCAGGCCCTGGCCAACCTTCTGGAAAACGCCCTGCGACATACGCCCGAAGGGGGAACGATCACGCTGTCGGTCGCACGGGACGCGGGTGGCGCGGTGTTGTCGGTGGCGGACACCGGGCCGGGTATTCCCGAAGAGGAACGCGACAAGGTCACGCGACGGCTCTACCGGCTGGAACGGTCGCGCACCACGCCGGGGAACGGGCTGGGCCTTGCCTTGGTCGCAGCGGTGGCGGAGCGGCATGGCGCGTCACTGGAGCTTGGCGATGCGGACCCCGGGCTTGTCGTGTCCTTGCGATTTCCCAGCTAGGACCGGCCCAGACACCCGCGCAAAAGCGCCGCGTCCTGGCAGGGCGCGGCGCTTCTTTTCGTCAGGTGTCGCGTGTTACTCGGCAGGGGATTTGCTGTCGTGCGACACCGGCGTCGCATGTGCATCGTCCGGGGCCTTTGGCATGTATTGCGATACCCAGCGCCCGAAACCGTCCGTGTAGGTGAGGGCCACGGGAACCACGACCAAGGTCAGGAGCGACGAGGAAATCAGACCGCCGATGACCGCGTGGGCCATTGACGCGTTCTGACCCGTGCCGCCGTGGATGTTCAGCGCCAGCGGCAGCATCCCGAAGATCATCGCAAGCGTCGTCATAACAATCGGCCGGAACCGGGTGCGGCCCGCGTTCACCAAGGCGTCAAAGAGGTTCATGCCTTCGTCGCGCACGTGTTGGTTGGCGTTGTCGACGAGCAGAATGGCGTTCTTCGTCACGAGGCCCATCAGCATGATGAACCCGATGATCGACATGACGTTCAGCGTCGAGTCAAAGACCAGAAGCCCCCCCATGACCCCGATCAGGGCCAGAGGCAGCGAGGTCATGATGGCGAAGGGCTGCATGAACGAGCCGAACTGGGAGGCGAGCACGAGGTAGATGAAGATGATGGCGAGGGCCAGGGCGGCCGCCGCCGCCAGCGCCAGGTCGGCCATGTCTTCGGTCTCGCCGCCAGCGCCGGTCCCGTAGCCGAGCGGCATGCCGATGCTCTCCATTGCCGAATTGATCGCTTCGGTCACATCGCCGGGACGCACGCCGGAAGCGAGGTTGGCGGTGACCCGCACGGAGCGTTCCCGGTTTTCGCGGTTGATCTCGCCCGGTCCCTCGGACTGCGTGATCGTCGCGACCTGGTCCAGACGGATCAGGTCTTGCGACCCGGTTGCGCCGGATTGGGCGATGGGCAGCGACCCGAGATAGCCGGTATCCTGCCGCGCCCGGTCGGGCAGGCGCACGACGACATCGAGGCTTTCCCCCTGCGGCGTGGTCCATTCGGACACCGTTTGCCCTTCCAGCATGGAGGTCAGCGTGTCGCCAATGGCACCCAGCGAAACACCGAGGTCGAAGGCCGCGTCGCGATCCACGTTGATGCCAAGCGTTGGCTGGGGGTCGTCCAGCGTGGTGTCGATATCGACCAGGCCGTCGATCTGGGCCAGCTTATCGGCCAGTTCACCTGACAGGCGTTCGAGAACGCGCAGGTCCGGGCCGAAGATCTTCAGCACGATGGGAGGTTCGACCGGCCCCATGCCGCCAGCGGCACCGACCGAGAACGCGGCGCCGGGGATCTGTGCAAGCGCGTCGCGCACCGGGCTGGTCAGCTGCTGCGGCGTGCGCGCCCGTTGGTCGGACGGCACCAGGATGCCAACGATGGTCGCGTTGTTGTCGCCCGACGTGGTGCCGGAGTTGACCGTCGCGTAGGTCCGCTCGATCTCCGGGAATTGTTCGCGAAGTAGCGTGTCGACCTGCGCGATCTTCTCGGCGGTGCGGTCGAGCGAGGTGCCGACCGGGGCCTGCATATCGACCTGGATTTCGCCGGTATCGGACGCGGGAATGAACTCACCCCCGATCATCGGGAAGAGTGCAAAGGACCCCACGAAGGCCGCGAAGGCGACCGAGAGGGTGGTCTTGCGAAACTTCAGCGCCTTCTTGAGAAGTTTGCCGTATTGCTGGCCGATCCAGTCGAAGAACCGGTCGAATTTCTGCACCTGGCGACCGAGCCAGCCACGTTTGGCATTCTCGTCTGCGGCCGGGTCATACCAGACCGAGGACATCATCGGGTCGAGCGTGAAGGACACGAAGAGCGAAATCATGACGGCCACGGATACGGTGATCCCGAATTGCAGGAAGAAGCGGCCGATGATCCCTTCCATGAAGGCCACCGGCAAGAAAACCGAGACGATGGAAAGCGTGGTGGCGAGCACGGCAAGCCCGATCTCGTTGGTGCCGTCGAGCGCGGCCTGCCGGTGTGTCTTGCCCATATGTAAATGCCGCATGATGTTTTCACGCACCACGATGGCGTCGTCGATAAGGATGCCGACTGCAAGCGAGAGCGCCATGAGCGTCATCATGTTGAGGGTGAACCCGAGGGCATAGATCGCGGTCATGGTGCCGATGATCGAGATCGGCAGGGTCAGGCCGGTGATGACCGTGGAGCGCCACGAATTCAGGAACAGAAACACGATGATGGTGGCGAGGATGGCGCCTTCGACGATCATGGATTGCACCGAATGGAAGCTTTCCACGACGGATAAGGAGTTGTCGCGTAGAATGCGGATGTCGATCCCTTCGAAGTCGGGGTCCTCCTGCATCTTTTTGACTTCTTCCTGCACCCGTTCGGCCACGTCAACGGTGTTCGCGCCCTGGATTTTCAGGATGTCGATGGCAAGGGCGTCGCGTCCGTTGAGCATGGCGAGGCTGTCGCGTTCCGCGAGGCCCAAAGACACGTCCGCCATGTCGCCAAGCCGAATGGCCTGTCCCGCGCGGCGGGCGACGATGATGTCCTCGAAGGCGCGCAGGGTTTCGATGCGGCCTTCGACCTGCACCGATTGCGAGGTGCCGTCACCGGTCACGGCACCTGCGGGCACATCCTGGTTTTCCTGGGCCACGGCGGAGGCGACCTCGGCGATGCCGACGTTGAGCGCGGTCTGACGATCCGGGTCGATGTCGATCTGAACCTGGCGCGGCAGGCCACCCACGACGCTCGCCTGACCGACGCCGCGCAGGTTGGAGATGCGCTTGGAGATGACGTCTTCGGTGATCTTGGTCAGCGCCCCGATTTCGACCTCTTCGGACGAGATGCCGATGGAGATGATCGGGAAATCGGAGGGGTCGAAGCGCAGGATGCGGGGATCTTCGGCGTTATCGGGCAGAAGACCGGAGATCTGGCTTACCCGGTCGCGCACGTCCTGCACGGCGGTGGCGCTGTCCACTTCCAGATCGAACTGGACGATGACGAGCGAGGAACCGGTCAGCGCGGTGCTTTCTACCGTGTCGATGCCGGCGAGCGTGGAAATCGAATCCTCGATGGGTTCGATAATGTCGCTCTCCACCGCTTCCGGCGTCGCGCCTGGATACGAGGTGACGACGGCGACGACGGGAAAGTCCACGTCAGGGAACTGTTCAACCGGGAGACGCGAATAGGAGAAGACGCCGACGACCATGACGGCGATCATCACCATCGTGGCGAAGACCGGCTGGTTGACGCTGATCCGTGTCAGAAACATGGGGTTTACTCTTCGATCAGGGCGACGGCTTGACCGGCGCGGACTTCGGGCATGGCGGCGGCCAGAACGGTCTCGCCCGGTTCGACACCGGAGGCGATCTCGACACGGGCGCCGTTCGCCCATTCGCGGGTTACCTCGACGGCGCGGCGCTCAAGCGTGTCGCCGGTCACGACGAGGACGTAATCCCCATCGGCATCGGTGCGCAGGGCTTCGATTGGAACCGACAGTCCGTTTTCCTTGGAGTCGAGAACGATGCGACCCGAGGCGAACATGCCGCCGCGAAGCTGGCCATCGGAGTTGGCGAGGGAAATGTAGACGGGCAGGGCGCGCGACCCTTCGAGCGCGACCGGGTTGATCCGTTCGACGGTGCCATTGAACGTCTTATCCCCGAAACCTTCGACAGTGAGTTCGACGGTCTGACCCGGTTCGATCATCGGGCTTTTTGAAACCGGCGCGGTGGCTTTTACTTCAAAGGAGGACAGATCGACGAGGGTGAAAAGCGGCGAGCCGGTGGCGATGAATTCTCCCGGATCGGCGGCGCGCTCGGAGATCGCGCCAGCGAAGGGCGCCATGACGCGGGCCTTGTCGAGCGAGGCTTCGGCGTTCTCGACCGCGGTTTCCTGCGCCGAGAGCTGAGCTTGCAGTTGTTCCAGCCCGGAGCGGGCATTTTCCAGGGCCGTGGGCGCGGCAAGACCGCGTTCCACCAGCGTCTGCGTGCGGTTGAAATCCGACTGGGCCTGATTGACCTGCACCCGCGTTGCCTGCGCGTTGGAGAGGGCCTGAGCCAGTTGGTTTTCCAGCGTGTCGACGTCGAATTCGGCCAGCACGTCGCCCTGTTCCACGCGATCGCCTTCGCGCACGGAGACGGACACGAGGCGGGCGGAGACTTCGGCGGAGAGATGAACCTGTTGGGCGGGCGTGAGCGATCCGGTCATGCGCAGCGTTTCTTCGAGCGTCATGGGGGCGAGGGTTTCGACCTCATAGGGGGCAAGCTGAACCACGGTGATCTGTTCGACCTCTTCGACGACTTCGACCGATTCCATGGGCTGCTGCGTGTAGAGGTATCCGCCGGCACCGCCTGCGATCAGCAATACCAGGACGACCCAGGGCCATTTCGCGCGTTTTTTCGGTTCTTCACCGGCGGCGACCCGTTCGGCGCGGGCTTTTTCCCGCTTGTTCATGGCCCAGTCAGGCTTGGTATTTTCCATGTTCATGGCTCACTCCGTTTCGGCCGGTTGGTTTTTCTGCGCATGGGCCGTCCATTCATCGAGAAAGGCGGCGGAATCGCGGAAAAAGGCCGACAAGTTCAGCACGCGCGCCTGCGCGCCTGCACGGTTTTCGGGAAAGTCCTGCGCGATCTGGTCCATCGACTTGGCCCGCTGGCGGAAACGCTCCGCCATGGAGCCCAGTGTCCGGCGGGCGGGATCGTCCGCGATGACGTAACTGTCCTGACGCGCTCCGATCGCCCCCATACGCACCACCGCGCCTTTGTCTGCGAGCAGGCGGCAGTTGGTGGAGGCGGAGGCTTTCGAAATGCCCAGAGCTTCGGTGATTTCGGCCAGCGTGCGCGGCTCACCGTCGATCAGCAGAAAGCCCAGGATTTGCCCGGCAATGCGGGGCAGGCCATCTTCTTGGGTGAAGATGCCCATCTGTTCGATGAAATGTTCGATCGGGTCGCGCGTCATAGGCGCGATATAGGATGGGTCATCGCATCGTTCAATATAGATTGAACGATTTGAACAATATTTTCTGCAGCGCGGCATCACAAGGCTTTGTCATTGCTCCGAAAGGCGCTTGGGTCTATTGAGGCGCCGTCCGCTGGAAGGAGACGTTTCATGCCCTATTACCGTTCCCGCCGTTCTACCCATGGCCGCAACATGGCTGGTGCCCGTGGCCTTTGGCGCGCCACCGGGATGACTGACGACGATTTCGGCAAGCCGATCATCGCCGTGGTGAACAGTTTTACCCAATTCGTGCCGGGGCACGTTCACCTCAAGGATCTGGGGCAGCTCGTCGCCGGCGAGATCGAAAAAGCGGGCGGCGTGGCCAAGGAATTCAACACCATCGCGGTCGATGACGGTATCGCAATGGGCCACGACGGGATGCTCTATTCCCTGCCGTCGCGCGAAATCATCGCCGATAGCGTGGAATACATGGTCAATGCGCATTGTGCCGACGCCATGGTCTGTATCTCGAACTGTGACAAGATCACGCCGGGGATGATGATGGCCGCGATGCGGTTGAACATTCCCGTCATCTTCGTCTCGGGCGGCCCGATGGAAGCGGGCAAGGTGACCGTGGACGACCTGGAACGCGCCGTGGACCTCGTCGACGCGATGGTCGTCGCGGCCGATGACAACTACACCGATGAGCAGGTAACGGAGTTCGAGCAGAACGCCTGCCCGACCTGCGGCTCCTGCTCTGGCATGTTCACCGCCAACTCGATGAACTGCCTGGCCGAGGCACTGGGCCTTGCGCTGCCCGGCAACGGCTCCACTCTCGCCACCCACGCCGACCGCGAGCGGTTGTTCCGGGAGGCTGGTCGCCGGATCGTCGAGATCACCAAGCTGCACTACGAGGTCGAGGACAAAGGCTATCTCCCGCGCGAGATCGCGACCTTCGAGGCCTTCGAGAACGCCATGTCCATGGATATCGCGATGGGCGGCTCAACCAACACCGTGCTGCACCTGCTGGCCATTGCCTACGAGGGGAAGATCGACTTCACGATGGACGACATCGACCGGTTGAGCCGCAAGGTGCCGGTGCTCTGCAAGGTCGCGCCAGCCAAGCAGGACGTGCACATGGAAGACGTGCACCGGGCCGGGGGCATCTTTGGTATCCTGGGCGAAATGCTGCGCGGGGGCCTGTTGCATGGGGACGTGCGCACGGTCCATTCCGATACCATGGCCGAGGCAATCGCCAAATGGGACGTGGTGGTGACGAACGACGACGAGGTCGATCAGTTCTACCGCGCCGCGCCGGGTGGTGTGCGCACGACCCAGGCGTTTTCGACCGAAAACCGCTACAAGGAGCTCGACCGGGACCGTGAAAACGGTGTGATCCGCTCCACGGCCCATGCGTTCAGCCAGGACGGTGGCCTTGCCGTGCTCTTCGGAAATATCGCGGAAAACGGCTGTATCGTGAAAACTGCGGGTGTGGATGACTCGATCCTGAAGTTTACCGGCAAAGCGCGGGTGTACGAGAGCCAGGATGACGCGGTGAACGGCATTCTGACCGGAGAAGTCAGCGAAGGCGAAGTCGTGGTCATCCGCTTCGAGGGGCCGCAGGGCGGGCCGGGGATGCAGGAGATGCTCTATCCGACGAGCTATCTGAAATCCAAAGGCCTGGGGAAAGATTGTGCCTTGCTGACCGATGGCCGCTTCTCGGGCGGGACATCGGGGCTGTCCATCGGGCATGTCAGCCCGGAAGCCCATGAGGGCGGTCTGATCGGCCTGGTGGAAACCGGCGATACCATCGAGATCGACATTCCGAACCGGACCATCAACCTGGCGGTCGCCGACAACGAGTTGGCCGCGCGGCGTGATGAGAAAGGCCCACTGCCCTGGAAGCCGATGGCACCGCGCAAACGCGCCGTGTCGACCGCGCTCAAGGCCTATGCACTGCTCGCATCCTCGGCCAACAAGGGCGGCGTGCGGATCCTGCCGGGCGAAGAGTAAGAGAACGCAAGCAAGCTGTGCGGGCGTGCGCCCGCGCAGGTTCAGCCGCGCCGATCGGTTCCCGATCCGCGCGGCGGCGGGGGATCCTCCCCCGAGACCCCCTGGGATATTTGGGGACCGGAAAGGAGGGGGCAGGGATGCCTTCTCGGAAGACGAGGGACAGATATGGCGGACAGGACCAACGAGGAGCGCGAAAAGTCCAAGCGGATCGGCGCGTTGCAGGGACTTTGGCCGTTCCTGAAGCCCTACAAGGGGATGCTTCTCGCCGCCTTTGTTGCACTGGTTGTGACCGCCGGTATCTCGCTCATCATGCCCTTGGCGGTACGTCGGGTCATCGACGGTTTTTCCACCTCGGAAGATGCGCTGCTTGATCAATACTTCCTGGCGGCCCTGGGTATTGTTGTCGCGCTCGCGCTGGGCACCGGGCTTCGCTACTACCTCGTGACCCGGTTGGGGGAACGGGTGGTCGCCGATATTCGCGAGGCCGTCTTTGCCCGCGTGATCGGAATGAGCCCGGCGTTTTTCGAGCGGATCATGACCGGGGAAGTCCTGAGCCGGATCACTACGGATACCACGCTGATCCTGTCGGTGATCGGGTCGTCGGTTTCGGTGGCCCTGCGCAATTTCCTGATTCTCGTTGGCGGGACGATCATGCTGCTCGTTACCTCCGCAAAACTCACCGGCTTGGTGTTGCTGGTGGTGCCGGTCGTCATGGTGCCGATCATCGTTCTGGGGCGGCGCATGCGGGCGCTCAGCCGTCAGAACCAGGATTGGATCGCGCGCTCGTCCGGCAAGGCGTCGGAGGCTTTGCTCTCGGTTCAGACCGTGCAGGCCTTTACCCACGAAGAGCCGTCGCGTGACGCATTTCACGAGGTGACGGAAGAGAGCTTCAACTTCGCCAAGAAGCGGGTGACGACCCGGTCCCTCATGACGGTGATCGTGATCTCATTGATCTTCTCGGGCGTGGTCGGCGTGCTCTGGATCGGCGCGCGGGATGTGCGCGGGGACGAGATGTCCGTCGGGGCCCTGGTGCAGTTCGTAATCTACGCGATCATGACGGCCGGGGCGGTGGGCGCGCTTTCCGAGATATGGTCCGAGTTGCAGCGGGCGGCGGGCGCGACCGAGCGTCTGGTCGAACTTTTGAATGCCGAGGACGCGGTGCGAGACCCGGATCGGCCCGCGCCGATGCCGACGCCTGTGCAGGGCGCGATCGATTTCGAAGGCGTGACCTTCCGCTATCCCGCACGCCCCGAACACCTGGCGCTGGATGCGGTCGACTTGCATGTGAAGCCGGGCGAGACCGTGGCCCTCGTCGGCCCCTCAGGCGCTGGCAAATCCACGATCATCCAGCTTTTGCAGCGGTTCTACGACCCGGCCGAGGGGGGCGTGAAGGTCGATGGTATGGATCTGCGTGACGTGGCGCGGGATGATTTCCGTCAGCATATTGCTCTGGTGCCGCAGGACGCCGTCATCTTTGCGGACACGGCACGTGAGAACATTCGCTTCGGGCGGCTCGATGCCACCGATGCGGACGTGGAAGCCGCGGCCAAGGCGGCGGCGGCGCACGAGTTCCTGACCAAGTTGCCGGAAGGCTATGACAGCTACGTGGGCGAGCGCGGCGTGATGCTGTCGGGCGGGCAGAAACAGCGGATCGCCATTGCCCGCGCGATCCTGCGCGATGCCCCGATCCTGCTTCTCGATGAGGCGACCTCTGCGCTGGATGCGGAGAGTGAGCGGCTTGTCCAGACAGCGGTGGAAGAAATGGCCAAGGGCCGCACGACCTTGATCATCGCGCACCGACTGGCGACGGTGAAAAAGGCCGACCGGATCGTGGTTTTCGAAGAGGGCCGGATCGTCGCGCAGGGGACGCACGACGAGCTGGTCGCCGAGGGCGGGCTCTATGCCCGGCTCGCGCGGCTGCAATTCACCGAAGGTCTCGCGGCGGAATAACCCTTCGTCACCCTTGCGGAGCCGGTCGAAAAGCCCAATGTTTTACGTGTGGGTCAACCACTCGACCGTCTGGGAGGACACATGGGACGATACGAATTCAGTTCGCTTGAAGCGCGCAACGACATTGAAAACGAAAAGCCTTGGGATCAGCGCAACCTGCCGACGACGGTTTACGATGTTCTCGCATCGACCACCGGCAAGTTCGGGAGCCGCAACGCGATCTCTTTCCAGATCGAGAGCGGGCCGAAGGACAAGGCCGAAACACTCACCTGGCAGGCGCTGCATGACAAGTCGGTCCAGGCCGCGAACCTGTTTCGGTCGCTGGGTGTCGGCCAGGATGATGTGGTCGCCTACGTGTTGCCGAACGCGAACGAAACGGTCATCACCCTGTTGGGTGGTATGACGGCGGGGATCGTTGCGCCGATCAACCCCCTGCTGGAGCCGGAACAGATCGCGTCGATCCTGCGTCAGACGGGGGCAAAGGTCGTCGTCACCCTGCGTGGTTTTCCAAAGACGGATGTCGCTGACAAGGTGCACGAGGCGCTCAAGGATGCGCCCGATGTGAAACATGTTCTGGAAGTCGACCTGAACCGCTATCTGACGCCGCCGAAGTCGTGGATCGTTCCGCTGATCCGGCCCAAGGTCAAGGTTGAGCATTCGGCCAAGATTCAGAGCTTCAACAAGGCAATCGCCGGACAGCCCAAGACGCTGACCTTCGAGGATGAAAAGGTAGACCGTGTCGCGGCCTATTTCCACACGGGCGGCACCACGGGCATGCCCAAGGTCGCGCAGCACAAGTTTTCCGGCATCATTTACAATGGCTGGCTCGGGGCGAACCTGCTCTTCGACGAGACGGACGTTCTGATCTGTCCGCTGCCGCTGTTCCACGTCTTCGCGGTGCACGTCGTGTTCATGGCGGTGTTGACCGCTGGCTCGCATGTCGTGTTCCCGACGCCTGCGGGCTATCGCGGAGATGGCGTGTTCGACAACTTCTGGAAACTGATCGAGCGGTATGGCGTGACCTTCGTCATCACCGTGCCGACGGCGATTTCCGCACTGATGCAGCGCAAGGTGGATGCGGACGTTTCGTCTCTGAAAGTGGCCTTCTCAGGCTCGTCGCCCTTGCCGGTCGAGCTGTACAATCGGTTTGAAAAAGCGACCGACGTGAAGATCGTCGAGGGTTACGGTCTGACCGAAGCCACGTGTCTCGTCTCCTGCAACCCGACGGATGGCGTGAAGAAAATCGGGTCCGTCGGCATCCCCTTTCCCTATACTGATGTCAGGATCCTTGAGTGCGATGCGGATGGCAACGTGCAGAAGGAGTGTGGCGTCGAGGAAGTGGGAGAGATCTGCGTCTCGAACCCCGGTGTCTTCGTGGGGCATACCTACACCGAGGAGGCCAAGAACCGCGGCATGTTCACAAAGGACGGCTTCATGCGCACCGGTGACCTGGGGCGGATTGATGAAGACGGTTACCTGTGGATCACGGGTCGGGCCAAGGACATCATCATCCGCGGTGGTCACAATATCGACCCGGCGGAGATCGAAGAGGCGCTGGCGGGGCACGATGCGGTGGCCGTGGTCGGCGCGATCGGCCAGCCGGACCCGGTGGCGGGCGAGTTGCCCTGTGCCTTTGTCGAGCTTGTCGAGGGTGCGACGGTGTCCGAGAAAGAGCTGATGGACTACGCACGCGAGCACATTTCGGAGCGCGCGGCCGTGCCGAAATACATCGAGATCATGGATGAGATCCCGAAAACGGGTGTTGGCAAGGTGTTCAAACCCGATCTGCGGAAATCTGCAATCTTGCGGGTCTACAACGAGGCGCTCGAGAAAGAAGGCCTGACCGCCGAGGTGGTCGGCGTGGTTGAAGACAAGAAGCGTGGTCTCGTGGCGCAGGTCGAGGCCAGGGGGGAGGATCGTGAGAAGGTCGAGCACGTCCTGGGGAACTTCACCCGACCCTTCGACTGGGTCTAATCCCATCGTCCGAATGCGAAACGGCCCGGCAAATTGCCGGGCCGTTTTGCAAGCAGCAGGTGCCATCCCCCGTTGGCGTTTCCCGGTCAGTGAAGTTTGTCGGCCAGGTTGATCGACACCACCTGGTTGTCGACACCGTCGATGGTCATGACCCGACCGGCCGCCTCTGCCTCCAACCCGCAGCGGCGCGCCCATCGCGGCCAGTTGGCGGGAATGAGACCGAGGACCCGCACCGCGCCGAGCTCGCGGGCCGCCTTGGTCATCTCCGTTATCAGGTGCGCGTGGACCAGCCGCCGTATCTTTTGCGGCGTGTCATGGGCGACGAACACGCGTGAGCTTTCCCAGATGTGGTCGTCGACGGGCGCTTCGGCGTAAAGCAAGTCTTGCGGGATCGACTCCAGAAGTCCCAATTGCGCGTCGCGGATCATGTAGGTGTAGATCCCGCAGCGGGCCGTGGTGGGGGTGAGCCGAATGCCCGCGAAGACTTGGCCGAAGTGGTGCACGGCGACCCAGCGGCTCGCGGGCGTGTCGTACTGGTCGTATTCCATCCCAAGCGCTTCGGGCAGATCCCACTTGTTCTGAACGATGAACGACTGCCGCCTTGCGCGAAGGAGATTTGCGAAGAGCTCGCCATGGTTGTGGATGTTGGCAAAGGAAAGTGTCGTGGTCTGCATAATAATAACCTCCATTACTGATTGCGTGCAGCCATTCGACAGCTCCACCGCGAAACGGGTCCGAACGCACCCTCAGATGAGGCGGTAATCCTTCGCGCGTTGGATTGCTTCGGCGGTGGTTCTGGCGAATAGCTTGTTTCGCGCCGTCGAGAGGCGGGCTTTCAGCGCGCTCTCCGAAATGCCGAGCGTTCTCGCTCCGGCGGCGCTACGGTCTCCCGATCGAACGATGCGCAGGGCCTCTTGTTCGGCAATGGTGAGATTGTGTGGAGGTTCGGTTTCGGTATGGAGGCGGACGACGAGACCGTTCAGGGTCGCGATTTCTTCGTCGGTGTATTCTCGGTCGGATCGCGACATGCCGGTGACGGTTCGAGAGGTCGTGGGGCCGCAGGAAATGCACAGGCCGTAGACCAACCCGAATTGGGCGGCTTCGGACATGATCCCGAACGGGTCGGGGGTGTCTATCTCGCTCCACCGCGCGGCCCCGGTGCGCGATACGCCCCAGGCGATCATGGGGTCGTGAAGCGCGTAGCCGTTGCGGGAATAATGGTCGGTCCAGGCTTTATTGTAGGAGCGAAAGGTCATGAGTGGCCCGGCGAACCGAATGTGCACCCCAATGAAGTATCCGGCAGGCGCGCGTGCGCTGATTTCGCCCAAAACATCGTCTATGATCTGATTCCGCCCCATACCCTAAATAGGTGTTGAGCCGTCGAAAAATACAACCCATAATTGTTCACACTTTCGAAAACCCCGCATTCTGGACGCGTTGCGCAAGTTGGACGCGAAAAGAGCGGCTGCATCGCGCGGACCGTTGACCGGCGTTCTTGTGCCTGTCGCGTTGAAAAATTCGATTTGGGAGAGTAATGGTGCTGCTGGAGAGAATTGAACTCTCGACCTCTCCCTTACCAAGGGAGTGCTCTACCTCTGAGCTACAGCAGCGGACCGTGGGCGGCTGATTAGACGCAAATCGCCGAGGGTGCAAGCGCAATCTGGACCCTTTTTTCGTGACAGGTTAGAGAGGGAGCCATGAGCCAGAAAACACCCTCGTCTTCCAAGGAACAGGCCGCGCAAAAGCGCGAAGATCGCCTGAAGGTGGCGTTGAAGGCGAACATGGCCCGGCGCAAGGCACAGGCACGTGCGAGAGCGTCGGGGGACAACAAATCTGAGGACGAGTAGGGAACCGAATGGATTCGATTGTGGTGACAGGCGGCGGGCCGCTTCAGGGCGAGATTCCCATCGCAGGGGCCAAGAATGCCTGCCTCGCGTTGATGCCTGCGACGCTTCTGAGCGAAGAGCCGCTGACGCTGACCAATGCGCCGCGTTTGTCGGACATCAAGACGATGACGACCTTGTTGCAGTCGCTGGGTGCCGAGGCGACATCCTTGCAAGATGGGCAGGTCCTGGCCATGTCCTCGCATGACCTGACCTCGTCGCGGGCAGATTACGATATCGTGCGCAAGATGCGGGCCTCGAACCTCGTGCTTGGGCCGCTGATCGCGCGAATGGGTCATGCGGAAGTATCTCTGCCCGGCGGCTGCGCCATCGGCGCGCGGCCAATGGACCTGCATATCTTCGGGTTGGAGAAACTGGGCGCGGAGATCGAGTTGAGCGAGGGTTACCTGCACGCGAAAGCGCCGGGGGGTCTCAAGGGGGCCCAGATCGATTTGGACTTCGCTTCTGTCGGGGCGACCGAGAACATCGTCATGGCCGCGACGCTGGCCAAGGGCACGACCGTATTGACCAATGCGGCGCGGGAACCGGAGATCGTGGACCTGGTGCGCTGCCTGCGGGCCATGGGCGCCGAGATCGACGGCGAAGGCACTTCCCGAATTGAAATCCAGGGCGTGGACCGGCTCGGCGGCGCGACGCACCAGGTTGTCGCCGACCGGATCGAGTTGGGCACTTACATGCTCGCCCCGGCAATTGCCGGCGGCGAGGTGGAATGCCTTGGCGGTCGCATGGAATTGGTCGAGAGCTTCGTGGGGAAGCTGAACGAGGCGGGGATCGAGGTGGAGGAAACCAAGCGCGGCCTGAAGGTGACGCACACCAACGGGCGGCCCAAGGCCATCGACGTGACGACCGAGCCTTTCCCGGGTTTCCCGACCGACCTGCAGGCACAGATGATGGCGATGCTCTGCACAGCGGAAGGCTCCAGCCAGCTCAACGAGACGATTTTCGAGAACCGTTTCATGCACGCACCGGAACTCACCCGCATGGGGGCGGAGATCGAGGTTCAGGGCGGGATGGCCACGGTCACGGGGGTCGATAAGCTGCGCGGGGCACCGGTGATGGCGACGGACCTTCGCGCGTCGATCTCGCTGATCCTTGCGGGGTTGGCGGCAGAAGGTGAGACGGTCGTGAGCCGTGTCTACCATCTTGATCGCGGCTATGAGCATGTGGTGCGAAAATTGCGCGGTGTTGGTGCGCAGATTGAACGGGTGAAAGCATGAACGAAGACGCACGGTTCGAAGATGGCGGCGGCAAGCCGCTTCGCCTGATGGCGGTGGATGCCGCCGATCTCGAAGTGATCTCGTCGCTGACCCAGGACGCGGTGTTCCCGGCGACGGAAATGGCCTGGCACCCGAAGGCGCGGGAGTTCGCGCTTCTGCTCAACCGGTTCCGCTGGGAGGACGCGCAGGACGCCTCGAAACGGGGGCGGCCGGTCGAGCGTGTCCAATCTGTGCTACTCTTTGGGGATGTTGAAAAAGTTCAATCTCAGGGCGTCTCGAAGCGTGACAAAGACGTCGTAATGTCGCTTTTGGCTATTGCTTGGGAGCCGGGCGAAGATGGCACGGGGCGGCTTACCTTGACGCTGGCCGGCGATGGGGCGATTGCGCTGGATGTGGAAACCATCAACGCGCGGTTGCAAGATGTGACGCGCCCCTACGTGGCGCCGTCCAAGAAAGTGCCGGGGCATCCGGAGTGATCCGGCAGCTCGGCGTTCGGGACGCGGCCACTTTTCGCACGGTGCGTCTGGAAATGCTGGCTGCCCATCCCGAGAGCTTCTGGGAAAAACACGACGACGTAGCAGCGCGCCCCGTGGCGTCTTTCGCCACGCTTCTCGCCAACGCGCATATCTTTGCCGCCGAGCAGGAGGGCCGGATCATCGGCACCTGTGGCTGGTATCGCAACGCGCATGATCTGCCGGAGATCACATGGGTCTATATCGCGCCCGAGGCACGGGGACAGGGGATCGCGACCGAGTTGATGCAGGCTACGCTCTCCTCGATCCCTGAGAGCCATGCCGAAGTGATGTTGCAGGTTTCCAAGAACAACGCGGCCGCGGTCCGGGTCTATGAAAGGCTGGGTTTCTCGCCGGAGACAGACCGGCGTGATCTTCTGGCCTCGGGCTGCGACATGCTGATGGTGCGACCGCTTCACGCTTGAGACCGCGCGCCGCCGCCGCTATTGAGCGATCCGACAGGAGAGCCGACATGCCCAAGTTTCTCGACACCCAGGACGCTGATTTCGAAGCAGCCTTCATCGCGCTTCTCGGCGCCAAACGCGAAGACAGCCCGGACGTGGACGACACGGTCGCCGGGATCATCGCGGACGTGCGGACGCGGGGTGACGCGGCGGTTCTGGAGCTGACTACGAAGTTCGACCGTCTGGACCTGACCTCTGAAAATCTTCGCGTGACCGAGGAAGAGATCGACGCCTATTGCGCGCAGGTCTCGCAGGAGGAGCGGGTCGCGCTGGAGACGGCGGCAGACCGCATTCGCGCCTATCACGCTCGGCAAGTGCCCGAAGATCAGATGTGGACCGATGCCGACGGGGCGACGCTGGGCTGGCGCTGGTCGGCGGTTTCAGCGGCGGGGCTTTACGTGCCGGGTGGTCTGGCGTCCTATCCGTCGTCTGTCCTGATGAACGCGGTGCCTGCGAAGGTCGCTGGCGTCGGGCGCCTCGTGGTGACGGTGCCGACCCCGGACGGGGTGGTGAACCCGCTCGTCATGATGGCCTGCCGGATTGCGGAGGTCGACGAAGTCTACCGGATCGGTGGGGCGCAAGCGATTGCGGCGCTGGCCTACGGCACGGACACGATCGCGCCGGTCGACAAGATCACCGGGCCGGGCAATGCCTTTGTCGCGGCGGCCAAGCGTCGGGTTTTCGGAAAAGTCGGGATCGACATGATCGCGGGGCCGTCGGAAATCCTCGTCATCGCGGATGCGGACAACGACGCCGACTTCCTCGCGCTCGATTTGATGAGCCAGGCGGAACACGACGAAAGCGCGCAGTCGATCCTGATCACGACCGACGCGGGCTTTGGCCGCGAAGTGGCCGAGGCGGTGGAGAACCGGCTTGAGACGCTGGAACGGCGCGCCATCGCCGGGGCCAGTTGGAAAGATTACGGCGCGGTCATTACCGTGCGCGACCTGGACGAAGCCGCCCGGCTCTCGGACCGGATCGCCCCGGAACACCTTGAACTCTGTGTCGCCGACCCGGACGGCCTGTCGGAGAAGATCACCCACGCCGGGGCGATCTTCCTGGGGCAATACACGCCCGAAGCCATCGGCGACTACGTCGGAGGGCCGAACCACGTGCTGCCGACCGCCAGGTCCGCGCGGTTCTCGTCCGGGCTCTCGGTGCTCGATTTCATGAAACGCACGACGTTGTCCAAGATGACGCCGGAAGCCTTGAAGGCCATAGGCCCCGCAGCCGAGACGCTCGCCAGGTCCGAGAGCCTTGAGGCGCATGGGCTTTCGGTTCGGGCACGGCTCGATAAGCTGAACGACTGACGCGGATTGGTCGGCGCACCTGTCGGATACCCCTGGGCCTGACGCCTCTCATTGCCCCACGGGATGCCTTGGGCTATCCCTGTTCCGACCACCGGGACAGGACCCATGAACCGCATCACAAAAATCGACATTGACGAAACCGGGCTGGCCGCGCCCACGCCCGAAATCGAGCAGGAGCGCAAGGTCGCCATTTTCGACCTGTTGGAAGACAATAGCTTCGCACCGATCGGACGCGACGGGCGCGCCGTGCCGGAGGGGCCTTATGCTTTGAACCTCGGCATCCGCGACAAGCGGCTGGTCTTTGACATTGATACTGAAGCCGGGGAGAAGGCCGGGGAATTCCATCTGTCGCTCGGCCCGTTTCGGCAAGTGGTCAAAGACTATTTCCAGATCTGCGAAAGCTATTTCGACGCGGTGAAGAAACTTCCGCCCGCCCAGATCGAGGCGATCGACATGGCGCGGCGCGGAATACACAACGAAGGGGCGCGAGTGCTCAAAGAGCGGCTCGAAGGTAAGGCGGAGCTGGACATCGACACCGCCCGCCGCCTGTTCACATTGATCTGCGTTTTGCACTGGGGTTGATCTTGAGCGGGGTGCTTCCTCAATCCGTCTTGTTTTGCTGCGACCATAACGCGGTGCGTTCGCCGATGGCGGAAGGCATGATGAAAAAATACTACGGCACGGAGACCTACGTGCAGTCCGCAGGCGTGAAGAACGAGCTGGACGTGGATGGTTTCGCGGTTGCAGTCTGTGCCGAGATCGGCGTGCCCCTTGTGAACCACCGGGTGCGGAGTTTCGACGAAATGCAGGAATGGGGTGACGATCTGTCGTCCTATGATTTGATTGTTGCCCTGTCGCCTGCGAGCCAGCGAAAGGTTCTCGATCTGACCCGCTATCACCACCTTGAAGTGGAGTATTGGCCAATCATGGATCCCACCGGGTTGGGCACCAAGCGAGACGAGAAACTGGACGCCTACCGGCAGGCGCGGGACCAGATCCGCAATCGGATCATTTCCCGCTTCGGACCGCCGCACCACACCGATTGATCTATACTGCATGACCGACCATGCTTCCCCGCTAGACCCGTAAGACCGCCGAAGGGGTCGCCGGTATTTCCGTTCGCGCGACGCAGGATCGTCTCAAGGCAGTCGCCTATCAGGGCGCGGCCAAACGCGGCGGCGTCCACACTTTACGCCCGTAAATTCTTGACAAAACATCGCAGACTGTTCGTTCTATGCTTGGGAAGAGAGAAGGTTGGGGCGCGTCCGGTTGGTTTTGCGACATACTTTCCAGTTTGTCTTGAAGGTGATTAATGACGAGTGATGCGTGTTCAGTGGTTTCGGCGATGGGTGCCGCATACAACGAAAACCGATGGGCTGACTTGCCGGGAATGGTCACTCCCAACGTGGTGAGCCGGATCGGACCGAATGCCGAGACCGTGGGGCCCATGGGCCTGATGGGGGTGCTCGAGTACTACGCGCGATATTTCCACGTGGATTTCCAGGTTCTCAAGCTCTTCACGCAGCGCAGCGCCGTCGCGGTAAAAGCGCAGCTCAATGTGACGTACCACACGACCGAACCTGGCATGCCCGAAGCTGTCGGCCAGACGTTCCAGGTCCCGCTGGCGGGCTTCCTCGACGTCGTGGGTGGGCGGGTCGACCGCATTTCTCTGGTTTACAATTATGAAGACTGGCTGCGCGCGACCGAGATCCACAGTAAGCGAGAGGGGCGCCAAGCATGACGCACGACGGGATTTCCGCAACTGTCGAACGCGTTTTGACTGCCTTTAATGTCGGAGACTTGGACGTGGTTGCGAGTGTCTTCGCCCTGGATTCGGCTGTCGAGGTCGGGCCGGAGTTTTCAATGACCGGTCCGTCCGGGGCGTTGCAGGTTATCGCGTATTTCTCGCAGTTCTACGAACACAGGTTTCAACGCTGGCGAGTGTTCAGCCACGGAGGCGAAGCCGTGGTCGAAGCGCAGATGGTCTGCAAGTATATCTCGACCTACCCCGGCCATATCGAGGCCCAAGGCCAGGAAATCATCGTGCCCGCGGCGTTTTTCGTGACCTTCAAAGACGGTTTGGTGTCTCAGGTCAGCTGCGTGGTCTCTTCTTTCGATTGGGCCTTCGCGGTCTGAAGCTTGTGACCTATTCGGTCTTGGGCATGTCAGAGGTTCTGAAGAGAACGAAGGTTCAATCGCGACGCTCACCTGATAAACGTGGGGCAATCGGTGGCCGATCAGGCATCGCTGCCGTCTCGGATAGAGAACCGCGTGGGGAGAGACCGTGAAAATCGCTGCAGCGACATACCCGATAGACCGCCTCGCGGACTGGACCGAATGGACCCACAAGGCGCGTGTCTGGGTTGAGGAGGCCGCAGGCGCAGGGGCCGATCTGCTGGTGTTTCCGGAGTATGGGGCCATGGAGTTGGCGGCGCTTACACCGCGTGCCACGAGCCTGCATATGCAGATGATGGCAGTGTCCGAAGCGCTTCCACGTGCATGGGACATTTGGGGAGCGCTGGCCGTAAAGCACGACGTGCACATCCTGTGCCCGTCCGGGCCGGTTTTTGAGAACGGAACGCCGGTCAACCGGGCGATGTTCATTACGCCGAACGGCGCGCGGCAGGCACATGACAAACAGGTCATGACGCCGTGGGAGGTGTCGCCCATGGGGGTGGCTCCCGGCCACAGTCCGGTTCTCATGGAGACCGAAATCGGCAAGGTCGGCGTGCTCATCTGCTATGATTGTGAGTTTCCGATCACGTCTCGCGCAATGGTCGAATCGGGGGCGGATATCATCCTCGTTCCCTCGGCGACCGAAACGATGGCGGGCTTCAATCGCGTGCGGATCGGGGCGCAAGCGCGGGCGCTTGAGGGGCAGATCGTGACCGTTCAGGCCCCGACCCAAGGGACGGCGCCATGGTGCGAGGTTGTCGATGAAAACAATGGCACCGCAGGGGTTTACGTCCCGCCGGACGTGGGTCTCCCTGCCAATGGAAACCTTGCGCAAGGCGTCATGAATCGGCCCGGATGGACATTTGCCGAGGTTGATTTCGACCAGCTGCGCGCGGTGCGGGAAACCGGTAGCGTCCGGGCCCGAGCCGACTGGCCGACCCATCACCCAGCCGCAGCGCGCGCTTTGCCGCTCATTTCAACCGTCGATCTACGCTGAATTGCTCTTGATAATCTGGGCGTTTGGGACCATTTAGGGCGCACTCGCGCTTTGGCGAGTGAAACAATGGAGTGAACATGGCCAAGGAAGAACTGCTCGAATTTCCCGGTGTCGTGAAGGAACTCCTGCCTAACGCGACGTTTCGGGTCGAGCTGGAAAACGGCCATGAGATCATCGCGCACACGGCAGGCAAGATGCGTAAGAACCGCATCCGTGTTCTGGCTGGCGATAAGGTGCAGGTCGAGATGACCCCCTACGATCTTACGAAGGGTCGTATCAATTACCGCTTCAAGTAAGCCCCGGCTAATCCTCGGGTCTGGATCGCCGCGGCGTGCTGAACTGATCGGCACGCTGGGTGTGACGGCTGACGAAGTGCGCCCGCCCGACGTTGACGAAACGCCGCTCAAGGGCGAGTTGCCGCGTGCCTATTGCGCCCGCGTCACGCACGACAAGATCGCGGCCATGGAGATCACCGAGGGCGAGGTGGCGCTCTGCGCGGATACCACGGTCGCAGTCGGTCGTCGCATCATGGGCAAGCCTGCTGATGCGGGTGAGGCTGCCGAATTCCTGCACCTTTTGTCCGGGCGACGCCACCAGGTCATCACCTGTGTCGCCGTCAAAACCCCGGACCGGACGTGGGAGCGGGAGGTGGTCACCACGGTGAAGATGAAGCGCCTGTCGAACGAAGAGGTGAACGCCTATCTCGCCTCCGACGATTGGCAGGGCAAAGCGGGTGGCTACGCCATCCAGGGACCCGCCGGCGCGTTCATCCCGTGGATCCAGGGAAGCTATAGCGCTGTCATGGGGCTACCCGTGGCAGAAACCGCCGCGCTTCTGACAGCCGCGGGATATCCCGTTTACGGAGGGTGGGCATGAAGGGAACTGTGGTCGCGCTGGACGAGGTGAACGGACGCAAGGCTGCGGCCTTGATCGTCGATGGCCGACTGGAGGATTTCCTGATCGACGCGGTGGAGGACGCCGGGCCCGTGCCGGGTGCGATCTATCGCGGCATCTGCGATCGCCCGATGAAAGGGCAGGGCGGCATGTTCCTGTCGCTCGGTGATGGCAAAGGATACCTGCGCGGTGCCAAAGGTTTGGCCCCCGGTCAGCCGCTCCTGGTACAGGTCACCGGGTGGGCGGAGCAGGGCAAGGCGCCGGGCGTCACCCAGAAAGTCCTGTTCAAGAGTCGCTACGCCATCGTCACGCCGGAGGCGCCCGGTATCAATCTGTCCCGCTCCATCCGTGACGAAGAGATGCGGGTCGAGCTTCTGGACGTGGCGCATGAGATCATGGAAGGCGCGGCGCATGGCCTGATCGTGCGCTCGCAGGCTGCGGAGGCCGATCTGGCCGAGGTCGCCGAAGACATCGCCGAAATGCGAAGCCTCGCGGACGCGGTCACGGGCGATGCGAACGGCAAGATACCGGAATTGCTGGTCGATGGCCCCGATGCGCATCTGCTCGCTTGGCGCGACTGGCCCACGCCCGAGGTGTTCGCGGACGAACCGGGAAGCTTCGACGCCCACGGCGTGACCGAGATGATTTCAACAGTCCTCGGGGCAAAACAGCCACTGGAAGGCGGTTCATTTGCCTATATCGAACCTACGCGCGCGTTGACGGCTGTCGATGTGAACACCGGGTCCGATAGCTCTCCCGCGGCGGGTCTGAAGGCGAACATCGCGCTGGCGCGGGATTTGCCACGCCTGTTGCGCTGTCGGGGGCTTGGCGGGCAGATCACGCTCGACCTCGCGCCGATGCCCAAGAAGGACCGCCATCCGTTCGAACAAGTCCTGCGCGCGGCCTTCAAGAAAGACAGCGTGGATACCGTTCTCGCGGGCTGGACACCACTGGGGCATTTCGAGTTACAACGCAAAAGAGACCGTTTGACCGTCACGCTTTGATAGACCCATGACTTGCCCGATCTGCGACAAAGACACTGACCCGAAGTATCGCCCGTTTTGTTCGAAACGCTGTGCGGATGTGGATCTTGGCCGCTGGCTCAAGGGCAGCTACGCGGTTCCCTCGACCGATCCCGAAGACATCGAAGAGGCGCTTGAACAGATGGAGCGACAACCGCCCAAGCCGCACTGAGCGTCACACTTTACCCGAGCCTGACAACATGATCGCGATCGGACGGGTCGCTTCGATTTCAGCCAGGATAATCACGAGCGTGGCGGTCAATGGCACGGCAAGCACCGCGCCTGACACGCCCCAGAGGGCCCCCCAGAACGCCAGTGCGAGAAGTATGACAAACGGCGACAGGTTGAACGCCCTGCTCATCATACGTGGCTCCAGATACCCGGCGACGAAAATCTGCGCTGCACTCAGCGCCACGAGCACAGCTGCCCCCATGGATACGGACCCGAACTGTGCAAGGCTCAGGAGCACCGGAAATATCACGCCGATCATCGACCCGATGTAGGGGATGTAATTCAAAAGCCCGATCAGGATGGCCCAGAAGAGCGCGAATTCGATCCCAAGAAACAGCATGATAACATAGGAAATCGCGCCGAGGATAAGGTTCACGAGCGTTTTGACCGAGAGATATTCACCGACCCGCTCGTTGATCCGTTCCAGCAGCTCTATCGTGCGTGTCTGGCGGTCCGGGTCGTCCAGCGCAATGGCGAGCTTGGTCGCCAGGTGCAGCCGCTCCGACATGAGAAACGCCGCGTATAGCACGACGAGAAAGAGCGTGCCGCCGAACCCCCGCAGCGAGCTGAGCAAAAGCGGTACGATGGATTGAAGCTCAAGCCGCCCGATGGTCGCGCCGTAAAAGCTCGACCAACTGGCCCGGTCGTCGATCCCGATCAATGCCGCCGTGTTCACGATCAGAAGGTCGAGATTCTCTTCGTAGCGGGGGAGCGCCATGACCACCTTGGCAAAGGTGTCGATAACGTAGACGAAGAGCGCCACTACGGCGACGGTAAAGACAAGCAACGCAATGATCCGGCGCAGGGCTGCGGGGAGAAGGCCGATGATCGGCAGCCGCGCCATCGCGTTCGTGGCGGAGGCGAGAACATAAAGCGAGATGATCGCGATGAGGACCGGAAGCAGCACCACCTGGCCGACACGAAACAGCCAGCCGAGCATCAACATGATGGCAAGCGTGAAGGTCAGTGTCCTGAGATCTGGCCGCATATACCCCGTGCTGTCTTGCGAAAATCGGTTGTTGCAGTGATCCTGACCTACCCGTCAGGGATTGACCAGATGCAAGGATGAGAAAGCCGACATTGGGCTTACAAATTCGCAGCGGCAAGTCGTAAGCGCGCAACCTTAAAAAATGCCGTTTTCCCTCTGGACACCCGACGCGACGCCGACTAGAAACCGCGCACCCGAACGATGATCGTTCACCCGTGCCCGGGTAGCTCAGGGGTAGAGCAGTGGATTGAAAATCCTCGTGTCGGTGGTTCGATTCCGCCCCCGGGCACCATGACCACTTACAGCTATGTCCAGCGCCATCCATTTGTACTGTTAGCGCCTTGTTTTTGCTGGATTTGGAGTCCAGGCTTGTCCAGGTATTTCCGAGGGCAGCCACATCGCGTGGGGGTGTTATTGGGGGTGCATTTTTGGTCACATTAGTACGATTCCCAATCCTATGCCCCTAAGCGATACCGCCCTGCGAAATGCGAAGCCCCGCGATAGGCAATACAAGATGTTCGATGGCGGCGGGCTGCATATCCTCGTCTCCCCATCCGGCGCGAAATTGTGGCGCTTAAAATACAGATATCGAGGTCGCGAAAAGCTCCTCTCCTTCGGTCCATACCCACTGGTGAGCCTAAAGCTCGCGCGAGAGAAGCGAGATGCGGCAAAACTCTTGCTGCTCGAGGACAAAGACCCGTCTGAAGAACGCAAGCTGGCCCGCATCCAAGCGGACCGTGAAAGAGCCGTAACCTTTGGCGCCGTAGCGGAAGAGTATCTCGACAAGCTCCGCAAGGAGGGCCGTGCTCCGGCAACGCTGAAGAAGGTTGAGTGGCTCGTACGACAGACACAGCCAACGCTATGGAACCAGCCGCTCGCGCAGATTGAGGCTCCCGATGTACTGCGGGTTCTCCAGCGGGTCGAGGCCAACGGCACCTACGAGACGGCGCGCCGATTGCGCAGCACGATCGGCAGCGTGTCCAAATTTGCCGTTGCCACCGGCCGTGCGACCCATGACCCCACGCTGGCGCTGGCCGGTGCTCTCATTCGACCGCAGGTGAAGTCCAGAGCAGCAATCCTGGATCGTAAAGACCTCGGCAAGTTGCTTAACAAGATCGACGGGTTTAGCGGCGAGCCCGCAACGCGGATCGCGCTGCAGATGCTCGCGCTTTTAGCGCCGCGACCCGGCGAATTGCGGCTGGCCACATGGGAAGAATTCGATGTGGACGAGCGCGTTTGGCGTGTTCCTGCGGAGCGGATGAAAATGCGCCGGCCTCACCGCGTTCCTCTCCCAGCGCAGGCCATCGACCGTTTGCAAGAATTGCGTCTACACACCGGTACGAGCGGGTTTCTATTTCCGTCCAAAAGATCGTGGCACAAGCCTATGTCCGAGAACACGGTCAACGCGGCGCTTAGACGACTAGGATATAGCTCCGACCAGATTACTGCCCATGGGTTTAGGGCCACATTCAGTACCTTTGCCAACGAGAGCGGCCTTTGGCACCCAGATGCGGTCGAGAGACAATTGGCGCACATCGAGGCAAATGACGTCCGGAGGGCTTATCTGCGGGGCGAACACTGGGAAGAGCGCGTTAAAATGGCTGATTGGTGGGCTGGAGAACTTGAAGGGTTTCGAACGTTGAGCCGAGGTGAGTGATGTGGGGTATTGCAACGTATTTTGATGGCCAAATCTGGATTGAGCGTGAGGCTTTCGATCGAATTCTAAATCAAACGATCGACCTCTTCGCGGATCGAAAACGGAAGCGTCGCAAATTTGATCCTGAACGGGATTTCCCACACGATGTGCGTGCCCGAGCTCTTCGAATGCTCAATGACACAATCTCTGTGTCTATGTATGCTCAGTTTTTGCAAGCTTTTGACTTTGACGGCGAGCAGCACCTAAAAGATATTGCGGCCACGGTTCGGTATTTTGAGACGACCAACCGGTTTCGAGGCGTCGGCTTTACGAATTACGAGACAGCAAGCCCGGAACTTTTGGAATTCCTAAAGAAAGCGGTCAATGGCGGTGAATGGCCTGCCACTGACTATAGACCCCACCGGTCAAAGGAACACTGGGAGAGGACTTTTTACTCCGAAGCGTTGGGCCTTTTTTTCGCACTCTTTGATGAGGTTCCAACGGCAACGATCGACCTAGCAAGCACAGCAGATGATTTCAACGTTACTGCAACAGGCGCTCTAGGGCCGACCATGTGGTTCATGCGCCAAGTAATTTTGGGGGCATCGGACTGTCAAACGGCAGTTCGATTTAGAAGGACGACAGGGTCCCTTGGTGTGAGCATTGAGAGCTGGGACTTCCATAGCGAGACGGCTCTGCAGAATAAAATCAACCTATGGAAAAAGCATCCGCCGGAAAACGATGAGGCCTCGAAACGGTGGCGTGAGGTTGGTCGTGGCTATCAAGCAGGCCTTCAAGAGCTTCGTGAAAATACACGCAAATCGCGAAACCCAGATTTTCTATAGTTTTTCCAGGAAAGAATTTTCAGCGAGTCTCCCCCTGAAGCCTGAAGTGGTTTCAACAGAACACTAGGAGACTAATATGAACAAAGATTCCCATAGCTCGAAACCTTGGAACGATGTTCCTCCGTCCGGCAAAATGCTGCGGCCGAAAGACGTCGTCGAACGCATCGGACTGTCGCGCAGCCAAGTCTATCAAATGATCGCGGACGGTCGTTTCCCTGCCTTCATCAAGATCAGCGAGCGCGCATCGGTTCTGCCGGAATCGTGGTTCAACGCATTCATTGCCCATTGTGCCGAGAATGCCTGCCACGAGACCCGGGAAAAGGTGTAAAACTTTGGCAGAGCTGGAACTGAACAACCCGGACAAGATCAAGCCCCGGGTCAAACTCAAGGTCGCCCACGGCACGCACCGAGGCGAGTGCAAGAACGAGTCGTGGACCGACGCGAAGCTGTTGCGGGTGCTCCAGAATCCCTCGGTCGATGCTCGCACGTTCGGCTCCTACAAGAAGCTGGACGTGGACGAAAAGGCCAAGGTGAAGGCGTCGTCCGGCTACTACAAGTTCGGGCACTACGAGGGCGGCATCCGCAAGATCACGCACCTCCAGAACATCTCGGCGCTGGCGTATGACCTCGACAACGCGACCCACAAGCAGATCGCGTACATCATCAACGGGAAGGCCGGGATCAACGCGTTCCGGTACTTCGCGCACACCACGCGGTCGCACTCGCCCGAGAACCCGCGCTGGCGGATCATTGTGCCGCTCACGGGCCCGGTCGATCTGGAGAAGGCCAACGCGGTTGCGCGGTTCTTCGCGCTCGAACTCGCCAAGGATCCGGACGAAGCTATCGAGATTCCCGATCAGGTCTCGTTCCGAAACAACCAGATCGCGTACCGGCCCGCGCATTGCCGGGATCAGGAATACCTCGTCCACTTCAACGACGCACACGGCCACCTCCTCGACCCGGACGACTTCCTTGAGTCGCTGGACGTGGACTGGACGGACCACCACAACCTGCCGACGCAGGAGGGCGAGAAGTCCGCCGCGATCCGCGACCCGAACATCAAGAAAGAGCACGCCCACGACAAGCCGGGCGTGATCGGCGCGTTCAACCGCTGCTACCCTATCACCCGGGCGCTCGATGAACTGATCCCCGGCACCTACGAGGAGGGCGACTCCGGCACGGACGAGGCCCGCTTCACGCTGGTCGGCGCGTCCGGGCGCAACGGGGCCGTGCTCTACGACGACGACACGTTCCTCGCGTCGAACCACGGCACCGACCCCATCGGCTCCGGCGGCAACGCGTGGGACGCCGTGCGTATCCACAAGTTCGGCCATCTGGACGACAAGGCGAAGGACGATACGCCGTTCAATAAGCTGCCGAGCCAGAAGGCGATGGAGAAGTTCGCCCGCGATCTGGACGAAGTGAAGGTCGAGTTGGTTTCCGCCCGGGTGGACGACTTTGACGACTACGACGATGAGGACGACGACGAATACTACGGCGCGGACTTCTTTGACGACGACGAGTCCGCAGATTCGGACGACTTCGATCTGGACGATCTTCTGGCCGGGGACGGCGAAGCCCCCGACGAGGAGGACGAGGACGACTTCGCCTCCAAGTTCGAGGATTACGACGACGACGAGGGCGACGAGGAGGAGCCGGAGCCCGAGAAGGCGAAGAAAAAGACGAAGGAGAAGGCCGCCGACAGGTGGGAGTCCCTTATGACCGTCAACGAGCAGGACGTCGTTGAGAAAACTCGGCACAACGCCGTGGTGATCTTCTGCAACGACGGACGGATTTCGCCGTGCATCGCGAAGAACGAACTGTCCGGGGCCCCCTACGTCCTCAAGAAATTCCACTTCAAGAAACTCGGGCGCAAGCAGGCCCGGATTCCACCGGGCGGGCGCAAGTTCTCCGACGTTGACCTGTCCGCAGTCTCGTCCGCCATTTCCGCACCCAAAAAACTAGGAGGATACCAGTTGGACTTCACCCAAGAGCAGTTGACCACGGGCATGTTGCAGGCCGCCGAGAAAAACAGTTTCAACCCCGTGCTCGACAAGATCAACAAGACCGAGTGGGACGGCACGCCGCGCGTCGAGCGGTTCTTCATCAACTACCTCGACGCGACCGACGACGCATACCACCGTGAGGCCGCGCTGGCGTGGTTCCGGGCTGCCTTCCAGCGCCTTGTGGACCCCGGGGCCAAGTTCGACCTCGTGCCGATCCTTTGGGGCGGTCAGGGCATCGGTAAATCCGGGATGATCCATGTGCTCGGGTTCGGCCACTACTTCGGCGAACTGTCCAAGGACTTCCACAACGATCAGCGCATGGTCGAGTCCATGCGCGGCAAGTGGATTCTGGAGGTCGCCGAACTGTCCGGGTTCCGTCTGTCCGAGGTCGAGGACATTAAGAAGTTCTTCTCCCGGCAGGTGGACACGATCCGCTTGGCCTACCGGCAGAACGAGGAGGACTTCCCGCGTGTCTGCGTGTTCATGGGGACCTCGAACAAGGGCGACTTCCTCCGGGACGACACGGGCAACCGGCGCTTCCTGCCGGTCCAAGTGCGGCTTCCCGAAGGGGAGAAAATCGACTTCCCCCGGCTCAAGTCCGAGGTCGGCCAGCTATGGGCCGAGGCCAAGGTGCTCTACGAGCAGTCGATCAAGGCCGCCCGGACGAAGGACATTATCTTCGATCTGGAGTCGGACGCCGCCAAGGCCACCGCACTCGAACTGCAAGAGGGTGCCCGCGAGGAGACCACGGAGATGCTTATGGCCGAGGCCATCGCCGCGTGGTTGGACGAGCCAGTCACGGCAGAAGTCGCCTACGGAGGCCGAGAGGACAAGTTCCCCGACGATGAGGACGACGAGGACGGAGGCCCGACGTATCGGCGCGACCTCATCTCGAAGTTGGGCGCACTGGAGGACTGCCCTGCGCAGATCGTTCAGGACAACCGCAAGAACACGCGGATCGCGAGTGCGGCCCTCCGGCTTCTGCGAGGGTGGGTCCCGGCTGGCTCCGGCGCGGTGCTTCGGCACCCCCACCTCGGGGCAGCCACGAAGAAAGAGGTGCGCTGGCTCGTTCGGGAAGGCACCGACGGGGAGCCCCCGTTCATCCAGATAGCTCGCGCCGGGGGCGACGATCTCGGCCTTGACGATTAACCAATAAAAGGAGCGACAAATGAGCACTCACACGGACCGCCGAGACCGAATTTTCATCGCCATGTTGAATGGCTATATTGCAGGGACCGGGAAGGCCCCCGATACTAAACTGGAGGCTTCGATGCTGCGCCGGGCGCAGGCTATCGACGCGCGGATTCGCAACCACGACAACCGCGCGTTGGACGACGACGACGACTGACGGGCGGCACCGAGTCTAGCGAGATTTCAACACACAGTAGAAGGGCCTCGGCGAAAGCCGGGGCCTTTTTCGTTGTGCCGTGTTTCCACCTGACCCTGAAGCCCGTCAACCGGGGCTTGAGGTTTCCACGCGTAGTTGAGAAACCCGTCAACCGGGATCTGAAATTCTGGCAAAATCCTTCAAGCGGGGGCTGACTTTTTCGTTCAAAGATTCAACGCGCACTCGAATATTCCAGTTTACCGTGAGACGCGGAATCCGGTCACGCTTGCCGGGGGCGAAAATCCTACAGGCTCCGCCTTTTGACCCTGTAGATGACTTTATCGTTTATAATCAGTATTGTACGGGGGTGAATCCGGCGGTGCCTACAAGGTCTACAGGCTCGCCCTATAGGAGCCTAAAAAATCACGCAAACCGGGGTGTTCTCGCGGTCTCCGGGTCTCCCTTTTTCCTTTTGTCTGCCAGTTAAGGTTTTACCCTGTAGACCTTGTAGGATTCCCGTAAGTCTCGGAAAAGTAAACGAAAACCCCCTACAAGGTCCCCTCTTTGAGCCTGTAGGCAGCCTGTAGACCCTGTAGGGTTGCGATCTTGTGCCGATCTTTCAACTTCTGCCGGAAAAATTTTTGGAAACCGTCAACCATCGTTTGAGACGTCAACCGCTGGTGGAGATGGTCGAGCGACCCCGGCAGCCGGTCGTCCGGTCGTGCTTGCCGCTCGCTTCGCTCGGGGGAGGCCCGGACGCCGGGGGTGAGGTGTTATAGTATAACATCTATAGCGAGAGGGCCGGGATACCCGGAATCCGATCTGGGAGGGTCAGCCGATCAGCCCCGCCGCCCAAGACCCGGGCAGCCCGGATTCCCTGTGGGGCCGAGTGTAATAGTGTAACATCTTGTGCCGTTCCCTAGAACATTCGCAGAACTCTCGAATAACGCGCTCCGCGCACCCCCCGTCAGCCCGGATTCGCGGGGAAGGACCCAGAGCGACCTTGACTCGATTCAACCGGGCACCGAGTCACACCGGCACCACTTGAGTCGGGTCCACTTGGAGTCGAGATCGCCCCGGACGACGGGCACTAGAAACCACCCGGCACCCCGCAAGCCGGGCACCCGCCCCGCCCCATGGTGTCCGGGTCACACGGTCGCCGGGCAACGGGGCACCCGGTCCACCACGTCCCCGGATCAATTCGGTCGGACGGTTTTGGAAAACGGATTGCAGGGGGCTGGCGACTTCAGCCATTGACCCATTCGTGGTTTTTCGGGGTCGGGTGCGCCGTCCTGGCGCTCTGCCCTGCTTGTACCGGAGACCGTTGTTGCGACCGGTCGCCACGAGGTCAACCTGTCGACGCACCTCAAGGGACGGATCTAGACCGTGCCGGTCTTCCCACGCCGAAGTGGTTCGCCGCAAAGACTAGGAAAGAGCAGGACCAGAACCGTCACGATGCGTCACAAGGCGGAAGAGCTTGTCACGAAGTTAAGACAGGATGAGGTGTTTGTCGGTCAAGTCAAAGTGAGTTTGGATACGACCCGGAAGGTTCGCATAATTCAGCAGACCTGTTCTCGCTGGCACGGGTAGTATGGGGATAGGAACCAACTTACCGAGGGAGCTCACCCGACCCTTGATGGCAGAGTGACCGTTGTGCGCAATACTTGGCAGCGGAATAGGTGTTCTGCTATATAGAACAAAGTTCTATTTACAAGTCACTCTGGCGGAGGTAAATCCTGTCCTGGAATAATCGCCAAGGTACTAGCCAATAGGCAGCGACTTCGGCCTGCTCACTCTTTAGGCACACCTACACGCTGCCAGATCACTGAGACGGAAGTGAACACCATGGACATACCGTTATCGCGCCGCCGTTTTCGCCATCCGAGCCGGTCGTCGCGCGCCGCCACACCGAACCGGACGATCTGGCAGCACGTCCGCGATAGTCAAACCGATCGCTTGGGGCGATCTCCCAAGCGCCACTAGCGAAGAGGATGACAGCCCAAAGCGCCTGAGCCGGCGCTTGTCTGCAACCACCTCAAACCGCTTCCGTAAGCAAGTCCAAATTACTCTTATAAACGAGCAAGGGAGTTCGCAGATGATTTCGCGGACCGAGACCCAGATTAGCGTGGCTCACGAGGTTGCAAAATACAGCGGCATTCGACCTGAGACCATGCCGCGCACGGCCTATCTGCTGGCCGAGAACATCGCCGCGTTCACCCCGGAGCCGGCAGAGCTGTTACAGGATCTGGGGACATGGCTGCGCGAGGGTACCGATCCTGGAGAGCTGCCGTTCCGTCCAACGCGCATTCTGATGCAGGACACAGCCGGGATTGCCGCGCTCGCCGATCTCGCGGCATTGCGTGACCACGCCGTTTCGCGCGGCTGGTCCCCGGAGACGGTCAGTTCCTCTTTGCCGATCGACCTAGTGATCGATCACGCGGTCGAAGTCGAACATGCTGGCCATCCGGAGGCCCTGACACGCAACATGGCTGCGGAGATGGCCCGGAATGCCGAGCGATACGGGTTTTTCAAATGGGCCGAGCGAGCCTTTCCCAACCTGAGGGTTGTGCCCCCCGGCAACGGGATCTGCCACCAGATCAACCTCGAAGAACTAGCACGTCTGGCCGTTGATTTGCCGGAAGGGCAGGGGGCCGTATGCGGGTCGGTCATCGGCACGGACAGCCACACTACGATGGTCAACGCGCTCGGTATCCTGGGCTGGGGCGTCGGCGGGATGGATGCCGAAATCGCGGCGTTGGGTCATCCCCTGGCGCTGCGGGCACCACGCCTGACGCGAGTGGGTCTGACCGGGAAGCGTCAATCGGGCGTTGCCGCCGCCGATCTGGCGCTGGCTGTCACACGCGCATTGCGACAGGCCGACGTGACTTCCGACTTCGTGGAGTTCGGCGGTGCGGCGCTGAGCGCGCTGTCTGTGCCTGATCGGGCGGCCATTGCGAATATGGCCCCGGAATACGGTGCCTTCTGTGGGCTTTTTCCGGTCGACAGGTTCACCTTGGACTATCTTCGACAGATGGGCCGCAGCGAGGACGAGATTGCGTTCTACGAGGCCTATGCCTGTGAAACCAGTCTTTGGGCCGCGGCGAACGAGCAACGGCTTTGGCACCGCGAGATCATCATCGACCTCAACGAGATCAGGATTTCCGTCGCGGGCCCCAATCGCCCCGACCAGCTGACCGATTTGGCAGAGGTGCCAAGGATTCTGTCCGGGCTGGGGTCCTGTCCGGTCGCCATTGCCTCGATCACGAGTTGCACAAACACCGCGAACCCGGCGTCGATGGTGGCCGCGGGGCTGGTCGCCCGGACGGCGCGTCAGCGCGGATTGACCGTCCCGGATCACGTCAAGGCCTCGCTGGCGCCGGGGTCTCGCCGGATTGCGCGACTGCTGGAAGCCTCCGGCCTTCAAGAGGATCTTGATGCGCTCGGCTTTCATGTCGTCGGTTTTGGCTGCACCACCTGCGTGGGCAATTCCGGCGATCTGATCCCCGAGGCCAAACAGATGAAACAGGACGGGGCCGATCTCTGTGCCGTCCTGTCCGGCAACCGCAATTTCGAAGGCCGCATCCATCCGGAGGTTGACAGGAACTGGCTGGCGTCTCCGGCGCTGGTGGTCGTGGCGGCGCTGGCCGGACGGATGAACCTCGATCTTGCCAGTGACCCGGTGGCCGTCGATGCGGCTGGCCACCCGTTGACGCTGCCCACCAGACAATTGGTGCGGGTAACGAAAGCGGAATCGTCGGTCCAACCCAACCGCTGCCAACATCTCCACAACGCGCTGGTCGCGATTGCCAAGCCCATGGATTTTAAGCGGTTCGGTTAAAACGGTGTCCACTGTCTTGCGCGGGTGCAGAGATCCATAGGGGTCCTGAAACACCATCTGGCACCGGGTGGAAAATCCCTGATCCACCGCCCCTGTGCGCGGCTGCCCCAATACTGAGATTTCGCCGCTCCAATCAGGCGCGAGCCCTGCGATGGCCTTCAGGATCGTGGACTTACCAGACCCGCTTTCCCCAACTAGGGCAAAGCTCTCCCCATCGGCGATGTCGATATTCACGCCTTGCACAACCTTTGTAGAGCCGTACGAAATGTCGAGGTTTTTTAGTAAGATCGCACTCATGTACCGCTCCATGCACTGCGGTCGAGGACGGGCAACTCCTCGCGGGTTTCTTCCATGCGCGGCACCGACGCCAAAAGCCCTTGTGTGTAGGGGTGTGTCGCGTTGTGCAAATCCGCCGCTGCGCAACTCTCGACCACCTCACCGGCATGCATCACCAAAATGCGGTCGCAATAGCGCGCCACCAGATTGAGGTCGTGGGAAATGAGGATTAGCCCCATGCCTTTGTCGCGTACCAACTCATCAATCAAGTCGAGCACCTGCGCCTGTACAGACACATCAAGCGCAGAGGTGGGTTCATCCGCGATCAGCAG
>DOUP01000261.1 GCA_003520545.1 Maritimibacter sp. | reverse complement strand
GCCATGGCCCCGCATCTTTGGCATGGGCACGAGCTAATATTCGGCTATGGCACGGCCGCCGTTGCCGGGTTCCTGCTCACCGCCGCGCCGAACTGGGTCAAGGCGCGCGATGCCTCAGTCGCCTTTTTCGCGGTTCTGTCGGCGGTCTGGCTGGCGGGGCGCATGGCGATCTGGTGGTCCGGCTCGCTGCCGCCCGTGGTGGTGGCCGTGGTCGATCTGGCGTTCCTGCCGCTGGTCCTGGGCAAGGTCTTTGCCATGCTCATCAAGCGGCCAAAACCGCAGCAGATGATGATCCTTGGGGTCATGGCGTTGGTCTGGATCGGCAACCTGATGGTGCACCTCGACTGGATGGGTTTGACCGCGACCGAGGCCACCGGGCAGCGCGCCGCGCTATTGGCGCTGGCCGTGCTGATCACCATTCTGGGCGGGCGGGTGACACCGGCCTTTACCGGCAACGCGATGAAGCGGGAGGGACGGGAAGAGCGCTTGCCAAGAAACCCGATGCCCCTCGCCGCTGCCGGGATTGCGGCTGGCATTCTCGCCGCGGTGACCATGGCGTTGCCGCTGCCCGCCGCGGTGCCGGGAACGCTGGCCATCCTTGCGGGGCTGATCGCGCTGGCGCGGCTGACCCCGTGGCGCACGCTCTGGACGTTGCGCCAGCCGATCCTGTGGACCCTGCACCTGTCCTATGCGTTGAACGCGCTTGGCCTGATCGCCTTTGGCGCGGCGCAAATGGGCGTCGGCTCCGAAGTGGCGGGGCTGCATCTCCTCGCGATTGGCGGGGTCGGCGGCATGACGGTAGCCGTGATGTCGCGCGCCGCGATCGGGCATTCCGGGCGGGCGCTGGTGGCGCCGGGAACGGTCGTCGTCGCCTATGCGCTTTTGCCCATCGCCGCCTTGGCCCGCTTTGCCGCCTCGGCCTGGCCGGAGTTCTATTATCCCGGTGTCCTCTTGTCCGGGGGGCTGTGGATCGTGGTGTTCACGCTCTACACCGCCGCGCTTTGGCCGGTGTTCTGGGGGCCGCGCGTGGTGCATCCGAAAGCGGGGGTCTCCGCATGACCCTGACCCGCCGTCGGTTCATCGCGCTCAGTGCATCCGCTGTCGGTCTGGGGACCGCACCGCTGGTGGCCGGGGCCGAACCGCAGGTCTGGCGCGGGCGCGCGATGGGGGCCGAGGTGGTCGTGACCCTGCGCGGGGGTGACCCCGGTGCGCTCTGGCGTCTGGGTCGCCGGATCGAGGCGCGCCTCGACCGGCTGGAGCAGGCCTTGTCGCTCTACCGGACCTCCGAGCTCGTGCGACTCAATAAGACCGGGGTGCTGGCGCATCCATCCGGTGATCTGGCGGCCATGCTGGATCTGGCCGGGCAGTTGCACGCGACCACGGACGGGGTGTTTGACCCCAGCGTGCAGGCCCTTTGGCGGGCCCGTGCGGAAGGGCGGCACAGCACCGCGCCGTTTGGCTGGAGCAAGATCGAGCGGCGCGGGCCCGAGGTGCGCTTGCCGCACGGTATGGCGCTGACCTTCAACGGGGTTGCGCAGGGCTATGCCGCGGATCAACTGGCCCAACTGGTCCGGGACGCCGGTTTCGACGACGTGATCGTCGACGCGGGCGAGATCGCGGCCATCGGGCAGGGCGGGCCGGTGGATATCCTCGGCGATCGCGGCCGCATCCTGCGCCAGGTCGTGTTGCGGGACGAGTGCCTTGCCACTTCGTCCCCCGGGGCTACGCGGATCGGGCCGGATCACGCGCCGCATATCCTGCATCCCGAAGGACGCTGGCCCCGGTGGCGCACGGTTTCGGTTGCCGCACCGCAGGCGGCGCTTGCGGACGGGCTCTCCACCGCGTTCTGCCTGATGACCCGTGACGAGATCGCGCACAGCCTTCACGCCTGGCCAGAAACCCGCCTTGTGCTCGCGGTTTAGGCGAAAATCCCGACCCGTTGACTTTTGTTAAGGAGCCGACTCGTCCGGTCGTCCATCTGCGAAGGGTAACTTTAACGGAGGAAGGATGAGCGCGATGCGCGAAGTCATGACGAAGAGCATGGCCCGGAATATCTTCTACGGCGGGTCCCTGTTCTTTATTCTCATATTTCTGGGCCTCTCGGCTCAATCCCATCGGTACATCGTCAAGACTTCGACGGATACCGCCACGCTGACCGACAGCGTCAAACACGGCAAACACCTGTGGGAGATGCACGGCTGCGTGAACTGTCACACGATTTTGGGCGAGGGAGCCTATTACGCGCCGGAACTGGGCAACGTCATGTCCCGTTGGGGTATGGAGGGCGACCATGAAGGCGCCTTCGACGCGCTCAAGGGCTGGATGGAAGCCATGCCCACGGACATCGAGGGCCGCCGCCAGATGCCCTATTTCGGTCTGACCGACGAAGAATACCAGGCGCTCGCCGATTTCCTGCTGTGGACCGACACGATCCGCAACCAGGACTGGCCGCCGAATGATGCCGGTTGAGGCTGAGGAGAAAAACACATGAAATATCAAACACAAAAAATCGCCTACTGGTATTTTCTCGTCGCGATGATCCTGTTCGCGGTGCAAGTGACCGTGGGTCTGACCATGGGCTGGGTCTACGTGGACGGAAACTTCCTCCATGACATCCTGCCGTTCAACGTGCTGCGGATGCTGCACTCCAACAGCCTGATCGTCTGGCTCCTCTTGGGCTTCTTCGGCGCGGCCTATTTCCTCGTCCCCGAGGAAAGCGAGCGCGAAATCCACTCGCCGATGCTGGCCTATATCCAGCTTGCCATTTTCGTGCTTGGCACGGCGGGCGTGGTGTTCACCTATACGTTCAACCTGTTCGAAGGAAACTGGCTCCTTGGCAAAGAGGGGCGCGAGTTTCTTGAACAACCCAAGTGGGTGAAGGCGGGGATCGTCGTCGCGGCGCTCATCTTCCTTTACAACATCTCGATGACGGTGCTCAAAGGCCGCAAGACCGCGATCACCAACATCCTGCTTCTGGGTCTGTGGGGGCTGGCGCTCCTGTTCCTGTTCGCCTTCTACAACCCGGCGAACCTCGCGCTCGACAAGCAATACTGGTGGTACGTGGTGCACCTGTGGGTCGAAGGCACATGGGAACTGGTGATGGCTTCGATCCTTGCCTTCCTGATGCTCAAGCTCACCGGCGTCGACCGTGAGGTCGTGGAGAAATGGCTCTACGTCATCGCGGCGCTTGCCCTGTTCTCGGGTATTCTCGGCACCGGGCACCATTACTACTGGATCGGCACGCCCGGCTATTGGCAGTGGATCGGCTCGGTCTTCTCCACGCTCGAAGTGGCGCCGTTCTTCGCGATGATGGCTTTTGCCTTCGTCATGGTCTGGAAAGGCCGTCGGGATCACCCGAACAAGGCCGCGCTTCTGTGGTCGCTGGGCTGTGCCACGCTGGCCTTCTTCGGCGCGGGTGTCTGGGGCTTCCTGCACACGCTGCACGGGGTGAACTACTACACCCACGGCACGCAGATCACCGCCGCCCACGGGCACCTTGCCTTCTACGGTGCCTATGTCGCCCTGAACCTTGCGATCATCACCTACGCGATGCCGCTTCTGAAAGGCCGTGAGCCGTTCAACCAGGTGCTTAACATGGCGTCTTTCTGGCTGATGTCGGGTGGCGTGGTCTTCATGACCTTCACGCTGACCTTCGCGGGCACGGTGCAGACGCACCTGCAACGGGTGAACGGCGAAGACTTCATGGCCGTGCAAGAGCAGCTCTGGATCTTCTTCGTGATGCGGTTCGGCTCCGGTGTGGCCGTGGTGCTGGGCGCGATCCTCTTCATCTACGCGGTGCTGAAAGCGCGGCGCGAAGTGATCACGCCCGGTCCCATCGAGGCCGCCAAGCAAACCCCTGCGGAGTAGGATCAGATGAACGCGCAAACCAGACTGGAGGGGGCGGCAACTGCCCCCTTCTACCAACCCCAAGGCGACGAATGCGCGCTGTTCGAAATGGCCGCGCACAAGGATCTGCCGCTCTTGCTCAAGGGGCCGACCGGCTGCGGCAAGACGCGTTTCGTGTCGCATATGGCCGCCCGCCTCGGGCGACCGCTTTATACCGTGGCCTGCCACGACGATCTCTCGGCCGCCGACCTGATCGGGCGCTACCTGCTCAAGGGGGGTGAAACGATCTGGGTCGATGGACCGCTGACCCGCGCGGTGCGCGAAGGTGCGATCTGTTACCTTGACGAGGTGGTCGAGGCGCGCAAGGACGTGACCGTCGTCTTGCACCCGCTGACCGACGACCGCCGCATCCTGCCCATCGACCGGACCGGCGAAGAGCTGGAGGCAGCAAAGGGTTTCATGCTCGTGGCCAGTTACAATCCCGGCTACCAGAACATCCTCAAGACCCTCAAACCCTCGACCCGGCAGCGGTTTTTGTCGGTGGAATTCGACTTCCCCGCGCTGGAGCACGAGATCGCCGTCGTTGCCCGCGAAAGCGGGCTGGAGGAAGACCGCGTGCGCCCGCTGGTGCGGCTTGCTGGCAAGCTGCGCGACCTCAAGGGGCAGGATCTGGAGGAGGGGGTATCGACCCGGCTCATCATCTACGCCGCCACCCTGATCCGCGAAGGTATGCCGGTGGAGCGCGCCATTCTCGCGGCCATGATCGAGCCGCTCACGGAC
Organism: Maritimibacter sp.; assembly: GCA_003520545.1. GTDB lineage: Bacteria > Pseudomonadota > Alphaproteobacteria > Rhodobacterales > Rhodobacteraceae > Maritimibacter. The sequence goes on along the minus strand of DOUP01000261.1, from coordinate 20,437 downwards.
GACGGGGATGTGAAACAAGGGCTCCTCGACCTCGTCACCGCCACTTTCGGGTGAGGCAAGCGATGGCACAGGTCGAAATCGAGCCATGGGAACCCGAAGAGACTGTCGGGAAACTGTGGCACGCATATGCCAGTCGCCTGGACGCGCCAAACGTCCACGATGGAGCCCGGGTCGGCCTCTCTGAGGTCGGTGGGCGGCTGGCGGTTCTTTTCCGAGGTCTCGGCGGCGGCGGGGCGGTTGAAATCAAACCGGTCGCCGATGAACAAAGCCACCATCGCCTGTCCTTGAAACGGCGGCTTGGCACATGGGCCGAAACCATGCCTCGGGCGAGCTTTGACGGGGCCGCGCTGCGCCTGCCCGAAAGCCTTGCGGTGTTTCCGGCGCGTGAGGCGAACGCGGCGCATTATATCTGGCTGGCCGCAGCGGCGGCGGTTGCCGAAGTGGGCGATCCGGTCCTCGATGATCCGTTACAGGCAGACCTGATGACGCTCCACCAGGCAATGAAGACCGTCGCGGACGCCTTGGCCGAAGCGCCGGGGTTTGCGAAGCTCTACGCGGATCTGTGTGGCGCGACCTTGGCCTTGCGCCGGGTGCCTGCGTTGCCCGCCATCGAGGCCGACGTGGAGGCGGTCGTGCGGCGTCTGCTCGGAGATCAGGAGCCTCTGCCCAATGCGCGGGCTCGCCAGTTCTGGTTGGGGATCGAGAGCGGTGATGTCAGCGGCTTCACCGCGCCGCGCCGCTATCGCCCGTTTCGTCCGGTCGTGCTTTGGCCGGACCTGCGCGACATGGCGCGCTCGGACGGGGCAGCCGTGGAAAGCCGCGACACGGACGGCGAAGCCGAGAGTTCAGAGGACGGACCCGCACGGCGGGCACGGCGGCGCAAGTCCGATCAGATTGATCGCAGCGACAGTTTCATCCTCCACAAGTTCGAAGCCATCCTCAGCTTTGCCGAGTTCGTGAATCTCAATCGCCGGATCGAAGAGGACGACAACGAGGACGCGAAAAAGGCGGCGGACGACCAGGACGAAATCGGTCTTGGGCAAATCTCGAAAGCGCCCGCGACCAAACTGAAACTGCACCTCGACCTGGCCCCGGAGGACGTGGATACCGAGCGGTTGTCGGATGTGCAGACCTACCCGGAATGGAATGTCCGAACGGGCGCATACCTGCCGGATCACTGCCGCGTGCTGTCCTCGCCGCTGGTGGCGGAAGAGGAGCTGCCCGCCAGCCTGAGCGATCCACGGGCCAAGCGGCGCATCCGGGCGGTGAAACGCCAGTTCGAAGCGCTGCGACCCGGACGGATCGTCACCTCGGGGCACCCTGACGGCGACGATCTGGACGTGGAGCGCGCGGTGCGCGCCGCCGTCGATCTGCGGGCCAACGGGCAGGGGACGGATCGGGTCTGGTGCCAGAGCCGGACCGAGAGGCGCGCCCTTGCCGTGTCGCTGCTCCTCGATGTGTCACGCTCGACCGAAGCCGCGATCCCCGGCCATGGCCACGACGGACGCTCCGTCATCGACGTGGAGCGCGAAGCGCTCTCGGCGCTGGCTTGGGGGCTGGACGCCTGCGGCGATATGTTCGCGGTTCATGCGTTTTCCTCGCTGAAACGAAACCGCGTCTACGTGCAGACCGCCAAGCGCTTTGACGAACCCATGAGCCGCACGGTCGAGCACCGGATCGGTGCCTTGAAGCCGGGGTTTTACACGCGGCTCGGCGCGGCCATGCGGCATGTCTCGGCAGAGCTGTCGCAGCAGGGGCAACGCAAGCGGCTGCTCCTGGTCATCACCGATGGCAAACCCAACGATCTGGACCATTACGAGGGGCGCCACGGGATCGAGGACAGCCGAATGGCGGTCCAGGAGGCCCGGCGCGCTGGCCATTCGGTCTTTGGCGTCACCGTCGATGCCGGGGCGAAGTCGTGGTTTCCGCGCATTTTCGGTCCCGGCGGCTTTGCCGTGATCCCTAACCCCGACCGGCTGACCACGGCGCTGCCGCGCATCTACCGGGAGCTGGTCGCGCAATGACGGACGCCACCCGGCCACGCGGCATCGACGCCTTGCCCGGCGAGTTCATGATGTGGGTCCTGATCGTGTCGGAGCTGTTGGTTTTCGGCGCGGGGCTGATCGCCTTTTCCGCCGTGCGCCTGACCGATCCCGCGGGGTTCGCGCAGGCGCAAAGCCACCTTGACGCGGTCGGGGCGGGGATCAACACCATGGTGCTCGTCACCTCCGGCTGGCTGGCCGCGCGGGCGGTGCGTCTGGCGCAGGCGGGGAGGCTGCGGGCAACCCGAGCCCATCTCGCGGGGGCCAGCGCGCTTGGCCTCCTGTTCCTGTGGATCAAGGGCGCGGAATACGTGGCGAAAACGACCGAGGGCATCACGTTTGAGACCCATCCGTTCTTCATGTTTTACTACCTCCTGACCGGGTTTCACGCCGCGCATGTGGTCGCGGGGCTGGCCATTTTCGCGCTCGTCGCATGGCGCAGCGCGCCGCGCGCGGTCGAGGTCGGGGCGCAGTTCTGGCACATGGTCGATCTTGTCTGGCTGCTGCTGTTTCCCGTCATCTATCTGGTGGGGCAGGGCGGATGAGCGTGACGCGCGCCTGGCTGATCCTGATGGCCTTGTCGGCTCTCGCCACCGCTGTGTCGGTCCTGGGCGGCGGCGCGCTCTGGACGGTGCTCGCCATTCTGCTTGCGGCCTGGATCAAGGCGCGGATCGTGTTGCGCGCCTACCTTGACTTGGCCACCGCGCCGGAATGGAGCCGTGGCTTTTCTCTGGTGCTGGGCCTGTTCATGATCGCGATCATGGGTTTGGCGGCGCTGGCGTGACCCGTTTAGCGGGACCAGGCGTTCGCGGGATCGTCGTCCACCATGTCCTGAAGCGCGGCGACATCGTCGATGGTGGCTTCGTTCTGGGCCACGTTCACGCCGTGGGTTCTCAGCTTGGAAAACGCGCGGCTCAGGCTTTCGGGCTTCATGCCCAGACGCCCGGCGATGAGACCCTTGTCGTAAGGCAGGGTGATCTTGCAGGCTCCGTCGGCGCATTCGTGGAGCTCCAGCAGGAACTCGGCGACCCGCTGCGCCCCCGACCGGGCCTTGAGCGCCTCCACCTGCGCGACGAGCGCGTGAAGGTGGGTGAAAGTTGCGGACAGGATGGCGGTGGCGACCGAGGGATCGCGTTCGATCTGACGCAGGAATTCGGCGGCCTCGATCCGCAGGACACGGGTGAAAGTCGCTGCTTCGGCGGACACCGGGTAGGTGTCGTGGCGAAAGGCGACGGCCTCGCCAAAACTGCGACCCTTGGTGAAAACGCCAACCACGGCCTCGGCCCCACTGGGCGCGATTCGATACAGTTTGACCCAACCGTCGAGCACGATGAAAATGCTGCGGGCCGGTTCGCCTTGCAGAAAGATCGTGGTGCCACGTTCATAGGTGTGCTGCGTCGCGCGGGCGCACAGACGCTCGCGCATTTCCGGTGTCATGCCCGAGAGCAGAAGGCTCGCGAACGCGATGTCGCGATCTTTGGCGTCCATCAATTTCCTCCGAAAGCCTTGGACCGTTTGATGCCAGACAATCGAAAGGCGGTCCAGAGGGAAGGACATATACACATATGCTTATTCGTGATTTTTCAGTCACTTAAAAATACTTGTACCAAATCCACCAGTTTGATTTTAGTCAAGGAGTGGGCAGGGTGACCGGCTTAGGTCAGGCACCATGATACGCGCGAGCAATGCATTTTTGGTTCTCAGTCTGGTGGCGAGTCTCATCGCCTCCGGGACATTTGCTGGCTATGCGAAAACCCTTCACGCCATGGCTGCAGCGGGTGCGCAAACGATCGTCATTTGCGGTGAGAACGGTCAGGCCGAGGCGATTACGCTCGACCGTAACGGCGACCCGGTCGATGCCCCGGCGGCGAGCTGCGCACAATGTTCGGATTGCACGCTCCTGTCCGTCGTCGCGGCGTCCGTGCCCCGTGATGTGCCCCTGCCGGCAGGCGTCAGCCCGGCGACGGTTCTCGTATTCCGAGCCATTCCTGTCCTGACACACACGGTCCAATACCCGTCCCGCGGCCCCCCAATTCAGAAAGTAGTGTAAACATGCAGGCGATGCCCAAAGCCGACCCGCGGCCTTTCATCTCCCGACTTGCCCAGACCTTGTTTGCCTGCGCCCTTGCCATGCTGGTTTCGACCATGGCGCAAGCGCAGGCCGCCCAGACCGTCCTCTCACAGTTTCTGCCCGAGATTGACCCCGCCACGCTGGTCGAGGGGGCCGATGCCTTCGGCCCAATCCGCGACGATATGCCCGTGGCCCCCGTCCTGTCGGGGGGCGAAGAGATCGGGCATGTGTTCATCACGTCGGATTTCGTCGGCACCACGGGATATTCCGGTAAGCCGATCCACACCATGGTCGCGGTCGATGACGACGCGGTGATCCTGGGTGTCGACCTGGTCAAACACTCCGAACCGATTGTTCTGATCGGCATTCCCGACAGCAAGATCAAGGCGCTCGTCGCCGACTATCGCGGGCTTTCGCTGGTCGACGAAGCCGCCGCAGGCGGGTCTGGCCATGATCTTGAGATCATTTCCGGCGCGACCGTCACCATCATGGTGATCGACGATTCCATCGTGCGCTCGGGCCTGAAGGTCGCACGCCAGCTTGGCCTGGGCGGGCTGTCGCCGGAGGTGGATACCGGCCCGAAATACACGATCAACGAAGACGCCGAAGCGCCCGAGAGCTGGATGACGATGGAGGGCAACGGGACCGTGCGCCGCCTGTCACTGGACGTGGGCCAGATCAACGCGGCCTTCGCCGCCATGGACGACCCGCGCACCGAGAAATACGCACTGACCGAACCGTCGGACGCCACGTTCATCGACATGCAGATGGCGCTGGTCTCGGTGCCCCCCATTGGCCGTGCGGTGCTGGGTGAGGCGGATTACGGCAACCTTCAGGAGTGGCTGGAGCCCGGGGAACATGCCATCGCCGTGGTGGGACGCGGGATCTATTCCTTCAAGGGGTCGGGTTACGTGCGCGGCGGCATTTTCGACCGGATCGTCCTGATCCAGGATGACGTGTCGGTGCGGTTCCGCGACCGTGGCCATCGCCGGATGGGGGTGATCCCGCTGGACGACGTGCCCGAGTTCACCGAGCGCGACCTGTTCAAGATCCCGGCCGACAGCGGCTTCGACCCCACGAAACCCTTCCGCCTGCAACTGCTCGTGCAACGCGAAGTCGCGGCCATTGAGAAGGTCTTCACCACCTTCGACCTCGGCTACCAGCTTCCGGACGCTTTCCTGAAACCGGCGGCCACGCCCGCGCAGCCTGTTGCGGCGACGGGCGCGAGCGAAAGCGCGGCGCAGTCGGCGCTTTGGAAGAAGATCTGGGAAGACAAGACGCTCGAAATCTCCGTGCTGGCCGCCATGCTGGCGGTGCTGACGCTGGCGTTCTTCTTCCAGATGCAGCTCACGCGATCCGAGCGCGCGGTCAAGATTTTCCGCTACTCCTTCCTGACGATCACGCTGGTGTTTCTTGGTTGGTATGCCAATGCGCAGCTTTCGGTCGTGAACCTGATGGCGCTGTTCGGTGCCCTGACCTCGGATTTCAGCTGGCAGGCGTTCCTGCTCGATCCGCTGACCTTCATCCTGTGGTTTGCCGTGGCCGCCGCAATCCTGTTCTGGGGCAGAGGGGCCTATTGCGGCTGGCTGTGCCCCTTCGGTGCGCTGCAAGAGCTGACCAACCATATCGCGCGGGCGCTGAAGGTGCCGCAGTTCACGCTGCCTTGGGGTCTGCATGAACGGTTGTGGCCGATCAAGTACATGATCTTTCTCGGGCTGTTCGGCGTCTCGTTGGCGTCGATAGAGCAGGCCGAGCACCTGGCCGAGGTCGAACCGTTCAAGACCGCGATCATCCTGAACTTCGTGCGCGCCTGGCCGTTCGTGGCCTACGCCGCCGCGCTGTTGGTCGCCGGGTTGTTCGTGGAGCGGTTCTACTGCCGCTATCTCTGCCCGCTGGGGGCCGCGCTCGCGATCCCGGCCCGGCTCAGGATGTTCGACTGGCTCAAGCGCTACAAGGAATGTGGTTCGCCCTGCCAGACCTGCGCCAACGAGTGCATGGTCCAGGCGATCCACCCGACGGGCGAAATCAACCCCAACGAATGCCTGAACTGCATGCATTGCCAGGTGCTCTACCAATCCAAAACCAAATGCCCCGTGGTCATCAAGAAGCTCAAACGCAAGGGCTCCACCTCGGACCCGACCGCGTTCCTCAACAAGAGGGACGGGTTGGAAAATCATCCAAATCTTCAAACCAAGTGACGGGAGACAGATATGTCTGACACTGAAAAAAGAGGACTTAGCCGGCGCGGCTTTCTGGGCGCATCGGCAACTGGCGCGGCCATGATGGGCGCTGGCGGCGCTCGGCTCGGGCTGCTTGGCGGCGCGGCGGCGATCACCGCGGCCTCGACCCCGCGCGCAGCCCTCGCGCAAACCGAACACGCAAGCCCGGCACCGGGCGAGCTTGATGAATACTACGGCTTCTGGTCCTCGGGCCAGACTGGCGAGATGCGAATTCTCGGCGTGCCCTCGATGCGTGAACTTATGCGCGTGCCGGTGTTCAACCGGTGTTCCGCCACCGGCTGGGGCCAGACCAATGAAAGCCTCAAGATCCTGACGCAGGACATGCTGCCGGAAACCAAGGAATACCTTGCCGCGCAGGGCAAGACCGTGCACGACAACGGCGATTTGCACCATGTCCACATGTCCTTCACCGAGGGCAAATACGACGGGCGTTACCTGTTCATGAACGACAAGGCCAACACCCGCGTCGCCCGCGTGCGCTGCGACGTGATGAAGGCCGACAAGATCATCGACATCCCGAACGCCAAGGCGATCCACGGGCTGCGTCCGCAGAAGTGGCCGCGCACCAACTACGTGTTCGCCAACGGCGAGGACGAAGTGCCCATGGTCAACGACGGTTCCGTTCTGGACGATCCGTCGAAATACGTGAACTTCTACACCGCCGTGAACGCGGACGAGATGAAGGTCGCGTGGCAGGTGATGGTGTCGGGCAACCTCGACAACACCGACTGCGACTATGACGGCAAATATGCCTTCTCGACCTCCTACAACTCGGAAATGGGGATGAACCTCGCCGAGATGATGGAAGCCGAGATGGACCACGTGGTCATCTTCAACATCGCGGAAATCGAAAAAGCGGTGGAGAACGGCGATTACACCGAGCTGAACGGTGTGCCGGTAATCGACGGGCGCAAGGGGCAGAACAAGAACTACACCCGTTACGTGCCGATCCCGAACAGCCCGCACGGCATCAACATGGCCCCCGACAAGATCCACCTCTGCGTGGCCGGGAAACTGTCGCCGACCGTTTCCGTGCTCGACGTGCGCAAGTTCGACGCGCTCTTCGAGGACGACAGCATCGACCCGCGGTCGGTGGTCGTGGCAGAGCCGGAGCTGGGTCTCGGGCCGCTTCACACCTGTTTCGACGGCAAGGGCAACGCCTTCACGACGCTCTTCCTCGACAGCCAGGTGGTGATGTGGAACATCGAAGACGCCGTGAAGCTCTATAACGGCGAGGACGTGGACCCGATCCTGAACAAGCAGGACGTGCATTATCAGCCGGGCCACAACTCGACCACCATGGGCGAGACGCTCGAAGCGGACGGCAAGTGGTATCTGTCGATGAACAAGTTCTCGAAGGACCGCTTCCTGAACACCGGGCCGCTCAAGCCGGAGAACGAACAGCTCTTCGCGCTCGACGGAACCGACATGACGCTGATCCACGACGGTCCGACGTTTGCCGAACCGCACGACTCGATCCTCGTTCACCGCTCCAAGGTGACCCCGAAGAACGTCTGGGACCGCAACGACCCGATGTGGGCCGATGCGCGTGCGCAGGCCGAGGCGGACGGCGTCGATCTGGACGATTGGCAGGACACGGTCATTCGCGACGGGAACAAGGTGCGCGTCTACATGACGTCGCAGGCGCCACAGTTCTCGCTGGAGAAGTTCACGGTGAAACAGGGAGACGAAGTGACGGTCTATGTCACCAACCTCGACGATATCGACGACCTGACCCACGGTTTCTGCCTGAACAACCACGGGGTCGCGATGGAGGTCGCACCGCAGGCCACGGCGTCGGTCACCTTCACCGCGTCGAAACCGGGCGTCTACTGGTACTACTGCCAGTGGTTCTGCCACGCGCTGCACATGGAAATGCGCGGCCGTATGCTCGTGGAGCCGAAAGGCGCATGACCCGTTTCGTCTCCCTCCTCGCCGCGCTCATTCTGAGCGCGGCCCCAGCCCTGGCCGAGCGCATCACCATCGCGCCCGGACCGGGTGTGCTCGCCACGGCGATTGCCGGGGCCGGGGAGGGGGACGAAATCATCCTGTCGCCGGGCCGATACGATGGCCCGGTGACGATCGACAAGCCCCTGACGCTCACCGGCGAAGATGGCGCGGTCATCGACGGGAACCGCACCGGATCGGTGGTTCTGGTCGATGCGCCTGACGTGGTTGTGCGCGGGCTGCACCTGACCAACTCCGGACGCGTGCATGAACCCATCGACGCGGGCGTGAAGCTGACCAAGAAGGCGCGCGGGGCAAAGGTTCTGGACAACGTGCTGACCGGGAACCTGGTCGGCGTCGACATTCACGGCGCGCGCAACGCGCTGGTCAAAGGCAACCGGATCGAAGGTCTGCGTCTGCGCCGGATGAACGACCGGGGGAACGGGATTTACGTCTGGAACGCGCCGGGGGCCGAGGTCATCGGCAACGATGTGCGCTACGGGCGCGACGGCATTTTCACCAACGTCTCCCAACGCAACGTGTTTCGCGACAACCTGTTTCGCGATCTGCGCTTCGCGATTCACTACATGTATACGAATGACAGCGTGATCGAAGGCAATATCTCGATCGGCAATCACCTTGGCTTCGCCTTGATGTATTCCGACCGGATCGTGGCGAAGAACAATACCTCGATCAACGATCGCGACCACGGTGTCATGTTGAATTACACCAAGCAGTCCGACATTTTCGCCAATCTCGTGACGGGTGGCACGGAAAAGTGCACCTTTGTCTATAACTCGCACCAGAACCTGATCGCGGACAACAGCTTCGTCGGCTGCGATATCGGCGTGCATTTCACCGCCGGGTCCGAGCGCAACACGATCACCGGCAACGCCTTTGTCGGGAACCGGACGCAGGTCAAATACGTCGGCACCACGGACGTGGAATGGAGCCATGAGGGGCGCGGCAATTACTGGTCCGACCATCCCGCCTTCGATCTCGACGGCGATGCCCGCGCCGACAGCGCTTACCGTCCGAACGACCTGATGGACCACATCCTGTGGTCGCAACCCGCCGCCAAGCTTCTGCTCGGCACGCCCGCCGTGCAACTGGTGCGGTGGAGCCAATCGCAATTCCCGGCCGCCCGCACCGGCGGCGTCGTGGACAGTCACCCGCTGACCACCGCGCCGCTGCGCGAGGTGCCCGATACCGTTCAACACATGGCACAAGCCGAACCGCTCTGGGCCAAAGGAGAGACTTATGACGATTCTGACGCTCTCGAAGCTCACTAAGCGCTACGGCGACGCCTGCGTGTTGGACGAGGTCTCGCTGACCGTCTCGGCGGGCGAACGTGTCGCTCTGCTCGGTCACAACGGCGCGGGGAAATCCACGCTCATGAAGCTGGTTCTGGGCCTGATTCACGCCGACGGCGGGACCATCGAACTGGCAGGACATGCGCCGGGGTCGGCGGTGGCGCGCGCGCTGACCGCTTACCTTCCGGAAAACGCCGCGTTCCATCCGGCGATCACCGGGCGCGAACAGCTTCGCTACTACCTGCGCCTGCGGGGGCAACCCGTGAAACAGGCCGATGAGCTTTTGGAAAAGGTCGGATTGGCCGACGCGGCAGGGCGGCGGATCGGTACCTATTCCAAGGGGATGCGGCAGCGCGTCGGACTGGCGCAGGCCCTGATCGGCGGACCAAGACTGATGGTGCTGGACGAGCCGACTTCGGGTCTCGACCCCGTGTCGCGCCGCGAATTCTATACGCTTCTGGATGAGCTGGCCGCGTCAGGCACTGCGATCCTGCTGTCCTCTCACGCGCTGTCCGAGCTGGAGGCCCGCACGGATCGGATGGTGATCTTGTCCAAGGGCAAACAGGTGGCCCAGGGCACGCTGGCGGACCTGCGCGCCGACGCGGCGTTGCCGCTGAGCGTGAGCATCACGCCCAAGGCCGGGCAGGGCGAGCGGATTGCCGAAGCCTTCTCCGGTGCGATCCAGTCGGAAGATCGCGTGACCTTCACCTGTCCCCCCGCTGACAAGCTCGCCGTTCTGGAGCGGATCGCGGCGCAGCGGGACCAGATCGCGGATTTCGATGTCCATGCGGCGACGCTCGATGACCTCTATTCCCATATCTCCAAGAGGGCTGCATGATGCTGTCTCGTATCCTCGCCACCGCCGCGCTTGAATTCGCCATTGCCCGTCGCAATCGCTGGGTGATCGTCTCGGTCGCCATGATGATGCTGTTTTCGCTGGTCCTGGCCTTCGCAGGCTCCGCGCCTGCCGGGCAGATGGCGGTGGACCCGCTGTCTGTCACAGTTGCGAGCCTGATTTCGCTGGCGGTCTACCTCGTGCCGCTCATCGCGCTCCTGATATCCTTCGACGCCATCGCGGGGGAGAGCGAGCGCGGCACGCTCGCCCTGTCGCTGGCCTATCCCTTGGCACGGACCGAGCTTTTGCTGGGGAAACTGATTGCGCAGCTTGCCGTCGTGACGATTGCCGTGGTCTGTGGCTATGCCGTGGCGGCCGTGGTTGCCTTTGCCACTGGCGGTGTCGAGGCTGCCGAAGGGCTTCCGGCACTGTGGCGTCTGGTCTGGACCTCGGTCCTCTTGGGCGCTGTCTTCCTGTCGCTGGGCCACGCCATGTCGTGTCTCTCGCGTAGACCCTCGGGGGCGGCGGCCATGGCGATTGGCCTGTGGCTGGTGATGATCGTGCTCTACGACCTGGGCCTTCTCGCCGCCGTGGTCGCAGATGACGGCGGCACCTTCACCACTGAGGTCTTTCCCTGGGCGCTGGTTCTGAACCCCGCCGATGCGTTCCGCATTTTCAACCTCGCGGCCTCCGGGGCGGTCGACGCGGCTTCCGGCCTGTCCGGCGCGGCCTCGTCCATCGCCGCCTGGAAACCGCTCGCCGCGATCCTGATATGGCCCGTGCTGGCCGCCATGGTAGCGCGGCTGTCGTTCCAGAAGGTGACCCCATGAACAAGCTTCTCCTGATCCCGGTCTTCCTGCTTGCCGCTTGTAAAGAAGAGGTGGCCGCACTGCCCGAGCCGGTCGAAATGACCGATGAAGCGCTGGGGTATTACTGCCAGATGGCCCTCGTGGAACACGATGGCCCCAAGGGGCAGGCGCATCTTGACGGGACGCCTGCACCGATCTTTTTCAGCCAGGTACGCGACGTGATCGCCTACCTGCATATGCCGGAACAGAGCCACGCGGTTCAGGTGGCCTATGTGCAGGACATGGCCGGCGCGACCTGGGACGAACCGGGGGCGTGGATGCCCGCGCGGGAGGCGATCTACGTCGCCGGGTCCGATGCTGTCGGCGGCATGGGGGCTGCGGAATTCGTGCCCTTCTCCGACCAGATCGCCGCCGAAGCCTTCGCGCGCGACCACGGCGGCACACTCGTCGCTTATCATGACATCCGCGCCGAAGACGTGCTGGGCGAGACCACCCCGGAGGCCCAGACCGACACCAACGACATAAACGCCCGCTTGAACGCGCTTGGGCAATAAGGACCCTGTGACATGACCCTGAACAGACGCCGTTTTCTAAGCTTCGTTTCCGCCGCCTGCCTCACCGCGGCGGCTGGCCCGGCGGCGGCCTTTCGATGGCAAGGCGTCGCGCTTGGCGCCAAGGCCCAGATCGTTCTGGACCACCCGGATGCCGAGGCGATCACCCGCGCGGCGCGGGCCGAGATCACCCGGCTCGAACAGGTGTTCAGCCTGTATGGCCCGGACAGTGAAATCATGCGGCTGAACCGCACCGGGTCTCTCGATGCACCCTCCTTTGAGCTTCTGGAATGCCTGTCGCTGGCGCGGCGTGTGCATGATCTCTCCGGCGGGCTGTTCGACCCGACGGTGCAGCCGCTCTGGCAGGTCATGGCCGAGGCCGCCGCGCAAAACCGGGCACCCGGGGCAGAGGCCCTGGCACAGGCGCGCGCGCGTGTCGGCTTCGACCGGGTGGACGTGGCCGCCGAACGGATCACGCTGGGCAAGGGGCAGGCCCTGACCCTCAACGGCATCGCGCAGGGATTTATCGGCGACAAGGTCGCGGACCTGATGGCCGAGCGTGGCGTCGCTGATGTGTTGATCGACACGGGCGAGATCATCGCACTCGGGGACGCGCCCACCGGCACTGGCTGGCCCATCACGCTGGCGGGTAGCGGGCGCAAAGACAGGTGGCGCAACCGCGCGCTGGCAAGTTCTGCGACCTTCGGAACGGTGATGGACGCGGATCGGGGGCAGGGACATATCCTCGCGCCAGACGGCACAGCCGTTGCCGCGACCCAAACGACCGTGAGCGCGCCGAGCGCGGGTCTGGCCGATGCGCTCTCCACCGCGCTCTGCCTTGCCAAGGACGAAACAAAGGCCCGCAGGCTTTTGAGTTTGGTCAAGGAGGCATCGCTGGAACGCTTTATCCAAGGCTGAAAGCGGACCAACGAAGGACATTACACGATGATAGCTCTTACTCTTTCCGCCATCGGAGCGCTGACGCTCGCCACCCCCGCCATGGCAGCCGACCTGGCCTCGCTTGGATCGTGACGGACAGGACCGGCGGCGTACTTGACGCCGAGCGTAGCTTCGCCGGTCCAGGTCGCAAGTTGGGTCGCCATCTGGTTTGAGGCCGAGCTCGTTTGCGGTGCGCGTTGTTCCAGCGACACGAGCGGTCTGATCCGTCCGCGCACCCCAAGCTCTCGATAGCGCTGATAATATGGATTATGTAATTTTTCGAGCAATCATTGCCCCATAGTGAACTGTAGGTCCACGGCCTAGGTGTTTAGTCCCATTGAGTGACGGTCTGCTGATCTATGACCATCGGAAGGACGCAGGATAGGACTTTCTCGCCAGCGCCACGACTACGCACGCGATCCGAGCAGCAATACAGCGATCGCGCGCTTCGAACGCGGCGCTGATCCGGGAGATGGGCATCCACGACAACACCGATTGCCGTTACGCAGCCCACTGGAACCTCGTCACAGCCCTCATCCTGTTGGACGGTTTTTGAATGAGGGCGGCAGATCCCGCCGCCCCCATGTTGACCGCCTAGATCTTGAACACCTTGCGCGCATTGTCTTCGAAGAACATCTTCTTGGTCGCGTCATCCACGTCCATGTGGTCGAAAACGCCGACTTCGCCCTGAACGAACTGCCAGGGATAATCCATCGCATACATCATCCGGTCGGCCCCGATGACATCCTGCACGTATTTCACCGGCGGCGTCCAACCCACCCCCGACGAGGTGTAGTAGAAGTTGTCGATCAGGTAATCCCACGCACGGCGCTTGAGCGGCTGCACGTTTTCATAGCGCCCGGTTTTCGAAATATGCCCGTGCATGTAGTCGATCCGATACAGCCAATAGGGCAGCGCCTCGCCACAGTGGCCAAGAACGATGTTGAGCTTCGGGAACCGGTCGAACAGGCCAGAAACCACAAGCCGCAGCGCGTGCAGCCCGGTTTCACAGGCGAACCCGTAGACCGCGGCATCCAGCCCGCGCGGCAGGAACGGAGCGATCATGTCCGCAGGCGGCGTGTTCGGGTGCAGGTAGATCGGCACGTCCAGCGCCTCGGCGGCCTCGAACAGGCCCCAATATTTCTCGTCGTCCAGAAAGACCCCCAGCGTATGGGAATTGAGGATGCCACCGCGCATCCCGAGCTTGGTCACACCGCGCTCCAGCTCTTTCTCGGCGTTCCCCACGTCCAGCGGCGAAAAGGCGGCAAGCCCCACGAACCGGTCCGGATGGGCCGCGATCCCTTCGGCGAGCATGTCGTTGGCCATGATCGCAAGCGAAGTGCCCTGGGCCGGATCGAACACCTGCGTGCCCGGCGAGGACAGCGAAAGAACGGCCATGTCGATGCCGCTTTCGTCCATGTCCTTGATCCGCTCTTCCCCCAAGGAGGTGATACGACGGTTATGCGCGCGGGCCTTCTCGGTCTGGGATTTGCCGAAGAAGCCCCAGAGGCTGCGGAAACCGGGATCGGAAATCGAGCCGTCATCAAGTCCCTTGATGTAAAGGTCCATGATCTCCTGCGGCAGCCATGCTTCCTCGGTCGCGATCCGCTTGTAGGGCGGGTTCTCGATGCGCGGGGGCATCTCGGGGTAGCGTTCACTCATACGTCGTTTCCTCCAGTTTGCGGGCGCAGACCGCCCGTTGACGTTGCGCTCAGAAAGCGCGTGATAACAAAGGCGGCCACGATCCCGAGCACGGCGACGATCATCGCGGCGGTGCTTGCGGGCGGGACGATGGCGGTCGAGGCGCCGATCCCCAGCGACAGGGCGCCGACGGCCCATCGCATCATCCCCCCGCCATAGGCTTTGCGGTTGGCCAGCACCTCGGCCAGGAGGTAGCCCGCGACCGCCACGGTCAGGACCGAAACGCCGATTTCCAGCCATGTTCCCTGCCAGACCAGCGCCGGGTTCAGGGCGAAGACGAAGGGAAGCAGATAGGCGGTGATGGCCAGCTTGATCCCCGTTGTCCCGGTTCTCCACATATCCGACCCCGCGATGGAGGCGGCGGCGTAGCTCGCAATCGCCACCGGCGGTGTCAGCATCGACAGCAGCCCGAAGTAGAAGATGAACAGGTGCGCTGACATCTGCGCCACGCCCGCCTTCACCAGCGCCGGCGCCAAGAGGACCGAGATCACCACGTAAACCCCGGTGGTCGGCATCCCGACCCCAAGGATCACCGCAAGCACGGCGGTCGCGGCCAGAAGGGCGAGCACCCCGCCCACGGCAGCGATCTTGCCCAGGGCCAGCGTCAGGGCGAACCCAAGCCCGGTGACGTTGATGGTGCCGATCACGATCCCCGCGATCGCACTGACCAGGATCACGGGAATGAGCGTGCGCCCGGAATTGGCAAGGATACCCGCGAGAAAGCTGACCGACAGCGTCTCGCGCGGGGCACGCAGGATGTTCAGCGCCAGAGCGGCAATGGCGGAATACAGCGCGGCCTTGCCGGGGCTGTAGCCAAGCACGAACAAGAACCAGATCAACACGCCCAGGGGGGCCAGAAGCGGCCACGCCCCGAGCAGGGCGGGGCCCACGCGCGGCAGCGTTTCACGCGGTTCGCCTTCGATCCCGTGGGCAACCGCGAAACGGTCCACCTGGCGATAGAGCAGGTAATAGTAAAAGGCCGCCGGAAGGAACGCGGCGACGACAACATCGGCGTAACCGACCTGAAGAAACTCGGCGATGACGAAAGCGGTGGCCCCCATCACGGGTGGCGCGATCTGGCCCCCGTTGGAGGCGACCGCTTCGATCGCCGCGGCATAGCGCGACGGAAACCCGGCGCGTTTCATCATCGGGATGGTGACGACCCCGGTGGACATCACGTTGGCGACGGTCGAGCCGGACAGGGTTCCGAACAGCGACGAGGCAAGGATCGCGACCTTGGCCGGGCCACCCCGGCGATGACCCATGAGCGACATGGCAAGCCGCGTCATCGCCTCCGATCCGCCGACCGCGGTCAGAACGACGCCGAAGATGATGAAACCCATGATCTGGTTGGCCGCCACGTTCAGCACCAGTCCGGGCACCCCGTTGGAGTCGGAATAGATATAGAGCAGATAGCGTGCGGGCTTCAGGTAAGCCCCCTCGAAGAGCCCCGGCGCGAGATAGCCGAAGAACCCGTAGGCCATGAAGGCAAGCCCGAGCACCGCCAGCACCGGGCCGCAGTTGCGGCGTGTCGCCTCGACCATACCGGCGATGGCGAACAGAGCGGCCACCCATTTCTCCGGCCCCCGGACATGGGCGGTCAGCAGCCAGTCCTCGTAATTCCATGCCAGCCAGACCCAGCCCGCAAGGGCCGCGATGGCAAAGGCAAGGTCAGGCCAGCGCCGCCACCCCGCCAACGGGGCAGCGACAAAACCGGCCAGCACCGCGACCCCGAGCACCACGGCAAGGTATTGCTCGGTAATCACGACGGCCCCAAGCCGTCCCGGCAGATCGAGGATCCAAAGGATCCCCAGCACCGGCAACAAGGCGGTGATGATACGAAGGCTCACGGTGTTGGTCCTTGTTCAAGGGCGGGCTCAGTCGAGCAAGGCCTCATGTGCGTCGTTCTCGTCGGACCAGATGCCTTTTCCCTTGAAGAACGCCACGGCAGCCGGGTGGTAGGGCACGGTATTGGTCGGCGCGGACAGGCGCTCCTGTGCGGCGGCGGCCAGCGGCGGATAATCGGCCTTCAGGGACGGCAGCGCATCGTAAAGTGCTGACAGGATCGCGGTGGCATCTTCGTCCGACAGGTTCGCCGAGGTGGTCAGGTAAACGTCATAGGCCGACACCGTCACCGGGTCCGTGATCTCGGGCATCCGCGGGTTCGGCGCGACTTCGAGAAGGTAAACGCCGTTGAAAATGTCGTTCATGTTCTCGTTGGTGGCGCCCTCGCCGGTGATCGAGAGATAGCGGATACCGCCCGGAATGGTTGCATGGGCCTGCTGGGTCAGCGGAATGCCCACGGCAACGCCCGTGGCATCGGCATTGCCCTCGACCAGTGCTTCGATGCCCTGCGACAGACCGGCGACAGTAACACCTTCGACCTCGTCAGCCGACAGCCCGCCCGCTTCGAGGATCGCGGTGTTCACGCGCCCCGTGGCGGCCATGGCGGAAAAGGCCGTGACAACGCGTTTCCCGGCAAGATCGGAAACCTCCGTCATCCCGCTGTCGGCCCGCACGGTCAGCGCCTGGCGCAGCGGCCAGAGACGCGCCAGAACGCGCATGTCGGTAAAGGGCTCATTGCCGTATTCGCCGCGATACCAGGACCCGACGTCAATCGACGAATTGAGCCCGAGCGTCACCTCGCCCGCGTCGATCAGCGGGATGTAGACGGACGAGCCGGTAAAGGGCTGCACCGTCACCTGCCGCTGCATGGTATCCTGAAGCGCGGCTGCAAGCCCGCCCCCGATGGTGTAATACAGCGTGCCCTGCGGGTTGGTCCCGATGGTGATACGTCCCTGCGCCTCGGCGGGCGCGGTGAATGCGAAAGTCGAAGCCGCGGCACAGGCCGCAAGCAGAAGTCTTGTAATCATGATGTCCTCCCTATCCGGCCCCTCCGAGGTGCCGTGGCCGAAGGTTACCATTGAAGTATTGAGAATTTTTGTGAATATTTTGACTTTATTAATGTAGTAAGGTTATGAATGTCAGTCTCGCATCTCACCCTTCGCCAGCTTCAGGCGATCAAGGCAGTCTATGACACCCGGCAGATTTCGGCGGCGGCCGAGCGTCTGTCCGTCTCGCAATCCGCCGCCAGCGTCCTTCTGGGTCAGGCCGAGGAAACGCTTGGCACACGGCTGTTCGACCGGACCACGCGAAGCGTGGTGCCCACCGCCGCCGTGGAACAGATCATCGGCATCGTCACCCGTATCCTTGGCGATGTCGCCGCCATTGGTGCGACCGTTACGGACCTGAAGGAACTGGAACGCGGTGTCGTGCGCATCGCCGCGACCCCGGCCACCGGCATCGCGCTGCTCCCGCCCACCGTGAAGATATTCATCGCGGCCCATCCCAGGGTCGAGCTTGAGCTGAACGATTGCGCGCCGGACCAGTTTTACACCATGATCCGCAACGAACAGGTCGATTTCGGTCTCGGCATCCCGCCCGAGGACCGGACCGAGTTCGATTGGCACATCCTGCACGATGATCCGATCCACCTCGTCTGTCACCGCGACCACCCTTTTGCCCGGCAGGACACCGTCGATTGGGCCGCGCTGGACCGCGTGCCGATGATCATTCCGCGGCGCAATTACGGCGTGCGGCGACAGGTCGAGGATACCATGCGCGACGTGGGCGCGACGTTGAACGTCGCGGCGGAGATCGGTTTTCTCTACAGCGCGGAATGGATGATGGCCTGCGGCATGGGCTTCGCCGCCTTTCCATCCCGCCTTGCCAATGCGGTCAGCGACCCCGGTCTTGTCAGCCGCCCGCTGACCAATCCCCGCGTCACGCGGTCGATGGCGGTCATCTCGAAACGCAGCCGGTCCCTGTCGCCATCGGCGCGGAAATTCGTGGATATCCTGGACGAGACGCTGCGCTGAACCGATCTTGACGCAAACGGCTCGGGAAGCTCAGACCACGACCCGATGCTCCGCCTGCCCGCATACGCC
This sequence comes from Maritimibacter sp., assembly GCA_003520545.1. Taxonomy (GTDB): domain Bacteria; phylum Pseudomonadota; class Alphaproteobacteria; order Rhodobacterales; family Rhodobacteraceae; genus Maritimibacter. The sequence continues at coordinate 2,042 of DOUP01000261.1, read as the reverse complement.
GGGATCGACCTCGTAGACCACGCCCTGCGCCGCGTCCGGGTCGCGCATCCCCTCCCGCGCCGTTGTGACGATCATCCGGCGCAGGTCAGGCCCCCCGAACGCCGGGCAGGAAGCATGACGCCCGCCCAGGGCCACCGCCCGATCGAACCGCCCATCCGGCAGATACCGCGCAACGCGCCCCGCGCCCCATTGCGCATTCCAAAGCCCGCCTTCGGCATCCACGACCGATCCATCCGGGTTCAGCCCCTCGTCGCTCAGGTCCACGAATACCTCCGGCGCGCCCTCCGGCCAGCCCTCGCTGTCAAGCGTCTGAACCCGGATACACCGCGACGGCGTATCCGCGAAATAGGCGCGCCGCCCGTCCGGCGAGAAACAGATCGAGTTCGGAATGGTGATCTCGGGAAACAGCGGTTCCAAAGCACCCTGATAGAAACGATAGATCGCGCCGGCCCCCGGCTCCGCCGCCTTGCCCATCGTCCCGATCCAGAACCCGCCCATGGGGTCCGCGCGCCCATCGTTCGACCGGGTCACCGGGTCGTCGGCTTCCAATCGGGTAACAGGTTCATGCGCGCCGCTCTCGATATCGAACCGCCGAAGCGCGGTCTCGGTCGCGATCAACAGGGTCTCGCGGTCGATCCAACCGGCCGCCGATACATGTTCATCGAACGACCACGACAGGAGGCGCGCGCCCACGCGCGACAAAAGCCGTTTGCCCATGATGTCAAACCAGAAAAACTGCTCGCGCACCGGGTGCCATAGCGGCCCCTCGCCCAATTCGCACAGCCTGTTGTCGAAGACCTCGAATTTCATCGCCCATAAACCCCGTCATATGTCGCCACGATTTCCCGCGCCCGCGCGGCGACTGCCCCGGCCCCGTCGCCGGGCCGGTAAAGCGCGGTCCCGATCCCGAAACCGTCCGCCCCCGCGTCGCGCCAGTCCGCGAAGTTTTCCGGCCCCGCGCCTCCGACCGCGTAGACCTGCGTGCCCGGCGGTAGAACGGCGCGGATCGCGCGCAACCCGCTCGGACCAATCAAAGCGCCGGGGAATAGCTTCAGCCCATCCGCCCCGGCCTGAAGCGCCGCGAAACATTCGGTCGGCGTCATCACACCGGGAAAGGACACCATGCCCTGCGCCTTCGTGGCCCGGATCACCGCCGCGTCGCAATTCGGCGACACGATCAACCCGGCCCCGGTATCGGCCACGGCCGTCACCTCGTCGGCGGTCAGGACCGTTCCCGCCCCGATCAGCGCCCCCTCCCCGAATTGCTCGACCAGCGCTTCGATACTGGCAAACGCATCGGGTGAATTCAGCGGCACCTCGATCCGGTCAATCCCGGCGTCGATCAGGGCCGCGCCAATGCCCACCACGGCGTCCGGCGTGATCCCCCGCAAGATCGCGATGATGTTTCGGCTCATGGTTTTGCCTCCAGTATCGCGCGATTGGCTCTCAGCCCCGCAAGCGTCAACGCCTCCCCGTCGCAGCGCGTGACCTGCGCCCCATGGGGGGCGAGCGCCGCCTCGTATCGCCTCGCAAGCGCCGCGCTTGCCACGATCGCCACCGGATACGCGGTCCAGGCCGTGCGCATGGCCGACAGTTCGGCCCCGATCAGAAGCCCCGACAACCGGGCGCGGGCGTTTCCCCCGTCGAGATCGCCCAAGAGCGCTTCGGAGCGCAGCGCAAACAAACCCGGCATCAGGGCGTCAGGGTCGGCCAAAGCCGCCCGCACCCCCGCGTCGAATGCCGCGTCGCTCCATCCTTCGCCGACCGAGTGGCGCAAGACGGACCTCTCCGACAAGAGCGCGAACAGCTCGCCCGTCATGAGGGTGCGAAACCACTCGACCCGGCCACCCTGCACCCGCACCCACTTGCTATGCGTGCCGGGCAGGCAGACGATCCCGTCGAACTCGGGCGACCCCGCGACCAAACCCGCGATCTGTGTCTCTTCCCCGCGCATCACGTCCGGCGGGTCGGACTGGCTCAGCCCGGACACGATCCGCACCGCGATGCGGCCATCCTCGGTCGGAACCGCGATCGCCCCCTCA
>DOUP01000127.1 GCA_003520545.1 Maritimibacter sp. | reverse complement strand
TGATTTCTGTCCGGACTTATCGCGATAAGTCCGCCTACGCCGCGCCATGATCGTTACGAGCGGTTGAGCCAGCCCATGCGCTTCACCAGCGCCAATTCCCCGACAGCGGCCAAAATCCGCACGAGGTGATGCAGCGTGACGAAGGCGGGGTTGGCGGCCAGTGACAGCGCGATCAGGCTCATCTCGGTCACACCACCCGGTGCAAAGCTGATGATGAGCATCTCCAGATCCAGGTCGACCGACACCGCCAGCGCGTAGGAAATCGCCCCACCGAGGGCGAGCATGAAGCCGCCCGACAAGGTCGCCAGCCCGACGCCCTGCACCAGCATCCGGCGCGTCAGCCCGACAAAGCGAAGCCCAAGCCCGGCGCCCAGAACGACCTGCGCGCTGCCCACCAGCCAACCGGGGATCACGAGGTCGATCAGCCCGAAGGCCGAGGCGATGCCTACGACCAGAAGCGGCCCGGTCAACTGCGCCGCCGGCACCCGGATCGCGGTGCCGATCCACAGCCCGATCAGGGCGAAAACGAAAGTCAGCACGATATCCATCGCCTGGGCCGCTTGCGTGGAGGTGGATAGCCCCGCCGCCGACCCGACCGGCGCCCCTTCGTAAATCGAAATCGCGACCGGCAGGATCATCACAACGACGATGATCCGCAGAAACTGCATGATCGTCAGCACGCGGATATCCGCCCCGTCCTCCTCGCCAAACGCGATGGACTCCAGCAGCCCGCCGGGCGTGCCCGAGTAAAAGGCCGTATGCTTGTCGAGCCCGCCCAACCGGCGAAAAATCAGGTAGTTGCCACCATGCGCCAGAACCACGAAGGCGATCACGGCAGGGATCGACACCGCCATCTTCGGAAGCAGCGCCAGCAATTCCGGCGAAACCTGCGCCCCGATCATCACCCCGATGACGCCCACGAAAACCTGCCGGATGCGCGGCGGGAACTCGTAGCCCATGGGGAAGCTCGGCCCCCAGCGCATCGCGATCACGGCAGACGAGATCAGGCTCCCCAGCATGAAGGGCAGCGGTGTCCCCAGCCACATGAAGACGACGCCCAGCGCGGCTCCCGATGCAAGGATCAGCGCGGAGAACGCCCAGTGCGACAGGGGGGCGAGGTTGGGAGGGGACAATCGGGCCATCGGTTCGGGTTACGACGCCTGCGGCCCGGGAACAAGCCACGGCACGGTCGAGACTGGTCCCTTCTCACGATACGGTCAACGCGCGCGGCGTTAAGGGTCCCGACCGCCCGCGATCGCGCATATGGGTTTCATATACAAATCATATGGAAATCATACGCCCTGTGCGGGGCGGATTTAGCCGGTTAACGCGCCTTGCGACCCCGGCTTAATCCGAGATGAACCGCTTCAACGAGAAGGCTTCCTGCCCCTCCATGAGCGGCTGCGCGGTCTGCATATGCGCCGTCATGATCGCCCGCGCCGCCTTGCTGTCGCCCTCTTTCAACGCCTCCAGCAACCGGGTCTGATAATCGCGCCCCCGCGCCCAGAGATCAAGGTTGATAGGGGTGTAAAGACGACGCGAAACCGTGATGTCCGACAGAATGGTCAGCATGAAACCAATCACGAAGGATAACAAAGGGTTAGATGTCTGGTCCGCCAGGACTTTGTGGAACCTGAGCGAGGCCACATGCTGGTCGCGCTCCTCCTCATCGGTGGTCGCCGGTTCGGCATAGGAAGCAAGGATCGCCTCAAGGTCTTCGATCACGCGCGGCGGCAGGTTGCCCGCAAGGCTGGCCACCAGCTCCGGCTCCAGAACCCGGCGCAACTGGTACACGTCCGAGATGGTCAGGTCCTTGAAATAAAAGTAATTTCCCAACAGCGCCTCGGCACGTTCCCGCGACACTTCGTGCACGAAAGTGCCTCCCCCCGGCCCGGTCCGCGACTTCACCAGACCCTGCGCATCCAATATCCGAAGCGCCTCGCGGATCGTGCCTTTCGCCATCCCGAAGCGTTCGATCAACTCCGGTTCAGACGGGATACGATCGCCCGGCACAAGCCCCTCGGTCACGATAAATTTCTTTATAGATTCAGCAACTTGCGCGGGGCGCGACAGCTTTTGACCGCTCAGTTCAGAGCGGGTGGAAACAGGCTGCATACTGATCCCCTCCCATGGCTTCGAGGCGCGGCTCTTCTCGCCTGCATTGGTCGGTCGCACGCGGGCATCGCGTGGCGAATGCACAGCCCGGTGGCGGGTTCAACGGGTCCGGAAGCTCGCTGTCTTTCTGCTCCGGCGCTTTCAAAGGCCGTCCCACCACGGGTGCGGACTCCGCGAGCAGCTTGGTATAGGGATGGCGCGGATTGGCAAAGACCTCTTCCGCCTTCCCGATCTCCACGACCGACCCGAAGTAGAGCACGACAATCCGGTCAGACACCGCTTCGACCACGGCTAAGTCGTGGGAAATAAAGAGATATGTCAACCCGAACTCGCCCTTCAGATCGCGCAGTAGATTGAGCACCTGCGCCTGCACCGACACGTCCAAAGCCGACACGGGCTCATCCAGAATGATGATCCGGGGCGCTGCCGCAAGCGCGCGCGCCACCCCGATCCGCTGCGCCTGCCCGCCGGAAAACTCGTGCGGGTAACGTTCCAGGAACTCGGACCTCAGGTTCACGCTGTCGAAAATCTCGCCGATCCGCTTGTCACGCTCCGCCCTCCCCATTCCATAGAGCCGCTTGAGCGGGACTTCCATGATCTGCTTGATCGTCTTGCGCGGGTTGAGCGACGACACCGGATCCTGAAACATGTACTGGATCAACCGCCCGAACTTGGCCGGGTCGGCATTGTCCAATGCCTTGCCTTCGATCTCGATGGTCCCCTCGGTCGGCTCCAAGAGCCCCACGAGCATCCGTGCCAACGTGGACTTTCCGCAGCCGGATTCCCCAACGATCCCAAGGGTTTCTCCGGTCGGCACCTCAAAGCTCATCGGCCGCACCGCACGCACGCCGGCCTTTTGCCGCCCGAACAACCCACCCGAGATCGGAAAGGTCTTGGCCAGACCGTCGACTTTCAGAGCGATACTCATGCGATCTCCTCCTCGGGATGAATGCATCGGACAGCGCGGGTGCCGGAGCCTGCCAACGCGATCTCGCCTCGCGAACAGGCCTCGGTGGCCTTGTCGCAGCGGGGCGCAAAGGCGCAGCCGGGCGGCAGGTCGGACACCATCGGCGGCAGGCCCGGAATGGCCTCCAGCCTGCGCTTGCCGCCACCCAGTTCCGGCACACAGGCCATCAGACGTTTGGTATAGGGATGCGCGGGATGATCGAGGACGTCGGTGGTCGTCCCCTGCTCCACGATCCGCCCGCCGTAAAGCACCGCGACCCGGTCACAAAGCTGCGCCACCACGCCGAAGTCATGGGTGATAAAGACAATGGCCAGCCCCCGCTCGCGCCGCAGATCGTCAAGCAAGGCCAGGATTTGCGCCTGCACGGTCACGTCCAAGGCAGTCGTCGGCTCATCCGCGATGATCACGTCGGGGTCATTGGCCAGCGCCATGGCAATCCCGACCCGCTGCCGCATTCCGCCCGACATTTCATGGGGATAGCTCCTGATCCGGCTTTCCGGGTTGGGAATACGGACGGACTTCAACAGGTCCACCGCCTTGGCCCGCGCTTCCTTGTCGGACATCTTGTGGTGGACCTGGATGGCCTCCATCAACTGGTCCCCGACACGGTAGAGCGGATGTAATGTCGAAAGCGGATCCTGGAAGATATAGGCAACCTTGTCGCCGCGTTTCCGGCGCAGGCTCTCGAAGGGCGCAGACAGCAAATCCTCCCCCTCGTAGCGCACCGCGCCCCCGGTCACCACACCGGGAGGCGAGGCGACAAGCCCCATCACCGACAACGCTGTCACCGACTTGCCCGAGCCACTTTCCCCGATCACGCCAAGGCACTCGCCGGGGTTCACGAAGAGCGTCACATCGTTGACCGCGCGGTAGACCCGCTTGCCGACGTGGAACTGCGTCTCAAGGTTCTGGATATTCAGAAGCCCCTTCTGATCATCTGTCGGAATGTCGCCCTTGCGCTCGACCAAAGTCTGCGCCCGCGGCCGCGCCAACGCGCCAGAGCGTAACCGCGGGTCGAGCGCATCGCGCACCCCGTCACCCAGGAGGTTGATCGACATGACGATCAGGAAAATCATGATCCCCGGAATGATCGAGGTATGCGGGTCCGTTATCAGCGCCGACCGCGCCTCGCCCAGCATCGAACCCAGATCGGCCTGCGGAGGCTGGCTCCCCAGCCCGAGAAACGACAGCCCTGCGGTCTCCAGGATCATCCAGCCCACGGTCGTGGACATGGCGATAACGATGGTCGAGAGCACGTTGGGCAAAAGCTCGGTCAGGATGATCCGGGTGTGCCCCATGCCCGCCAGCCGCGCGGCATCAATGAATTCGCGCCCCGCCAGGCCCACGGTGATCCCCCTGATATTTCTTGCGAAAAACGGGATGTTCACCGCGGCCACCGCGATCAGCGCGTTGAACAGGCCCGGTCCAAGTGCTGCGACAATGGCGAGCGCCAGCAGGATATAGGGAAAGGCCATCAGCATATCGATACCGCGCATGATGATGTTGTCGGCGCGCCCGCCGAAATAGCCCGCGATGATGCCCACCGCCGAGCCGATGGTTCCGGCGATCAGCGCCGCCGAGATGCCGACGCCAAGCGACAGCCGCGTGCCATGCAGGAGACGGGCCAAAAGATCACGCCCCAGGTGATCGGTGCCCAGCAGGTGACCGTCCGACAAGGGGGGCAGAAACCGGTTCGAGGTGTTGGTCACGTCCGGGTCCTGCAAGGGAAGCAGCGGGATCAGCACGACGAGCAGCAGGATCAGCCCGAGAACCACCGCCCCCATGGCCGCAAGCCGGTTGCGAAACAGAAGCTTGAGAAAACTCATGTCTTGATCCTCGGGTCGAGCAGCGATTGCGCCACGTCCACGCAGATGTTGAAGAAGACATAGCAGGCGGCGACGAAGACCACCCCGCCCTGCACCAGAAGAATGTCACGGGTCAGGATCGCATCGACCAGCATCCGCCCGACGCCGGGCCATTGAAACACGATCTCGATAAAGACCGACCCGGAGAGCACGAAGCCCGCCTGGATGCCGAGCACCGGGATGATCGACACCATCGCGGCCCGCAGCGCGTGACCGTAAAGCACCTTGCGCTCCCCCACGCCCTTGGCGCGCGCGGTG
>DOUP01000160.1 GCA_003520545.1 Maritimibacter sp. | reverse complement strand
CCACCGGCGGCTACCTGCTCTACGCGGCCCTGACCCACGAAGTCACCTTCGACTACCACGACGGCGACATCTACTGGTGCACCGCGGACGTGGGCTGGGTGACCGGCCACAGCTACATCGTCTACGGCCCACTGGCCAACGGCGCGACCACGCTGATGTTTGAAGGCGTGCCGACCTACCCGGACGCAGGCCGCTTCTGGGCCGTTTGCGAAAAGCACAAGGTCAACCAGTTCTACACCGCCCCCACCGCGATCCGCGCACTCATGGGACAGGGCACCGAATGGGTCGAGAAGTATGATCTCTCCGACCTAAAGGTGCTGGGCACCGTGGGCGAACCGATCAACCCGGAAGCCTGGAACTGGTATAACGAGGTCGTCGGCAAGGGGAACTGCCCCATCGTCGACACCTGGTGGCAGACCGAAACCGGCGGTCACATGATGACCCCCCTGCCCGGCGCCCATGCAACCAAACCGGGCGCTGCCATGAAACCTTTCTTCGGCGTGCAGCCGGTGGTGCTGGACCCGACCACCGGCGCGGAAATCGCCGAATCGCCCTGCGAAGGCGTGCTCTGTATCGCTGACAGCTGGCCGGGCCAGATGCGCACGGTCTACGGTGACCACGAACGCTTCGTGAAAACCTACTTCTCCGATTACAAAGGCTACTACTTCGCGGGTGACGGCTGCCGCCGCGACGCCGATGGTGACTACTGGATCACGGGCCGAGTCGATGACGTCATCAACGTCTCCGGCCACCGCATGGGCACAGCCGAAGTCGAAAGCGCCCTCGTCGCCCACGCCAAGGTCGCCGAGGCCGCCGTCGTCGGCTATCCGCACGATATCAAGGGGCAAGGCATCTACTGCTACGTGACCCTGATGGAAGGCGAGGAATACACGGACGAGCTCAAGACCGAGTTGCGCAACTGGGTCCGCCAGGAAATCGGCCCCATTGCCTCGCCCGACCTCATCCAATGGGCACCGGGCCTGCCGAAAACCCGCTCCGGCAAGATCATGCGCCGCATCCTGCGCAAGATCGCCGAGAACGATTACGGCGCGCTTGGCGACACCTCGACGCTGGCAGATCCCTCGGTGGTTGATGACCTCATCGACAACCGGATGAACAAGTAACCCATCTGGACAACGGCGGCGGCTCATCCGCCGTGATCGAAACAAGGGCCGGCACCGCGTGTGTCGGCCCTTTTCGCTGTCCAGCGATGGCACGCTCACTTATCGCGGACTGCCAAGGCCTTTTACCCCACTGAAAGATCGTAAAAAATAATAGCAAGGAACAATTGCTCACCGGCTGCCATTGGACTCCCAGAACGCCCCTCAGGGGATCGACAGACAATAGGAGACGACCTTATGAAACCGCTGAACAAGACCCTCATGACCTCGGCCGCTGCCCTGCTTATCGCGTCCGGCTCGGCCTTCGCCGAGAGCCATTCGGCAGACGCCGAAGTGAACGCTGACGCCGAAGTTTCGACCGAAATGAAAGAAACCGGCAACGACATGGAAACCGCCGCCGAGGAAACCGGCGACGCCATTGAAAACACGGCGGAAGACGTGGCCGATGCAGTCGAGAACACCGCCGAAGACGCCGAGACGGCGACTGAAGACATGGTTGCAGACACCGAAGATGCCATCGAAGAAGACGCTGAGATGACGGCTGATGCCGAAGGTTCCGCAAGCATAGATCCCGACATGGCTGCCGCCGCCGATATGCAGATTTCTGCGCTCATCGGTTTGAACGTCGTGTCCCAAACCGGCAACGACGTCGGCGAGATCGACAATTTCGTTCAAGCCAACGGTGAAATCATGGCCGTTATCGGTATCGGAGGCTTCCTCGGGCTCGGCGAACATGACATCGCCATTGGCATTGATCGCCTGACCGTGAACCAGTCGAACGAAGAAGGTGAACCGACCGAATTCATGATCTCCGGTTACTCCGAAGCCCAACTGGAAGAGATGGAAGAGTTCGATCCGGAAACCGCGACCGTTATCGACAGCGAAGTAAGCCTTCGCAGCGCGATCGAAGGGTAATCACCCTGAAGCGTCAAACTCTGCGATCAGGCAGATCGGGGCCGGCCTTCGGGTCGGCCCTTTCCTTCTCTCTACATGGCAAAAGATGCTGACCGACCGTGAAGCTTCGCTCAGACAGATATGGGCTGGTTCACGTAAACTTGGATCGAGCCATTCAAGCTCAGTCGGCATTTTTCCGGGCGCAACACGCGCCCCGGAACGCTAACGCGCGCCGGGACGAGTGCGTCTCACTCCCGCGCCTCGCGCCGCGCGATCATCAACTCGACGCGCCGAAGCTCACGCAGCACCCGGTCCGCCTGGATTTGCGGCATCAGGCTCAGCTTCAGGGACAGGCCCGCCAGTGTCAACGTCGCTGCCGAGATACCCCACTTCACCGCCGCCAGAACCTCGGTGGCCGCAAAGAAGTGCCATCCGGCCCAGACCGCTACGATGAACATCGTTGTCTGCACGGCCATCACAACCCACGTGATCCACCCCAATTTGCCGCGAAACTGGTCCGCGCCAAGCCGGAACCAGCCCCGCTCCGCCGTCGCCTCGATGATCTCGCGATCTTCTTCCCGCAGCGCCTCTGCAATCATGTCGTCAATCCTGCTCATGGCTTTCTCCTTCCAACAGGTCACGCAGCTTGCGCCGCGCATGCATCAGCCGGGTTTTTACCGTTCCGACCGGCACATCGGTTGCCGTGGCGACCTCCGCCACGCTCATGTCTTCGAGATAGAAAAGCGCCACGGTCGCCGCCTGTTCCGGCGGCAATCGCCGGATGGCATGGCGCACCTTTGCAGCATCGCTCGCACCCGGCCCGGCCTCTTCGACCGATATCTCGGTCTCATCGGCCACCGCCGCGGCGAGCTGTCGCCCGCGCTGTCGTCGCGAGATTTCCCGCGCGACTCGTCGGGACACGATCCGCAGCGCGAAAGGCAGGAACGCGTGATCGTCACGCAGACGCGGCAGCGCCCTCATGATCTCGATCCAGGCCTCCTGGACCACGTCCCGAGCGGCCTCACGGTCGCCCAGAAGCCGCACCGCATAGGCCATCAACCGATCCCCCCGATGCTCCGCCAGCCGCGACAGCGCCCGGGTGTCCCCGGCCCGCGCCGTCGCGACCAGAAAAGCATCAAGCGCGCGCGCCTTCCCGTCCGTCATCCCGGCACTCTCCTCTCATGGGGCAAAGTGCGCCGCGAACCCGTTTCGGTTCAATGGACGTTCCAGACCTGCCTACTGTGCGGTCCAGCCACCATCGACCGGAATGGTCACGCCGGTGATGTTCTGCGCTGCATCCGAGCACAAGAACACGGCCAGGGCGCCCAGGTCAGACGTGCGCGTCAAACGCTGTGACGGCTGTTTTTCGGCCAGCAGGGCCGCGATGCCCGCCTCCCGGTCTCCCCCGGCCTTATCGGCGGCGGCCTGGATTTGTCCTTCGATCAGCGGCGTTTCCGTCCAGCCCGGCCCGATGCAGTTCACGGTGATCCCACCTTTGGCCGCATCGCCCTTGTTGGCGTATTCCAATGCCACGACCTTGGACATGCCCACCAGCCCGTGCTTGGCCGCCACGTATGGAACCTTTTCCTTGGAGGCGACGAGGCCGTGGACGCTCGCGATGTTCACGATCCGCCCGAAGCCGCGCTTTTCCATCCCCGGAAGCGCCGCTTTCATGGTGTGGAAAATCGCCGACAGGTTGATCGCGATGATCGAATCCCAGCGTTCGTCCGGCATCTCCGTGATTCCTGCCGTGAATTGAACGCCCGCGTTGTTCACGAGAATATCGACCGGGCCGAATGCCTCCACCGCGTCCATCAGCTCATGGATCGCCTTGGGATCAGACACGTCCGCGCCAAAGAACTTCGCCTCCGGTGCCCCCGCCTCGGTCACCTGGGCGGCCGCATCGTCGGCGTTCTTGTCGCCAGGCAGGGAATGCAGCGCGATCCTGGCACCCGCCTTGGCAAGCTCCGTCGCAATGGCAAGCCCAATGCCCGTGGTGGACCCGGTCACAAGGGCGGTTTTTCCAGTGAGGTCAGTCATATCAGATCTCCTTGAGCCGCGTGCGCAGCTCGGTTTTCAGAATCTTGCCATAGTTGTTTTTCGGCAAGTCATCGGTAAAGAAATAGGCCTTCGGCCGTTTGAAACGTGCGATTTGTGCAAGGCAGTGCGCGTCCAGCGCCGCCTCGTCCACGCCATCGGCCACGACGAAGGCCACCACGTCTTCCCCCCATTCCGCGGAGGGTCGGCCAATGACCGACACTTCGCGCACGCCGTCCAGCGTGAGCAAAGCCTCCTCCACTTCCCGCGGGTAAATGTTGGTGCCCCCGGAGATGATCACGTCCTTGGATCGGTCGCGCAGGGTCAGAAACCCGTCTTCGTCCAGAAATCCCATGTCACCCGTCATCAGCCAGCCGTCTCGGATCGTCTTTGCGGTCGCGTCCGGGTTCTGCCAGTAGCCGGGCATCACCGGACGCCCGCGCACCATGATCTCACCTACCGCGCCGGGTGCAAGCAGGTTCCCAGCCTCATCACCGATCGCGACCTCGACCACGCTCTGCGCCCGACCGACCGAGGCCAGCCGCGCTTCCCAACCCGGCGTTTCGCGATCCGCGACCTCTTCGCGTGACAGGGCCGTGATCGCCATCGGGCATTCGCCCTGGCCATAGATCTGCACGAACTTGGGGCCGAACCAATCGACCGCGTCGATGATATCGGCGACGTACATCGGTCCTCCGCCATAGACGATGGTCTTGATTCCCTCCGCCTTGTCTCCAGCCGCCCGCGCGGCATCGGTGATCCGGCGCACCATGGTCGGTGCCATGAACATGCTGAGCGGCCCTTGCGTGCGGGCCGCCTCCAACAGTTCATCCGCGTCGAACCCGCCCGACGCCGGACAGATATGCCGCGCGCCCTTGAGCACATGGATCAGCGCGTAAAGCCCCGCACCATGGCTCATCGGCGCCATGTAGAAGGCTGCATCCTCCGCCGCGACCTCGTCCACGTCGGCCAGATAGGCCAGCGACATCGACATCAGCATTCCATGCGTGATCACCACGCCTTTTGGCTGCCCGGTCGTCCCGGACGTGTAGAACAGCCAGGCAAGATCGTCGTCCTTCCGGGCTTCGATCTCCATCGGGTCGGTCGCCGCCATCGCCGCGAACGCGTCGCCGCCGGTGTTCACGCAAGCCATATCCACAACGTCGCTTAACGCCTCGCCCATGCCCGCCGTCACGAACGCCAGCTTCGCCCCCGAGGCCTCGACGATGAACGCCGCCTCTTTTGCGTGGAGTTTGGCATTGATCGGAACCGCCGCCGCGCCGCAGATCCAGATCCCGTACAGCGCGACGAGGTAATCCGGAACGTTCTTCATGAACAGCGCCACGCGGTCGCCCGGCTCCACCCCGCGCTCGGCCAGGGCCGCCGCCACACCAGACGCAGCGCGGTAGAACCCGGCATAGTCCGCCTCCTGCCGCTCGCCCCGGAACAAGGCCGGGGCGTCACCCGACACCTGCGCCGTCCGCGCGAGCCAATGCGCCAAATTCATACGATGTCCTCCCAGACGCGACCCTAACGGCGTGTCCTTCCGGCCACCAGTCCGGGAAATCCCGTAAGTGAGTTGAAAAAATCCGGGGATACATGCAATCTGGGAGCCTCCGTGGGTTTAGGGGCGGCAAATGGACGGTCGGATGAATTCCGAGAAACCGGTAACGCGTATCCAAAGGCGCAATCGCGAAACCATTCGCGAGGCGGCATTGGACGTGTTTTCCCAGCATGGGTTTCGCGGTGCGACGCTCGACCAGATCGCACAGGCGGCCGGGCTTTCGAAGCCTAACCTGCTCTATTATTTCCCGTCCAAGGAAGCGATCCATGTGGAGCTTCTGAGCCACCTGATGACCGATTGGCTGGAGCCGCTCCAGGCGCTGGACCCGACCGGTGATCCGGTCGAAGAAATCGTCGACTACGTGATGCGAAAGCTCGACATGGCGCGTGACATGCCGCGCGAAAGCCGCCTGTTCGCCAACGAGATCGTTCAGGGCGCACCACGGATCATGGACATGATAACCGGCGAGTTGAAAGACCTCGTCGATGAAAAGGCCGCCGTGATCGAAGGCTGGTCCGACGAAGGCAAGATTTCCAAGCTCGACCCGTATCACCTGATTTTCTCGATCTGGGCAACGACGCAACATTACGCGGATTTCGACGTGCAAGTGCGCGGGATACTGGCACCGGAGGGCACGTCCCACCTGGACGACGCCCGCACCTTTCTGCGGCAGATGTACTGCGCTGCATTGACCAAGGCGTCCTAGGGTCTGTTGACGCCAGCCTTCACCTGTCCTTAACCCCGCTCCCGGATTTTTGTGGACAAAACCCGGCGTCGCGCGAAAGATAGAAGAGAAGTGGTGGGGGCTCCAAATGCGGAGCTCAATAATGGATTTTTCCAGTGTCGCACAGATCGGCGCCAAGGCTCTCGTCGTGGGTCCAACCGCGCCCGAGCCGCAGCCCGTGCGGGTCCAGCGCGTGGCCCCCAAACCCGAAGCCTCCGGCGCGGGCAATCAGTCCAGCGCCTATTCCCGGCAGAACGATCAAGCAGATGCCGGCCGCGACATCCTCGCCCTGCGGCAGGCCGTGGCCCAGGGTCGTCGTTCCGCAGGCCCGCCCCCGTCCTTCGAAGTCAGCCTGCTGGAAGTCGAAAGCGACCTGCAACAGAAACTGGCGCGCATGGAATCCGCCCGCGCAATGGACCGCGACGCGGAGGCTTTGCAGGCAGCGACGGTCGCCGATACCGGACAACCGGCCGAGAGCGTACAAGACCCGGAGGGCACGCGGACGGCGACCCTGACATCGACGCCGCCGTCGTCAAGGGCCGACACCGCCCCTGATCAAGACTGATCGCGACCTCGGCCAAGCGGCTTACAGCGATTTCCGTCGAAATCGCATCCCATGCTTTTCACTTCCGGCGCTAACGCTTATACACGGTTCACGTTTGCCCCACTGAGAATGGGGGCGCTGGTTCGAGGACGGCATGACCAAGAAAAACCATGACAGCGATGTGGCCTTCATCAAGGCATTGGCTGAGATTCTGCAGGATAACGATCTGACCGAGGTCGAAGTGGACCGCGAATACGGCGAGGCCGACCGACTGAACGTCCGTGTCAGCCGCGGCGGTGTGATGATGGCACCCCAGATGGCCGCGCCTGCTCCGGCCGCTGCACCCGCTCCCGCAGCACCCGCGGCCCCTGCGCCCGCGGCCGCACCCGCCGCAGACACCGCAGGCGATGATCCGGCAAGCCACCCCGGCGCCGTGACCTCGCCTATGGTCGGCACCATTTACCTGCAAGCCGAACCCGGCACGCCCCCCTTCGTGAAGCCGGGCGACAAAGTGGCCGAAGGCGACACGCTTCTCATCGTCGAAGCAATGAAGACAATGAACCAAATCCCCGCGCCCAAGGCCGGAACCGTGAAACGCATCCTTGTCGGGGACGGCGATCCGGTCGAATTCGGCGCTCCCTTGATGATCATCGAGTAAGCGCAGCCCATGGCGAACTTCGACAAGATCCTGATCGCGAACCGGGGCGAAATTGCGCTCCGTGTCATTCGTGCCGCCCGTGAGATGGGAATCGCCACCGTCGCGGTCCACTCCACCGCCGACGCCGACGCCATGCATGTGCGCATGGCCGACGAAAGCGTCTGCATCGGCCCGCCCTCCAGCACGCTGAGCTACCTGCACATCCCCTCGATCATCGCGGCCTGTGAGGTCACCGGCGCACAGGCGATCCACCCGGGCTACGGTTTCCTGTCAGAGAACGCGGCCTTCGTGCAGATCGTCGAGGACCACGACCTGCTTTTCATCGGGCCCTCGGCCGAACACATCCGCCAGATGGGTGACAAGATCACCGCAAAGGAAACCGCCGAAAAGCTCGGCATCCCGGTGGTTCCGGGTTCCAAGGGCGGTGTTCCCGATCTGGAAACCGCGCGCAAAACGGCCGCCGAAATGGGCTACCCGGTCATCATCAAGGCGACCGCCGGTGGCGGCGGGCGCGGCATGAAAGTGGCCGAGTCGGAGGCCAAGCTGGACAACGCCTTCCGCACCGCGCGCTCCGAATCGAAAGCGGCCTTCGGCAACGACGAAGTTTACATGGAGAAGTACCTCCAGAAACCGCGCCATATCGAAGTGCAGGTTTTCGGCGATGGCAAGGGCGGCGGCGTCCACCTGGCCGAACGCGACTGTTCGCTCCAGCGTCGCCATCAGAAGGTTTTCGAGGAAGCCCCCGGTCCTTCGATTTCGCAAGAAGAACGTGACCGGATCGGGTCCATCTGCGCCAACGCGATTGCCGAAATGGGCTATTCCGGCGCGGGAACCATCGAATTCCTGTATGAAGACGGCGAGTTCTATTTCATCGAAATGAACACCCGCCTTCAGGTCGAACACCCGGTGACCGAAGGTATCTTCGGCGTCGATCTGGTCCGCGAACAAATCCGCGTGGCCGAAGGCTACCCGCTGTCCTTCACCCAGGATGATCTGACCATCAACGGCCACTGCATCGAGATTCGCATCAACGCCGAGAAATTGCCTAACTTCTCGCCCTCGCCGGGCAAGATCACGCAGTACCACGCACCCGGCGGGCTTGGCGTGCGGATGGACAGCGCGCTTTACGATGGCTATTCGATCCCGCCCTATTACGACAGCCTCATCGGCAAGCTGATCGTCCATGGTCGCGATCGGCCCGAGGCGCTCTCGCGTCTGCACCGGGCCTTGGGTGAACTGGTCATCGACGGCGTCGATACGACGATCCCGCTGTTCAATGCCTTGCTCGCCGAGGAGGACATCCTCACCGGGAACTACGATATCCACTGGCTGGAACATTGGCTCGCCGAGAATTTGGAGTGATGGATGCGCGACGAAGTAGACGGCCTATCCCCTGATCTGCTTCTGCGCGCCTACGCCTCGGGTATTTTCCCAATGGCAGAAACACGAACCGACCCAAGCGTCTTTTGGGTCGATCCAAAACTGCGGGGCATCCTTCCAATCGACGGGTTTCACCTGTCCCGCTCGCTTGCGAAAACCATACGCCGTGCGCCCTATCGTGTCTCGCTGGACCAAGCCTTCGACGCGGTCATAGACGGCTGTTCGGAGCGTGACGACACCTGGATCAACGCCCCGATCCGCGCCGGGTATCATGCGCTGTTCGATACCGGGCACGCCCATTCCCTGGAACTGTGGGACGAGGATGACCTTGTCGGCGGCGTCTACGGCGTCACGATGGGTCGTGTCTTCTTCGGCGAGAGCATGTTCTCGCGCCGCCGCGATGCGTCAAAGATCGCGCTCGCCACGCTGGTGGTCCATCTCGCGCAAACCGGCTTCACCCTCTTCGACACGCAATTCCTGACCCCGCACCTCGCCTCACTCGGCGGGATCGAAGTGCCTCGGGCGCGCTATCTCGGGATGCTTCAGGATGCCTTGGCGAGCGGTGAAGCAGATATCCACTCCAAGCCGCTCCCCGATGCTCACTCCGTGGTGCAGCGGATCACCCAGACGTCGAAACGCGAGTGATCGAGCGCAGACAGCGCCGGTGACGAGGCGACCATCCAGCCGTCGAAAATCGGCGTTTCCTCGTTGTTTTCCCGGATCACGAGGTGCGCGAACCCGTCCCCCATGGGATTGTCCGTCGGGTAACGGCACTCCGCGAGAGTCACCTGCAACCACCCCAGCGCGCCGGTCTCGCCTTTCGCAAGGGTCAGGTCGATGGGCGTGCCAGCCAGCTTATCGAGCCCGCGCAGCACCGCGCCGGTGCCCTCGGTCACTTCCGGGCCTTCTTGAACCGTTGTAACCGTTTCGCCCTCGCCCAACCTCATGGGCGCATCCGGGTCGAACCCCTCCTCACCCTCGATGATCGGATTGCCGTATTCATCGAAAGGTGCGTCCTCATCGAAAATCAGGTCTTCCGGTGCATCGCCCGGCCCCTCGATGATGTCGAGCGGTTCGAACTGCTGAGCGTCCTGCGCCAGAAGCGGCCCCGTGGCGAGCATGGCCATGAGGGTGAGAATTGGGGTCGCGCGCATCATCAACGTCTCCCGTTCAAAGCCTGTAGGAGGAAATCTACGAGGCCGGTCTCGGGCACGATCGCCCGCAACCGATCACCCGGTGCTAGGCTGTGCGTGGCCTGACCCGGTCGGATCTCGACATAAGTCCCGCCAAGCAGGCCTTCGCTGGACACCAGCGCGACACTGTCAGCCGGAAACTCGAAATTGGAATCGACGGCCAGCTCTGTTTCGGCCGCGAAGGTCGCCGGGTTCAACTCGACCCAGTCCACACGCCCCACGCGCACACCGGCCACACGAACTTCGGTGCCTTCGGACACGCCCCCAGCCTCGACCAAGGACACGCGGTAACGCACCACATCGGACGCGCCCGCGCGAAAATCACCGGTCACACCCAAAGCATAGAGCGCAAAAAGCAAAGCGACGGCCAGCACCACGCCACCCGTCACCACTTCGGCCCATTCGTTTCTCTGGATCACCATGCCCGGCCCCCGGCTCCGGCGCGCTTATTCCGGCTGCCACGCCTCGTAGTCGGAACGCTCGACCGGCCTCTCGCGGCGGATCGACCCTGCGGGCGCATAGGCCATGGCCGTGCCCGTCAGGTTGTCCTGATGCGGTTTTTCCCAATCCTTGTGCGCCAGCGGCGCTTCGGCCGGATTGTCGTCGAAGGTGCGATGCAGCCAGCCGTGCCAATCGGGCGCGATGCGGCTCGCCTCGGGTTCGCCCGCATAGCAGACCCAGCGTTTGGTGTCCGCCTTGTTGCGATAAAACACGTTGCCCTGCGCATCTTCACCCACCTTGACGCCCTTGCGCCAAGTGTAGATCCGCGTGCCGAGAGTTTCCTCGTGCCACCAAGTCAGAAGGGACAGAATGAACCGCATGAAAGCCTCCGAATTCGTCTCTCCCCGTATGGCGCATTGGCTGAGCGAGGTCCAGCCCGAAGCGCCGATGCAGCCATCCGTCGCCGAGGTCCGTTTATTCCAAACCGGCACCAATGCCCTCATTTCGACATTTTTGTGCACGATAATCGTTTCACATTTGAGTTTGCCAATTGGCAGGAGAACAGCATGTTCGAATTTCACAACCTTGGTGCCTTGGCCGTCGGCGCCGTATTGATTGGCGGTTTCCAGCTGGGCGGGGCTTCCGACCCCGATCGGGACCCCGCACCGCGCATGGATAGCGCCGCGTCGGTCGTCGTCGAGGGGCGGCACGCCACGACGCCTGTGATGAACCCGATGGGCGGTCTCGATCAGTTCGCCGCGAAGGCACAGGCCGGCCCCTACGAAAAGGCGCAAAACGCATTCGACCGCGCAAGCGCCGTCGCCATCGACAGGACACGAAGCGCAGTGAACGTTCTCATCGACTAGGGCTTAGACCCACAAACCCGTGAAACAGGTTTTTTGGCGGGCCGTTATGAGTCAGGACAACCGCGCGACGGCTTCGATCTCGATCTTCATTTCCGGCTTCATCAACCGCGCCTCGATCATGGTCGCGGCCGGTTTGGCCGTCGCGAAAGCCCCGGAGAGAACTGGCCAGCACGCTTCGAAATCGCCTCCGTCAGGCAGGATGTACTTCACCTGCACCACATCATCGAGGCTCCCGCCCGCATCTCGGAGCGCGTTCTCGATCGTGGCCAAGGCATTGGCGCATTGATCGGCCACGTCGTCGGGCATGGTCATGGTCGCGTAATCATACCCTGTCGTGCCCGACACGAAGACCCAACCATCCACCGCAACCGCGCGGGAATAGCCGATCTGTGCCTCGAAGGGTGAGCCGGAGGAGATGTGTTTGCGGTCCATGACGTGCGCCTTTCAATCCGTTGTGTGCAAGATGAACCCGGAATCCAGCGCGACGACAAGCCTCCGTGCAACAAAAAACGGCGCCCCACAGGACGCCGCTTTCGGTTTTGGCTCGGACGCAGGATCAGGCCGACGCGCCCTCTTTCTTGCCGGTCTCTTCGCCGTAGATGATCAGCGGTTTCGCGTCCGTATTGGCCGCCTCTTCGTTGACCACCACTTCTTCGACGTTCTCAAGCCCCGGAAGCTCGAACATCGTGTCGAGCAGGATGTC
>DOUP01000094.1 GCA_003520545.1 Maritimibacter sp. | reverse complement strand
GCCGTCGCAAAGTCTGCCCCTTCTCGGGCGACAACGCACCAAAGATCGATTACAAAGACACCCGTCTTTTGCAGCGCTATATCTCTGAGCGTGGCAAAATCGTTCCTTCCCGCATCACCGCCGTCTCGGCCAAGAAGCAACGTGAATTGGCCCGTGCCATCAAACGCGCCCGCTTCCTCGCCCTTCTGCCCTACGCCGTGAAGTAAGGAGAAGTCTCATGGAAGTTATCCTTCTCGAACGCGTGGCCAAGCTGGGCCAGATGGGCGAAGTCGTTGACGTGAAGCCGGGCTTTGCGCGCAACTACCTTCTGCCCCAAGGCAAGGCTCTGACCGCTTCGAAGGCGAACATCGCCCAATTCGAAGTCCAGAAAGCTCAGCTCGAAGCCCGCAACCTGGAAACCAAGAAAGAAGCCGAAGCGCTGGCCGAGAAGCTCGGTGGACAACAGTTCATCGTGATTCGTGCAGCGTCGGACGGCGGCAACCTCTACGGCTCCGTCACCACCCGTGACGCCGCAGACACCGCCACCGAAGCCGGCTACTCCATCGACCGCAAGCAGACGCTCATCCGTGAACCGATCAAGACGCTGGGTCTGCACGAGGTGGAAGTCCACCTGCACCCGGAAGTCATGGTCACCATCGAGTTGAACGTCGCCCGTTCGCCGGAAGAAGCCGAGCTTCAAGCCTCCGGCAAGTCGATCCAGGAACTCGCAGCGGAAGAAGAAGCCGCCGCCGAATTCGAAATCTCCGAGCTGTTCGACGACATCGGCTCGGCTGCGTCCGACGACGACGACCTTGCAGAGGCCGTCGAAGAAGAGCAGACCGAAGAGGCTGGCGACGAAGAGGAGTAATCCTTTCGTCTCGTAGATTGAAAAGGCCGCACCCCCGGGTGCGGCCTTTTTTGTGGCGCGTTGCGTCCCGTCAAACGTCGCGCGGGGTCCAGTCGTCGGGGGTATCCGTGCGCTTCAAGCGAAGCAAAAGCCCGAGCACCACGCCGACACCGATGGCCACCGTCAAATCGGCCACGACCGTCAGTATGAGCGTAAGAAACAACAACACGCGATCCGACCGCGGCGCGCGCCAATACCCGCGCCATTTGTCCGGCTCGCTCATGTTCCATGCCGTGATCAGCAGGAGCCCTGCCAAGGCAGGCATCGCCAACCGTCCGGCCAGCGGCGCCGCCACCACCATGACCACGAGCACGGTGAAGGCGTGAACGATCCCCGCCACCGGCGTGCGCCCCCCGGCCCTGACATTGGTCGCCGTTCGCGCAATCGCCCCGGTCGCCGGTAGCCCAGCGAAGAGCGCGCTGCCGACATTCGCCGCACCCTGGGCCAGAAGCTCGGCATTCGGACGGTGACGGCCTTCGATCATCCGGTCCGCGACGATGGCCGACAGAAGGCTCTCGACGCCGGCAAGAAAGGCGATGATCAGGGCCGAGGGCAAGAGTTCGACCAACCGGGCCAGGCTGACCTCGGGCATCTGCGGCCGGGGCAGCCCACGCGGCAAGGCCCCGAAGCGATCCGAGATCGTATCGACAGGCAAAGACAGCACCGCCACGGCAGCAGAGCTCAACGCTACGGCAACGATCAGTCCCGGAAAGCGCGGCCACAAGCGTCGAAAGACCACGATCAGAACCATGGAGCCCCCCCCGATCGCAAAGACGGGGAGCGAAGCTGTGCTACGCATCTCCCAAAGCGCGGCAAGCTTGGGAATGAATTCCGCGGGCACCTCGCGCCCCGTTAGACCGAAAAGGTCCGGGAGTTGACTGGTCGCGATGATGATGGCGATCCCGATGGTGAACCCGTTGATCACCGCCTCGGGAATGAAGGCGATCAGCCGCCCCGCGTGGAACGCCCCGGCGATCAACAGGATCACACCGGCCATCAGAGTCGCAAGCACGAGACCGTCGTATCCGTGTTCCGAAATCACCGAGAAGACCACGACGATAAACGCCCCGGTCGGCCCGCCGATCTGCACCCGGCTCCCACCGAGCGCCGAGATCAGGAACCCGCCAACGATCGCCGTGATCAATCCCTTGGCCGGGTCCGCCCCCGAGGCGATCGCAATCGCGAAACTCAGCGGGAGCGCCACCATCGCCACGGTGACCCCGGCTACGGCATCCGGCCAAAAGGCGCGCCAGCTATAGGTTTTCAGTGTTGTGAGCAATTTAGGTGTCATGCCCCATGGCTAGGACCGGCGCGCGCCGCAGACAAGGTGAACAAGGCAGAACATATCGGTCCGAACCAGAACGGGCGGGAACATCGCCCCGCCCGCGTGAAAAAATTCGACATCGTCTTATCGTGGTTCGAAGTAATTGACCGGGATTTTCAGGTAGCTGCGCCCGTCGCTCTCCGCCTCCGGCAAACGGCCGCCCCGGATGTTCACCTGCAAGGCCTCCAGCATCAGGTCCGGGAGTGGCAGGGTCGCGTCGCGCGCATCGCGCACTTCACGATACGCGACCTCGGAAGGCTTGTCCTTGAGGTGTTTGTTGGAGGCCTTGTGCTCGGCCACGGTGGCACAGCATTCCGCGCCCCGGTCCCCCGGCGCGTAGTCATGCCCCACGAAAAGTCGCGTCTCGTCGGGCAGCGCGAGGATCTTCTGGAGCGTCTCGTAGAGGTCCTTGGACGACCCGCCGGGGAAATCCGCCCGCGACGTGCCAGAGTCGGGCATCATGAAAGTGTCATGCACAAAGGCCGCATCCCCCACGACATAGGTGACCGAGGCCAGCGTGTGCCCCGGCGAAAACAACACCTTCACCTCCAGGTTGCCGATCTTGAAGCTGTCGCCGTCCGCGAACATCCGGTCCCAGAACACGTCGGTCGGCTCGAAAGCTTCGAGATTGTAGATCTCCTTCCAGAGCCGCTGCACCTTCAGCACCTCTTCACCAATCCCCTGTTTTGCCCCGAGTTCGTCGGCGAGCCAGGCGGCGGCGGAGAAATGGTCGGCATGGGGATGGGTGTCGAGCACCCACTCGACCTCGATGCCATTGGCGCGCACGTGTTCCAGGATAAGCCGCGCGTTCTCATGGCTGGTCGCGCCCGCCTTGGGGTCATAGTCCAGCACGGGATCCACGATGGCCCCCTTCATCGTTTCGGGGTCGTGGAAGACATATTGCCAGGACCCGGTGGTCCTGTCCCAGAAGCTATTGACGATGGGATCGGTCATTTTCTCTCCTTTATATTCTATATTTTGAATATCTCAGGTGACCAATGCATTTCCCCGTCATGGTGTTCCATGGGCTTTTCTCCCGCGTGCCGCCCGCGTAGAAACGCCGATGGGAGGACATCATGGACGGACAAATCGCGGGCTTCGATCTGAACAAGGTCGGGGCGGATTTCATCGAGAATCCCTATCCCACGCTGCACGCGCTCCGTCGCGAGGCTCCGGTGCATGAAAACCCGGACGGGTCGGTGTTTCTGACCCGCTTCGCGGATGTGCAGAAAGTCTATCAATCGCGCGATATGCTGTCGGACAAGACCGAAGCCTTCGGGGAGAAGTTCGGGAAATGCCCCTTGGGGCATCATCACACCACGTCGCTGGTGTTCAATGACCCGCCCTATCACACCACGGTGCGTCGTCTGATCTCCGGCGCGTTCACACCACGCAAACTGGCGGAGTTCGAACCGCTGATCGACCAGATCGTCGATCGGCTTCTGGACCGGGTCGGCGCGATGGGTCGCTTCGACATGATCGAGGACTTCGCCAAGGTGCTCCCCACCGAGATCATCAGCTTCATGCTGGGCATCCCCGATGACTTGCGCCCCAAACTGCGCGGCTATTCCCTGGCCATTCTCGGCGCGTTGGACCCGGAGGTCCCGCCCGAACGTATGGCCGAGGGCAACGCCGCCGTGGAGGAATTCGCCGCCATTCTCGACGACCTCATCACCCACCGGCGCGCGAACCCGGAAGGCGCGGCACAGGGCGAAGTCCTGGAAGCCTTGATCTTCGGCGAGCATGACGGTCGGCGTTTGACGCAGGACGAGCTGATCCAGAACTGCATTTTCCTGCTGAACGCCGGGCATGAGACGACCACATCGCTGGTCGGCAACGCGGTCGGCACCCTGCTGGACAACCCGGATCAGCACCGTCGGCTGATCGACGACCCGGGCCTCATCACCTCGGCCATCGAGGAGTTCCTCCGCGTCGAAAGCCCGCTCCAGATCGGCAATCGCCTTGCGGGTGAAGACATCGAATTGCTGGACCGGGTGATCCCCAAAGGCACCTATATCCACACGTCCATCGCTGCGGCGAACCGTGATCCGGCCCAGTTTCCGAATCCCGACCGCGTCGACCTCGGCCGCTCCCCGAACCGTCAGATCGCCTTCATCACCGGCATCCACGTCTGCCTGGGCGCAACACTCGCCCGGATCGAAGGCCGCATCGCCATTGGCAAGCTGGTCGGGCGCTTCCCGGAGCTTCGCGCGGACGGTCCGCGCACCCGGCTTCCCCTCGCCCGGTTCCGCGGCTTCACGGCGCTCCCGGTCGCGATCACATAAAGCGTCCCCCCTTGTTCCCGAGACAGGGATGAGGCGGGGCGCAGCGCATCNNCCCCGCCGACGGAATCGGCTCACTCTATGACCAGGGACATTCGGAGAGTTGCGATGATGGTGATGAGTCGGCGCGCGGCGTTGTTGGGAAGCCTCGGGGCATTGGCGTCCTGCGGTCAGATCAACCTGACAGCAGGGTCGAAATCGGCAGCGCCGGAAGCCTTCGATCCGCCGCTCTATCCGAACGAAACCCCGCAATTGCGGGCGCTCATCAACAAATGGGCCGATCACTACGACATCCCGCGTGAATTGGTGCACCGGCAAGCC
>DOUP01000262.1 GCA_003520545.1 Maritimibacter sp. | reverse complement strand
GCGGCCCTTCCACCATGTCGCGGATGACCGCCCGGGACAGGACCATGCCGGTCACCACCACCGCCTGCATCATGCGGAACGCGAGGAAGATTCCAACCGTGGGGGCGAAAACACAGCCGATGGTGGCGACGAGGTAGAGGGCGAAACTGATCAGCATCACCGGGCGACGACCGAAATGATCGGAAATCGGCCCCAGGAAGATTTGGAGGACGGCATTCATCGCAAGGTAGAGCGCGACCGAGAGTTGTATCAGGCGATAGTCGGTCTCGTAATATACCGCCATCTCGGGCAAAGCCGGCAAGAAAACATTCATGGAAAGAGCCGAAACACCGGCCATGACCGTCAGAGTGAAAAGGTGTGGCGGTGACCGCATATCCAAGAACCTTGAGCGCACAAAAAAATGACACCGCTTATGGGTAAACGCTGTCGATAGGAAATGCGAGGCGGGAAAACCCGAATAGGAAACAACTTTAGGCGGGATTGCGTTTGCGTGCCACATGCACCCGCGAGGCCAGGGTTACCAAAGAGCGAGAGACCGCGAGACGAGATCGAGCGACGTGTCGTCGATCACCAGGACATCCCCGTCTCCGAAGTCGAAGACGACATCCGAGCCGACTTGCTCCGCGTGATCCAGGGTGTTGGCTATCGTTCCACAACCGTAAAAAAAGACGAGATCGGCCCCAAGCCCGAAATCGGTGATCTGATCCCGCTCTGATCCGGCGCGGAACAGGAAATGGTCGGCGCCGTGACCGCCGGACAGGATGTCGCTGCCAGACCCCCCAACGATGAGATCCCGTCCATCGCCTCCGAACAGTATGTCGTCGCCCTTGCCGCCGTACATGTGATCGTTGCCGCCCTGGCCGTGCATCACGTCGTCGCCCATCCACCCCGCAAGGAGATCGCCACCGGCACCGCCAAAGATCGTGTCGTTGCCTTCCTCGCCCGTGAGACGGTCGCGCGCCCCCGCACCGGTCATCGTGTCGTCGCCGGAGCCGCCCCACATTTCGTTATTGCCCCCGGTGGCGATGATAGTGTCGTTACCACCTTCCCCGCCGAGATAGTTGTTCGCAGTGTTGCCGATCAGCGTGTCGTCGAAGTCGGACCCGAAGGCCGCTTCGATCCGCACCCCATAGGCGATGACCATGTCCTCATGGTCTCCGAATTGGGAGAAAGCGCCCGGGCGAAGATCGAGCGACACGCCATTGGCATTGCTACGGGCATCCAGAGCGTCCCATCCCCCGGTGTCCCAGATCAGGTCGACATGGTCGGTTTGCGGACCAGTGTAGCGTGTGTTGCCGGTGTTGGTTTGAGCATGGCCCCAGATATCCTGAAGCGCGACCACGTCGAACAACATCAACTCGTCACCCACATCCCCGGTGTCCGGGTTCGCGTTATAGGACATGACCGTGTATTTTGTCGTCTCGTAGGTGTCGCTGACCGAAGTGATCTCGGCGTCGGGATCATGACTCCCTCCGCAAACCGGACATGCGAGTTCGGACGAGAGGATATCGGTGTCATGGCCATGCTGAAGACCCATGGCATGGCTCAATTCATGCAGGACGATCCCGAGCGAGCCGTTGACGAGATCATAGGTGCTGTCAAATACGACGAAGCCATCCCAATCGACGATATTGGCGCCCCAATAGCTAACCGAATATCCGCCGTTGCCAACCACGGCCCCCGGCAGGCTGACCTGCCCGACATTGATGTCCGGGTCCGACGATCCAGACACCTCGACGAAGCGCACGTTGAGCAGGCTCTCCATGTGGCGCAACGCGGTCTCGAAACTCGATCTTTCGGTCGCCGTCCATGGGGTCCAGCCGGTATAGCTGCCGCTGATCGGCAAATCGCCTGGCTGCGACGTGCCCGCATATTGATATGTGATCCGATACGGCGCGTTTGACGCGCGGTTGATCGGATTGGACACGTTGAAAATTTCGTATTGCAACGCGTCTAGTATTTCACTTCTGTTCGGCACGAACACTGCTCCCATCCGTCAGGTCCCCACCCTTCAGACGCGGCCAACCCGGACGGGCCGACGATCTTGAAAAGGAGTTAAGAGGGGATTGTGTCGGGATTTGGCAAAAGCTTGGACTCGCCGAGGGTATTGTCTTGGCAGCGGCATCATTTGCAAATATTCAATTCGCAATCATAGCCTTGCCAATACTTTGCAAATACGCCGGATTCCGGTTGGGATTACATCCGCGTGACGCTAGGTTGCGCCAACTTCAAGGAGGACAGCCGGATGACAGATATCCTAGCGCAGCTCGAAGCGCGTCGCGACACCGCACGTTTGGGCGGGGGACAAAAGCGGATCGACAGCCAACATGCGAAGGGCAAACTGACCGCCCGCGAACGCATCGAGCTTCTCCTCGACGAGGACAGCTTTGAAGAGTTCGACATGTTCAAGGCGCACCGCTGCACCGATTTCGGCATGGAAAAACAACAGTATCCGGGCGATGGCGTCATCACCGGCTGGGGCACGATCAACGGTCGCCTCGTCTATGTCTTCTCTCAGGATTTCACGGTATTCGGCGGCTCGCTGTCCGAAACCCACGCCGAGAAAATCTGTAAAATCATGGATATGGCGGTGCAGAACGGCGCACCGGTCATCGGCCTGAACGATTCGGGTGGTGCACGTATTCAGGAGGGCGTCGCCTCGCTCGCGGGTTACGCGGAAGTCTTCCAGCGCAACATCATGGCCTCCGGCGTGGTGCCGCAAATCTCGGTCATCATGGGCCCCTGTGCGGGTGGCGCGGTCTATTCGCCCGCCATGACCGACTTCATCTTCATGGTGAAAGACAGTTCCTACATGTTCGTCACCGGCCCCGACGTGGTGAAAACCGTGACCAACGAACATGTGACGGCCGAAGAGCTGGGCGGGGCGTCGACCCACACGCGCAAGTCCTCGGTCGCCGATGGCGCGTTCGAAAACGACGTGGAAGCCCTGACCGAAGTGCGCCGCCTGGTCGATTTCCTCCCGCTCAACAACCGGGAAAAGCCGCCGGTGCGTCCGTTCTTCGATGAGCCGGGCCGGATCGACGAAAGCCTCAATACGCTGATCCCCAGCAACGCCAACACCCCTTACGACATGAAGGAATTGATCGAGAAGGTCGGAGACGAAGGCGATTTCTACGAGATACAGGAAGATTTCGCAAAGAACATCATCACCGGTTTCATTCGGCTCGAAGGCCAGACCGTGGGCGTGGTCGCGAACCAGCCGATGGTTCTGGCGGGCTGTCTCGACATCGATTCGAGCCGCAAGGCGGCCCGCTTCGTGCGCTTCTGCGATGCCTTCGAGATTCCGATCCTGACCTTTGTCGACGTGCCCGGCTTCCTGCCCGGCACCGGCCAGGAGTACGGCGGCGTCATCAAGCACGGGGCGAAGCTGCTCTTCGCCTATGGCGAAGCGACGGTGCCGAAAGTCACTGTTATTACGCGGAAAGCCTATGGCGGGGCTTATGACGTCATGGCATCCAAGCACCTGCGCGGTGATTTCAACTACGCTTGGCCGACCGCCGAGATCGCGGTGATGGGCGCCAAGGGGGCGACCGAGATCATTCATCGCGGCGACCTCGGCAACGCCGAGAAGATCGCGGCGCACACCAAGGATTACGAAGACCGGTTCGCCAATCCTTTCGTCGCCGCCGAACGCGGCTTCATCGACGAGGTCATCAAGCCGGAAAGCACCCGTAAACGGGTCAGCCGTGCGTTTGCGTCGCTGCGCAACAAGAAGCTGACGAACCCGTGGAAAAAGCACGACAACATCCCGCTTTGAGGCAGGGATAGGGAGGAAACGTCCGATGCACCAAATGTGCACAGAGCGTGCAGACGGCGTGCAGACGTCACGTCATACGTGGCGCGCAGCCGTGGCCTTCGCCGCCGCGGTCTTCGCGACGCCCGTTCCGGCGGGAGCGGAAGAGGCTATTGCGCTCCCGTCGGGCCATTCCGTGGTTTATAACGACGTGATCTGGGGCGAACCGGGACCGGCGGGTTTGACAATCCGGTTTCGGTTTCTCGACCCGGATCTGGCAACGCGCGTCAAAGCCGCGGAATTCATCGACATGGAAACCGACACCGCGTTTCTGTGCGAAAGCTATGCGCTGGAGCGGATCACCAGTTCGGGCCCCCAGCCCAACCAGATCATCATCTCGATCGCGGATCGCGAAGTCGATTTCGGCGAGCCCGCGCCCGAGGCCACCCAGATTTTCGAAGCCTATAGTTTCGACGGATCGACCTGTACATGGGAGGGGTTCTGACATGGCGCTACCCTACATGCTGAAACACCGGGGTTTTCCCGGTCGCCTACCCGGCACCGATTTCCAATTCACCCTGCGCCGCGCGAACAAGAAGGGCGCAACGCCCCTTGTCGCTCGCGAACGCTACAAGGACCGCCGTCCCGCCGACAAGCGCGCCGACGTGGGCTTCATGGCCGCGCTCTGGAATACCTTCGGGGAAGAGCCCTTCGAGCGGGGCAACCTGGACGCCGGGCGCCTATCGTGGCTCTTCGGGCGAGAGGTCAAGCCAGCCACCGATCCCTTTGATCCAGCGGATTACGAAGCATTGCTCGTGATCGACCGGAAGGTCGCCGAACGCAGCTTCCCGGAAGTCTTTGAAGACGGGGACGAATTCGGTTTCGAAAATGCGGACGAATGGGACGGCGACGGGTGGGAAGAATGAGCATTTTTTCGCCTGCGAACGTCCGTTTTGCGCAAACTTTGGCGCATCCCCGCGGTGTCGCGATTTCCGGCTGTTCCGAAGCCGAAAACGCTACTTATGTTGAAGCCATGGCAGGGAAGCTATCCCCTTTCCCTGTCTGGTTTAGTCAAACCGTTACCCTTCCCCTTCTCCCCGGTCTCGCCCTTCGGCGGGCCGGGGTTTTTCTTGTGCGCCGCTTTCAGCGCGCCGGGTCGGGAGTATCCAACCAAATACCGCGGCCCAGCCGCCAAAACCGCTAAAGAGAGGGACAGGACATGTTCGAGAAGATCCTGATTGCCAACCGTGGCGAAATCGCCTGCCGGGTGATGAAGACCGCCAAGAAGATGGGGGTCAAAACCGTCGCCATCTACTCCGATGCGGACAAACACGCGCTGCACGTCGCGATGGCGGACGAGGCGATCCACATTGGCCCGCCGCCTGCGAACCAATCCTATATCGTCATCGACAAGGTGATGGAGGCCGTCAAGGCCTCGGGCGCGCAGGCCGTGCACCCCGGGTATGGCTTCCTCTCCGAGAATTCGAAATTCGCCGAGGCTCTGGATGCGCAAGGCGTGGCCTTTATCGGCCCGCCGGTCAAAGCGATCGAAGCGATGGGCGACAAGATCACCTCGAAGAAGATTGCACAGGAAGCTGACGTGTCGACCGTTCCCGGCTACATGGGGCTGATCGAAGATGCCGAGGAAGCGGTCAAGATTTCCAACGAGATCGGCTACCCGGTGATGATCAAGGCCTCCGCAGGCGGCGGCGGCAAGGGGATGCGGATCGCTTGGAACGACGACGAGGCCCGCGAAGGCTTCCAGTCCTCCAAGAACGAAGCGGCGAGCTCTTTTGGCGATGACCGTATTTTCATCGAAAAGTTCGTCACCCAACCGCGCCACATCGAGATTCAGGTGCTTTGTGACAACCACGGCAACGGCATTTACCTGGGCGAACGCGAATGTTCGATCCAGCGCCGGAACCAGAAGGTCGTGGAAGAAGCCCCCTCCCCGTTTCTCGACGAAGAGACCCGAAAGGCGATGGGCGAACAGGCCGTCGCCCTGGCGAAAGCCGTTGGATACTCCAGCGCGGGCACGGTGGAATTCATCGTCGATGGCGACAAGAATTTCTACTTCCTTGAAATGAACACCCGCTTGCAGGTGGAACATCCGGTGACCGAGCTGATCACCGGGGTCGATCTGGTCGAACAGATGATCCGCGTGGCCAATGGCGAAGAACTGTCGATCACCCAGGACGACGTGAAGCTCACCGGCTGGGCCATAGAGAACCGGCTTTACGCCGAAGACCCCTACCGCGGCTTCCTGCCCTCCATCGGCCGGCTAAGCCGCTACCGTCCGCCCGAGGAGATCGCCGCCGGTCCGCTTGTCACCAACGGCAAATGGCAGGGCGATGCACCCGAGGGCGACACCGCCGTCCGCAACGACACCGGCGTATTCGAGGGAGGCGAGATCAGCATGTATTACGACCCGATGATCGCCAAGCTCTGCACATGGGCGCCGACACGGGACGAGGCCATCGAAGCGATGCGCGTCGCGTTGGACAGCTTCGAGGTCGAAGGCATCGGGCACAACCTGCCGTTCCTTGCCGCCGTCATGGACCACCCGAAGTTTGTCTCTGGCGACATGACCACGGCCTTCATCGCCGAGGAATATCCGGACGGGTTCGAAGGCGTAACGCTCGACGGCGCGCACCTGAAACCCATCGCCGCGGCCGCTGCCGCGATGTACCGCGTCGCCGAGATCCGGCGGACCCGCGTGTCGGGCCGGATGGACAACCACGAGCGTGTCATTGGCGCCGACTGGGTGGTCACGCTTCAAAACGAAAGCTTCGCCCTGACCATTGATGCGGACCGGGACGGGTCCACCGTGACCTTCGACGACGGCACCACAATGCGTGTCACCTCGGACTGGACACCGGGCGACCATCTGGCCGTGCTCGACGTCAACGGTGAGCCGCTCGTCCTCAAGACCAACAAGATCACCAACGGCTTCCGCATCCGCAGCCGCGGCGCGGATTTGAAGGTTCACGTCCGCACACCGCGCGCGGCCGAACTGGCCGCTTTGATGCCGGAAAAGCTGCCGCCGGACACCTCCAAGATGCTGCTGTGTCCGATGCCGGGCCTGGTCGTGAAGATCGACGTGGAGGAAGGCCAGGAAGTGCAGGAAGGCCAACCGCTCTGCACCATCGAAGCCATGAAGATGGAAAACATCCTGCGCGCCGAGAGACAGGGCGTCGTGTCCAGGATCAACGCGGAAGCAGGCGCCAGCCTTGCGGTCGATGAAGTGATCATGGAGTTCGAATGACGCTATGAGCCTGGGCGCACGCCATAAGAACGGGAGCAAAGTGGTGCGCCTTGGCCGCGCATCCCGCCCCTCTGCGCGTGCACGGCTCGTCAACGGAGGTCCCCATGCTATCACTTGCTGAAAACAGTGAGGTGAGTGGCATGTCTGACGCCGTGATCGAAGAGACCCCGGCCCCCGCAACCATCGTGACCCCGGCATTGTCGATCCTGTCGGCGCTGGCGGTCTTTGCCGTGATCCAGGCCATCGCCTTCCGAATGGCGGGCGGCTTCGACTACCCGCTCGACGATCCCTACATCCATCTCGCCATCGCCGAACAGATCGCGGCGGGCGGCTACGGTGTGAACGCTCAGGAATTTTCCTCGCCCGGCTCCTCCGCGCTGTTCCCCTTCCTGCTGGTGCCCTTTCATGGCTCTGACCTGCACCGGTTCATGCCGTTGGTCTGGAACCTGGTCGGACTGACGCTGGCAGGGTATTTCTGGGGTCGCCTTCTGGCCGAGGCGGGGTGGTGCCGCAAATCGTGGCGTTTGATGGGGATTGGCGCAGCAGTGCTTGGCCCGGTCGCGTTCATGATGCCGATGGTCGCGGTGGTGGGCATGGAGCATATGCTTCATACGGCCTCCGCGCTCGCGATCCTTCTGGGATTGCATCGACATATCGCGGGCAAAGGTGGCACTGCGATGATCTTGGTGGCGGCCTTTCTGGGCACCGCCCTGCGGATGGAAGGCGCCGCGATCGCGCTCCTCGCGGGGGGCGCCCTGTTTCTGACCGGCAAGCGCCCGGCGGGAACCGCCACGGTGGCGCTCGGGCTCTTGCCTATTGCGCTCTTCGCCGGGTTCCTGATGTCGCTCGGGCTTGACCCGACGCCCTCGTCCGTCCAGGCGAAAATGGCGATCGCTGAACCGGGCGAGCTTTCGATGCTGCAAGAACGCGTCGCGATCCTGCAAAGGAACCTGAGCGAGCCGGCCGGGCTGCTCATCGCCGTGTTGGCGGCCGCAACGCTCATCCTGTCGCGCCTTTCCGGGCCGCTCCGCGAAAGCCGCTGGACCGTCTTCGCCGGTGTCGTCGCGCTCGCCGCACTTGCACATCTTCTATTCGGCCAGATCGGCTGGCTGAACCGGTACGAGAACTACATCCTCGCCCTAAGTGCCGGCGGCTTCCTCGTCTTGCTGCCAAAGGCTTACGGCGCGAACCCGCCTGACTGGCGGACAGGCGCTGTCGTCGCTCTGGTCCTGATCGGCGGTTTTGCGGCCTACAAGACCCCCGCTTCTGTCGTGACAGTGACCCAGGGCGCGCGAGCAATCCACTTGCAACAGGGACAGATGGCAGCCTTCGCAAAGGATTTTCTGCAAACCGACGTCGCGGTGAATGACCTGGGCTGGGTTGCCTTCCAGAACCCGAACTACGTGCTCGACCTCTGGGGCCTCGCGTCCGCCGAAGCACGCGAGCGGCGGCTGAATAATCCCTCTCCCGCTTGGACCGGGGAATTGACCGACGCCAAGAATGTCCCCGCAGCGCTGGTTTATGACCACTTGTTCGACAACGGTCAGATTGGCGCGGATTGGGTTCGTCTCGGCCGGCTCAACTTGACGGTCGAAGGCGGATTTCTCGGCGGTTACGCCGTGGCCTTTTATGCGACAGATCCGGATCAGGTCGCGATGATGCAGACTGCGATCACAGCATGGGAAAAAACGCTTCTGCCGCAGTCCGAGTTCATTTGGGACGAAGGAATGCAACCATGAGGTCGCACCGACAGACCCCGCGTCAGCGCGCCAACCGCGACTTGTCGTTTTCCTGCAAGCGGATCGGCATCTTGTCGATGGACCGCGACAATTCCCGCACGCTCCATGGAAACGGCTTGCGCAGATACTTCTGCCCGTCCTTGCCAATCAACACGAACATGAACCCGCGCGGACGCAGTTCCTGGCGTATCGCCGTCATGGCGCTTGGATCGGTGTCGGTGATGACCACGACGTCCCGCTCGAACAGCCGTTCGGACTCTTCCTCGATCAACGCCATTTGTTCGACGAAATTCGGATCGAACGGGCTATCGGCAAAAATGACCAAAGGCCGTGCTTGCCAATGGAATTCGTCCAGCGACATGCCCGGCTCTGCCTCGATGATCTTCAACTCCGGCGCATCCTGCGCCGCCATCGCGGTGGGACCACTCAGCGCGACCAATGCCGCAAGAGATAGAATTTTCAGCATCTTGTCTCCCTACTCCTCCAATATAGGGGTCGGGAGGCGTGAGACAACGCCCGCGTACGCGGGGGAACCGAAAGGAGCCTGCCTGTGACCGACACGAGCAAATGGAAAGAAATCGCCGAAAAAGAGCTGCGTGGCCGAAGCCTGGACGATTTGAACTGGGACACGCTGGAAGGCATCACGGTCAAACCGCTCTACACCCACGACGATGTGAAGGACTTGCCGCACATGGGCGGGGTTCCCGGCGTGGGCCCGTTCACGCGAGGGGTCAAGGCCACGATGTATGCGGGCCGTCCCTGGACGATCCGGCAATATGCAGGGTTCTCGACGGCAGAAGAATCGAACCAGTTTTACCGCAAGGCGCTGGCCGCCGGACAGCAAGGCGTCTCGGTCGCCTTCGATCTTGCCACCCACCGGGGCTACGATTCCGATCACGAGCGCGTCGTCGGTGATGTCGGCAAGGCGGGCGTGGCAATCGACAGCGTAGAGGACATGAAGATCCTGTTCGACGGGATCCCGCTCGACCAGATCTCGGTGTCCATGACCATGAACGGCGCGGTGATCCCGATCCTCGCCAATTTCATCGTCACCGGCGAGGAACAGGGCCATGACCGCTCGGTGCTGTCAGGCACCATTCAAAACGACATTCTGAAAGAGTTCATGGTCCGCAACACCTACATCTATCCGCCCGAACCTTCGATGCGGATCATCTCGGACATTATCGAATACACCTCCAATGAAATGCCGCGCTTCAACTCGATCTCCATCTCCGGCTACCACATGCAGGAGGCTGGCGCGAACCTCGTGCAGGAACTGGCCTTCACGCTGGCCGACGGCAAGGAATACGTCAAAGCCGCGATGGAAGCGGGCATGGACGTGGACAGGTTCGCGGGCCGGCTGTCGTTCTTCTTCGCCATTGGAATGAACTTCTTCATGGAGGCCGCCAAGCTGCGGGCCGCGCGCCTGCTGTGGTATCGCATCATGGAAGAGGCCGGGGCACAGCAGGAACGCTCGAAAATGCTGCGCACCCACTGCCAGACCTCGGGCGTGAGCTTGCAGGAACAAGACCCCTACAACAACGTGGTGCGCACCGCCTATGAGGCGATGTCGGCGGCCCTTGGCGGCACCCAGTCGCTTCATACCAACGCGCTGGACGAAGCCATCGCGCTTCCCACCGAGTTCTCGGCCCGGATCGCGCGCAACACCCAGCTTATCTTGCAGGAAGAAACCGGCATCACCAATGTCGTCGACCCGCTCGCGGGCTCATA
This sequence comes from Maritimibacter sp., assembly GCA_003520545.1. Taxonomy (GTDB): domain Bacteria; phylum Pseudomonadota; class Alphaproteobacteria; order Rhodobacterales; family Rhodobacteraceae; genus Maritimibacter. Next base: position 5,790 of record DOUP01000262.1, on the reverse strand, counting down.
CTACGTCGAAGCGCTGACAGCGGACCTCGCCGACAAGGCGTGGGAGTTGATCCAGGAGATCGAGGAGATGGGCGGCATGACCAAGGCCGTTGCCTCCGGCATGCCCAAGCTGCGGATCGAGGAAACCGCCGCGCGTCGCCAGGCCGATATCGACCGGGGTACCGAGGTGATCGTCGGCGTGAATAAATACCGCAAGGACCACGAAGACCCGATCGACATTCTCGACGTGGACAACGTGAAGGTGCGCGAAGGCCAGGTGAAGGCGCTGGAACGCATCCGCACCGAGCGTGATCAGTCGGCCTGTGATGCGGCGCTGGACGAACTGACCCGCCGCGCCAAGGAAGGCGGCAACCTGCTCGACGCTGCCGTGGAAGCGGCCCGCGCCCGGGCCACTGTGGGAGAAATATCAATGGCGATGGAAAAGGAATTCGGCCGCCACCGCGCCGAAGTGAAAACCCTCGCAGGCGTCTATGGCGCAGCCTACGAAGGCGACGAAGGATTTGCGGCGATCCAGGCGGACGTCGAGAAATTCGCCGAAGAAGAAGGACGCCGCCCCCGGATGCTCGTCGTGAAGATGGGTCAGGACGGCCATGACCGGGGCGCGAAAGTCATCGCAACGGCCTTTGCCGACATCGGCTTCGACGTCGACGTGGGCCCGCTCTTTCAGACGCCGGAAGAGGCCGCACAGGACGCCGTGGACAACGATGTCCACGTGGTCGGCATCTCGTCTCAGGCCGCGGGCCACAAGACCCTCGCGCCCAAGCTGATCGAAGCGCTGAAAGCACAGGACGCCGAAGACATCATCGTGATCTGCGGCGGGGTCATCCCGCAGCAGGACTACGACTTCCTGAAAAAAGCAGGGGTAAAAGCGATTTTCGGTCCCGGCACCAATATCCCGGACGCCGCCCGCGACATCCTGAAGATCGTGCGCGAAGCCCGCGGCTGATCCGCGTCTCTGGTTCGGAAATACCTTCGGGGGTTTCGGGGGCAGACAGCCCCCGAAAGGCTGCGTGCCTTGAACGCAAAATGACATGGGCGCGCGTCAGCGCGCGCCTTTGGCTTACGGCATGCCGTAGCCGCGCCGCGCTTCCCACATCTTCTCGCCGATCTGGCAATCGGTCGGATCGGGTACGCCGTATTGGACAAGGGTCGGGCGTGGCGCGGGGGCGGCGCCGATGAAGATCTCCATCACCATCTTGCGCTTCACCGCCTCGCCGAAGTCCGCCCAGTCCAGCACCGGGAGCACGAAAGCCCCGAGACCGCCGATCACGCAGGCCTCGTAATACCGGTCCAGCCCTTCGAGGTGCCATTGGCTCCCCATCCCTTCGCGGGTCATCAACGGCAGACCGTTGATAACGATCCCCCGCGCCACCACCGCATCCCGGGCCCGGTCCACGAAACGACCCTGATTGTTGGGACCATCGCCGGAGATGTCGATCACCCGGCGGTCCCCCACGAAGCTGTTTTCCTCCAAAAGCCGCGCTCCGAAATAGAGCGCTTCGGAAATCGACGTCCGCCTCAGGGCCGGGTTGAAGGTCACCGACAAAGCATCGGCAAAGGCGAGAAGAGTCGCCCGGCTTTCGATCAACCGCCACGGCACCACGACCTGCTGCGTGCCTGCCCATTCCACGTATGTCACGGCGATCTTGCCTTGGTAGCCTGAACTGATTGCCGCCCAGACCTCGTCGGAGCGCAGCGCCTCGACGTAGCCGCGGCGTTGGATTTCCAGCTCGTTCTCGGTCATGGAGCGCGAGACGTCGACCATCAGCACCAGTTCCAGATCGACCCAGATCCGCTCCTGCGCGGTGGCGGCGCTGGCAGTCCAAAGGGCGAAAAGCACGGCGATGAAGCGGATCATGCGAAAAGGATGCGTCCATCCCGCGCCGCTGTCCAATCACAGGACCGCGCGGGTCAGTACCCGCGCGACCTGTCCAACAAGAACATCGGAGCTTCACCGGCCTCGACGCGCCGTATGTTTTCGGCCGCCACGCGGGAGGCGGTGACGGGCCGGGTTTCGGACGCGATATGCGGCGTGATGGTCACGTTCGGATGGGCCCAGAAGGGATGATCCTCGGGCAAGGGCTCGACACGGAAGGTGTCGAGCGTGGCATGGGCCACCTGCCCCGCGTCAAGCGCGGCCAATAGCGCGCCATCGTCGATCAATGCCCCTCGTCCCGGGTTAAGGAGGACGGCCCCCTTGGGCAAGGTTGCAAGCCGGTCGGCATTGAGAAGCCCGTCGGTTTCAGGGGTGGCGGGCAGGAGAAGGACGGTGATTTCTCCATGGCGCAAAGCATCTTCCAGCCCGCTCTCCCCGCTGAAACACCGCACCCCGGCGATCTCTTTGGGCGAGCGGCTCCACCCGGCCACGTCGAAGCCAAGCCGGGCAAGCGCGCTGGCACAAGAAGCCCCCAGTTCACCGAGACCGAGAACCGTCACCCCGCGCTCGGTCGCCAAAGGTGGCACGACCTGATCCCAATGCGGTTCAGTGGCAGTGATGAAACGGTCCATGCCAAGATGATGACGCAGCACATGGCCCGTTACCCACTCGATCATGCCTTGGGCCAGGCCCTCGTCCACCATCCGCGCGTAGGGCTGTGTGAGGCTTGTGTTTCCGATCACGCTTTCCACCCCGGCCCAAAGACCCTGGACGAGTTTGACCTGCGTGTAGGGCGTGAAATCGACGGCGCCGTGGGGCGCGTAGATGATGTAATCCACCGTCTCCGGCGCCGGGTCTTCGGCCAACGTCACATCCAGACCCGCCTCCTCGAACGCCTGCGACAGCGCGTCTCGCCACTTGGCGACCATCTCGGGTCGCATGAGCATCTGAACCGTCAGCGTCATCTTGCGCGCGGCCTGTGGACGTGGGCGGATTGGACAAGTCCGAAACCGATCATCAGGATCAGCATGGCAGACCCCCCGTAGCTGACCAGCGGCAGCGGCACACCGACGACCGGGGCCAGGCCCATGACCATCGACATGTTCACCGCGAAGAAGAAGAAGAAAGTGGCCGCGATGCCCAGCGTAAGGAGCGAACCGTAGCGGTCGGTATTGCGCACGGCGGAGGCAATGCAGAACACGATGATCGCGACATAGACGCCCAAAAGCGATGCGGCGCCGATGAACCCGAACTCTTCGGCGAGGGTTGTGAAGATGAAGTCGGTGTGTTTCTCGGGCAGGAAATTCAGCCGCGACTGCGTGCCCTGCATGAAACCGCGCCCGGTCCATCCGCCCGACCCCAGAGCAATCTTGGACTGGGTGATGTGATAGCCTGCCCCCAACGGGTCCGACGCCGGATCAAGAAAGGTGTCAATCCGGCGGTATTGATAGTCTTTTAGAAGCTGCCAAGGCGTGCCGCGTGACGCAAAGACGGCCGCGACCAGCCCACCGCCCAAGGCGCCGACCACCGCAAAATACAGGAAGTGAACGCCTGCGAGGAACATGACCACCGCGCCTCCGCCGGTCAACAGGATCGCCGTGCCGAGATCGGGCTGTTTCACCACAAGCAATGTCGGCGCAAGGATCAGGATCAACGGGATCAACACCCAAAGCGGGCGCGACACCTTGTTCACGTCAAGCCAGTCATAGTAGGCAGCGAGAACCATGACCAAGGTGATCTTGGTCAACTCCGATGGCTGGAGACGCAGGGGCCCGATGTCGACCCAGCGCTGCGCGCCCATACCCACGGCGCCGACGAATTCGACTGCCAGAAGCAGCGCAAGCGAGCCGAAATAGGCGAGCGCGGAGACGTTCCGCCAGAACCAGATCGGCACCATGCCCACCGCGAACATCATCACGAAGCCCAAGGCGAACCGCTTCATCTGCGGTTCGGCCCATGGGCTGAACGAACCGCCCGCGACCGAGTAGAGCATCAGGAACCCGACGCTCGCCGCGGCCGTGATCAGGATGGCAAGCACCCAGTTGTAGTGCAGCACCTTGGACAGGCCGGTGGGCGTGTAGGTGACATTGTATTCGAGAAAACTCATGCCCGGCTGCGCCCTTCGGAAGGAGCCAGCGGCTCGCGCAATTCCATCGCCTCGAAGCGAGAGCGGATCGTGCCCCTCTGGCTTGCGGGATAGGCGTCGAGCGGGGGCACGTCATCATAGAGCGCGGCCAGAACGATGTCTCGGGCAACCGGGGCCGCGGCAACCGAACCGCCGCCGCCATGTTCGACCACGACCGAGACGGCCACTTCCGGCGCATCGTGCGGCGCGTAGCGTACGAAAAGCGCGTGGTCCCGGCGTTCCCAGGGAAGGTCTTCGTTGCGCGACACACCGCGCGCCCGTTCTGCAGCGGTAATGTTGCGGACCTGCGAGGTGCCGGTCTTGCCCGCCATCCGGATCCCGTCGGCGACCACCCGAGAGCGCCCGCCGGTGCCCCGCTGACCGTTCACGACCTCATACATCCCCTGCCGAACGGCCGCGAGATGCTCGGGATTCACATCTAGCGCATCGGCACCCTCGACCGGTTGCTCGACCCCGTCGATGGACCGCACGAGGCGCGGCACGATGGAATTGCCCAGCGAGATGCGCGACGTCATGACGGCGAGTTGAAGCGGCGAGGTCAGCACGAAGCCCTGCCCGATGGCGGCGTTGATGCTATCGCCGATCACCCAATCGGCGCCGCGCACATCCCGTTTCCACTCCTTCGTTGGAATGAGCCCTTCGGCCACACCCGAAAGCGGCACGTCGAACCGCGTGCCCAGGCCCAGCTTGCGCGCCATCGCGGACATACCCTCGATTCCGACCCGTTGCGCCAGCTCGTAATAGTAGACATCGCAACTTTCGCGCAGGGACCGAACGAGGTCCACGCGCCCGTGCCCCCCCCGGCTCCAGCAGTGGAAGCGACGATTGTGGATTTCCAAATAGCCCCGGCAGGTGACGGTTTCGTCCAGGTCGATCACACCCGCCTCAAGTGCCGCGAGGGCGGTGACCATCTTGAAGGTCGAGCCGGGGGGATAGGTGCCTTGGGCGGTCTTGTTGGCGAGCGGTCGGTAGGGGTCGTTCAGAAGCCCGTTGTAATCCGCCGACGAAATCCCGCGCACGAATTTGTTCGGGTCGAAGGTCGGCGCCGACGCGATGGCAAGAATGTCGCCGTTGCGCGGGTCCATGACGACCGCCGCCGCGCTTTCGCCGGCCAGCCGCACTTCGGCAAAGTTCTGAAGCGCATGGTTCACGGTCAATTGCAGGTTCGCGCCGGGAACCCCGTCCTCCCGGCTCAGTTCCCGCATCACGCGCCCCACGGCGTTGACTTCAATCCGCTTGGTCCCGGCCTCGCCCCTGAGATCGCTCTCCATCTTGGCTTCCACCCCGGTCTTGCCGATCTGGAAGCGCGGGATCTGCAAGAGCGGGTCCGGGTCTTCCAGCCGCGACAGGTCGTAATCCGAAACCGGGCCGACATAGCCCACGACATGGGCCAAATCCGAGCCGAGCGGATATATCCGCGACAGGCCCATTTCCGGTGTCACACCCGGAAGCGCCGGCGCATTCACCGCAACCTCGGCCACGTCCTCCCAGGCGACGCGTTCGGCGATGGTGACCGGCACGAAAGACGAACGGCGGCGCATTTCTTCGAGCGCCTTTTCCGTGTCTTCCGGGTCAAGCCAGATGAGGTTTTTCAAGCGCCTGATGACCTCCTCCGGTTCGCCCGCATCCTCTCGTGTCATGACGATGGAGTAGTTTTGCTCATTGCCAGCGATCAACACACCCTTGCGGTCGTAAATCAGCCCCCGCGCCGGCGGGATGAGCCGCATATTAATCCGGTTTTCATCGGCCAGCATCCGGGATTTATCGG
>DOUP01000234.1 GCA_003520545.1 Maritimibacter sp. | reverse complement strand
GCGATCTTGGCAATCGGGAAACCGGTCGCCTTGGACGCCAGCGCGGAGGAGCGGGAGACGCGCGGGTTCATCTCGATCACGACCATGCGTCCGTTGTCCGGGTTCACGGCCCATTGGACGTTGGAGCCCCCGGTTTCCACACCGATCTCGCGCAGCACGTTAATGCTATGGGTGCGCATGATCTGGTATTCCTTGTCGGTGAGCGTCAGTGCCGGGGCGACCGTGATCGAGTCGCCCGTATGCACGCCCATCGGGTCCACGTTTTCAATGGCACAGACGATGATGGCATTGTCGGCCTTGTCGCGCACGACCTCCATCTCGAATTCCTTCCAACCCAGGAGGCTTTCGTCGACAAGGATCTGGTTCACCGGCGAGGCATCCATGCCGGAGCGGCAGTAGTGGATATATTCGTCCCGGTTATAGGCAACGCCGCCGCCGGTCCCGCCAAGCGTGAAGGCCGGGCGGATGATGGCGGGCAGGCCGATGCCCTCCAGCGCCTCAAGCGCGATGGAGACGCCCGCTTCCAGGTCGGTGGTGCCGTTTTCGCGCTTTGGCGCGGTGACGATGGTCGCGGCCGGATTTTCGATGCCGAGACGGTCCATGGCTTCGCGGAACAACTTGCGGTCTTCGGCCATCTCGATGGCCTCGCGCTTGGCGCCGATCAGCTCGACGTTGAATTTCGCGAGAACCCCCAGGTCGTCGAGCGCCAGCGCTGTGTTCAGGCCGGTTTGACCGCCCATGGTGGGCAACAATGCATCGGGACGCTCTTTCTCGATGATCTTGGCGACGATGTCGGGCGTGATCGGCTCGATATAGGTGGCATCGGCCAGATCTGGGTCGGTCATGATCGTCGCCGGATTGGAGTTGACGAGGATGACGCGGTAGCCCTCCTCGCGTAGCGCCTTACAGGCCTGGGCGCCGGAATAATCGAACTCACAGGCCTGTCCGATGATGATGGGTCCGGCCCCGATGATCATGATGGAATGGATATCGGTTCTTTTCGGCATCTTTCACCTCTGGCAGCGAGCTGTGTCAGCCGGGAATCCCGACCGTGCGCAAATTGTCGTGGGTTATAGACAAGGGGGACGCAGGAGCAAGGGGTCGCGGCATGAATTTAGCGCCGTCGTGCACTTCATCGTGCCGGAAATATCCTGGGAGGTCCGGGGGGCTAGCCCCCCGGTCGGTCGGATGGGCAAAAGCCCATCCGATACCGCTCTGGGTTCGCCTCGGCCCGCGCCACGAAGAGCGTGACTACGATCAGCGCGACAGGGACGCCGAAGTTCAGCCCGACCTGCACCCAGTCCCCTGCCCCGAACATGTTGAGCGCCAGATAGACTGGCATGGAAAAGGCGATGAAGGTCAGCGCGATCACCCGCCACGCCGTTTTGCGATCCATGAGTTCCAGCAGTCCCGGCAACATCACAAAGGGCAGGACGAGATAGTGGACCCAGCCCAGCGGGTTGGTGATCGTGGTCAGGAGCAGAACGGCAAGGAGCCGCAGCCAGATGCGCAGGCGCGAGGCGACATCCCGGCTCGTCCACCAGATCAGGACGAGACCCGCGGCGAGAACGGCGCGGGTGGTCCAGGTGATCCAGCCCGCTTCCATTACGACCTCCGGTGTCCCGATGACCCAGTCGGCGCGGCCCTGTGCAATCTCGCTGACTTGATAGAGGACCAATTCCAGACCCGTGTTAATCCGGCTGACCAATGTACGTTCTTCGATCTGGGCGAGTTTCTCCAGAAGTTCCGCGTGGAGCGGCCAACCTGCCAGGGCGACCGACAGCCCGCCCAGTGCAGCCCCGATCACGGCGAAGGCGCCCAGCGCTTTCCAGCGTTTCTCCATGATGAAGATCACGACCAGCAGCGCGGGCGAGAGTTTCACGGCGGCAACCAGGGCAAGCAACCCGCCCGACAGGATGTCCCGCCCATTGGCAAGCGCGAGGAAGGCGGCGAAGGTTACGGCGCTGACGATGATCTGCGGCTGGCCGAGGCCGAAAAGCATGTAGCCGGGGGCGGTGCCGACGAGGAACAGGAACGACAGCCCCGCCCAGACCACCGGCGTGGTTTGCACCGGGCGTATGAAACGCCAGCCAATCCAGACGAGCCAGATCGACGCGGCGATCATCGCCAGAAGCGTGGCGTTGAAAAAGGCGACCGAGGGCACGGCTGCCGCGATGGGGGCGAGAAGCACGGCCCAGATCGGCGGGTAGAGATAGGGCGTGAAATACCGGGGTTCGTCCCAGTTTTCCGCATCTCCCCAGGCCACCCATTGCGCGGGTGGCTCGACCAGGAACGGCACCGGCCCCGGCGCATAGATCAAGTGGGTCTGCCCGGCGGCCCATGACTTGGCCGCGAAATAAAGCGCGGTGGTGTCGAGTTTCCAGTTGTTCCAGTGGAGAATGGTGAGCGCCGCTACCCACAGAAGGGCGATCAAAACGGCGGTCAAGCTCTCTCGCGTCATGGATACAGATACTCGCGGGTCAGGGGGACGTCCTTGGGCTTATGTGCCACTTGGATCTGGAAGATCACAAGACCCAACTCGTCAAAGGACATCTCGGAGGCGATGAGGTAGTAGCGGAACATCCGCACGAAACGCTCGTCGAACATCTCGCGGACCCGGTGGAGATTGGCTTCGAACTTCGCCTGCCAGGCCCGCATGGTCTGGGCGTAATGGTCGCGCCAGATCTCGATATCGGTGGGTAGGACGCCAACCTTTTCGACTTCTTCCATCACTTCGGACAGCGCGGGGATATAACCGCCCGGGAAGATATACTTGTGGATGAAGGGCGAGGTCTGGCCGGGGGGCGTGGTGCGCCCGATGGTATGGACCAATCCGATACCGCCGGGGGCAAGGCAGCGGTCGATCCGGGACCAGAAGGTAGCATATTGCGGCTGGCCCACATGCTCCATCATGCCGACGACGACGATGCGGTCGAAGGTTTCGTCCAGATGGCGATAATCCTTCAAGCGAAAGTCCACCTTGTCCGCGACCCCCGCCTCTTCGGCACGTTTGCGGGCGGTGTCGAGTTGTTCTTCGGACAGGGTAACGCCCACGACCTGCGCGCCGAATTCCTTGGCGAGAAAGATCGACAGCCCGCCCCAGCCGGACCCGATATCGAGCACGCGCATGCCCGGCTCGATCCGAAGCTTCTGGCCGATATGGCGCATCTTTGCGATCTGGGCGGCCTCGATATCCATGCCGTCCTCGGCAAAGTAGCCGCAGGTGTATTGCATGTTCTTGTCGAGAAAGAGCTCGTAGAGCTCGGTCGGCAGGTCGTAGTGCGCTTCGACGTTTTTCCTGGCGATGCTGAGTGGGTTGTGCTGTGCGATCCGGCGCAGGCCCTTGCGCGCACCATATGCTGCCGCCGAGAACCGGCCGACGCCATTTTGGCGGACGTTCCGCGAGATGAGACGAAGAAAGCCCGACAGGTCGTCACCTTCGATGGTGAGGCCGCCCTCCATATACCCCTCGCCCAGGGCCAGTTCCGGGTTACGCATCAGGCAGCGCATGAGACCGGGGTCGGTGAAATGTGCGTGCACAAGCTCACCCGACCCGTCGCCGTAGCTTACGGTTCGGCCATCGGGCCATGTCACTCGCAGATTGCCGTCCGTCACCAGCCGCGCGACCATGCGCGACAACATCGCCGTAATCATGTCCATTTCCGTCCCGGTTTTCGCTCACCTTAAACGCGAGCCAGCGGGCGGGGAAAGCCGAAACCTATTCCGCGGCAGCGGCGAAATCGAGGTGCTTTTTCTCGTCGCCGTCGTAGAGGTAGTCCCGCGTGATCGGCGCGGCGGCGAGCTGTTTGCCGATCTGGACTTGGTAGACGACGAGATTGCCAACCGCGAAAGAAGCTTCCATGCTGAGCAGGTAATAGCGCCACATCCGCACGAACCGCTTGTCAAAGAGCTTTTCCGCCTCGTCCGCGCGGGCCATGAAGCGGTCATGCCATGCGCCAAGGGTCTTGGCGTAATGGATGCGCAGCACTTCTATGTCCTGCGGCACAAGACGCAGATCGTCTATGGGCGCGTGCATCTCCGACAATGCCGGCGCGTAGCCGCCGGGGAAGATATACTTGGACATCCACGGGTCCGAGTAGTTCGGGCCGCCAATATGGCCGATGGTATGGATCAGCGCCAGACCATCGTCGGCGAGCAGCTCTTTCACCTTGGCGAAATACTCGCGGTAATGTGGCTGGCCAACGTGTTCGAACATGCCGACCGAGACGATCCGATCGAAGGTTTCCGTCACGTTGCGATAGTCCATCAGGCGAAAGTCGACCCGGTCCGCCAGACCCTCGTCCCTGGCGCGCTGCACCGCGACCTGGTGCTGTTCCTTGGAGAGCGTCACGCCGACCACGTGGGCCCCGTAGTCGCGGGCGAGTGTAAGAGCCATCCCGCCCCAGCCACAGCCGATGTCGAGCACCGTCATGCCCGGCTCGATACGCAGTTTCCTTGCGATGTGGTGTTTCTTGGCGTCCTGCGCTTCGTCCAATGTCATGTCGTCCGACGGCCAGTAGGCGCAGGAATATTGCCGGTCGCGGTCGAGGAAGAGATCGTAAAGCGCGCCCGACAGATCGTAGTGATGCGAGACGTTGGACTTCGCGCGCAGGAGATTGTTGGCCTGTTCCAGCCGCTTGCCCACGCGCTTCATCCAGTCGAAGGGGCGTTGCGACCAGTGATACTCGACGGACTTGATCGCCGGAATGCCGATCTTGAAAAAACCGCGCAGATCGTCGATCTCGGCCTTTCCGTCCATATACGCCTCGCCCACAGCCAATTCGGGGCTGATGACGAGCCTTCGAATGACATTCTTGTCCTTGATCTTCACCGCGATCTCGGGCTGACCCCGACCATAGGTCCGGACCTTTCCGTCAGGCAATGTCAGATGAAGTGTGCCGTCGCGAAAATAATGTTTCAGCGTTTGGTCAAGCAGTGCAGTCCACATGTTCAGGCTCCCTTAAAGGGCCGGTCACCCCCGGCCCTGAATCTGCGCCCGATCGTCTTGCCTTTGTCGTTCCTTGGTGGTCCCTGCCCAGGGACCTGCCCCTTGCTAGTGATACGTTGGGCACTTTCCTACGGTCTGTAAAGATAGACACGCGCACAAAAGTTCCCGTTTTCGGTGCATTTTTGTGTCTCCACTTGACTTCGCGGCCCCGGCAAGGTGTATCGGCGCGGACTGAAACACCCCTCGAAAGGGAGCCTTATGCACGCCTATCGCAGCCATACTTGCGCCGATCTGACGAAAGAAAACGTGGGCGATACCGTCCGCCTGTCCGGCTGGGTTCACCGCGTGCGCGACCACGGCGGCGTTCTTTTCATTGACCTGCGCGACCACTACGGCGTGACCCAAATCCTCGCCGACGAGGACAGCCCGGTCTTTGCCGAGGTCGAGAAGCTGCGCTCGGAGTTCTGTATCCGCATCGACGGCAAGGTTCTGGCGCGTGCCGACAGCTTGGTGAACCCGAAGCTGCCGACCGGAGAAATAGAGGTGTTCATCCAGGACATGGAGGTGCTTGGGGCATCGGAAGAGCTTCCGCTCATGGTCTTTGGTGACCAAGAATACCCGGAAGAAACCCGCCTGCGCTATCGCTACCTCGACCTGCGCCGCGAAGAGATGCAGTCGAACATCACGCTACGCTCGGACGTCATCGCAAGCATGCGCAAGCGGATGTGGGATCAGGGCTTTCGCGAGTACCAGACGCCCATCATCACGGCCTCCAGCCCCGAAGGCGCGCGCGACTTCCTCGTGCCCTCGCGTCTGCACCCCGGCCGGTTCTATGCGCTGCCGCAGGCCCCGCAGCTTTTCAAACAGCTCATCATGGTGTCGGGCTTCGACAAGTATTTCCAGATCGCGCCCTGTTTCCGCGACGAAGACCCTCGCGCCGACCGCTCGCCGACGGACTTCTACCAGCTCGACATGGAGATGAGCTTTGTCGAGCAGCAGGACATCTTCGACACGATCCAGCCGGTCGTTCAGGGTGTGTTCGAGGAGTTCGGCGGCGGTCGTAAGGTCGACACCGAGTGGGAGCAGATTTCCTACAAGGACTCGGCGCTGTGGTATGGCACCGACAAGCCGGACCTGCGCAACCCGATCAAGATGCAGGTGGTGAGCGAACATTTCCGTGGCTCGGGTTTCGCGATTTTCGCGAAGCTTCTGGAGCAGGATGGCACCGAGATTCGCGCGATCCCCGCCCCCACGGGCGGCAGCCGCAAGTTCTGCGACCGGATGAACAAATTTGCCCAGCAGGAAGGTCTGCCGGGCATGGGGTATATCTTCTGGCGGAGCAAGGAAACCGCCGAAGAAGAACGCAAAATGGTACAAGCGATCCGGGCAAAGCACTTTGGCAACGAACCATCGGCAGCTGCCGAACTGATCCGTTCCTGGGCTCTCGAGGCGGAAGCGAAGAAGTATGCCGATCAAGTTGCCCAATATCTTCAAGATGGTGAAACTGACCGTGCAAAGCTTCTTTTCGAAGGTTACTTCGGAGACTTCGAAGCCGCGGGCCCCCTCGCCAAGAACATCGGCCCGGAGCGCACGGAAGCGATCCGGCAGCAGCTTGGTCTTGGTGTCGGCGACGCCGCGTTTTTCCTCGGAGGCAAACCCGACCAGTTCGAACGTGTGGCGGGCCGCGCGCGCGATGTGATCGGCGAAGAGCTTGGCCTCACTGACACCGACCGCTTCGCCTTTGCGTGGATCGTGGATTTCCCGATGTACGAAGCGGACGAGGACACGGGCGATATCGATTTCTCGCACAACCCGTTCTCCATGCCGCAGAACCTCGAAGACCTGGACGGCAACCCGCTCGACGTTCTCGGGTTCCAATACGACCTCGCCTGCAACGGCTACGAGCTGATTTCCGGCGCGATCCGGAACCACAAGCGCGAGGTGATGTTCAAGGTGTTCGAGAAGGCGGGCTACGGCGCGGAAGAAGTGGAGAAGCGCTTCGGCGGTCTGGCGCGGGCCTTCCAATACGGCGCCCCGCCGCACGGTGGCTGCGCGGCAGGCATCGACCGGATCGTCATGCTCCTGGCCGATGAGTCGAATATCCGCGAAGTGATGATGTTCCCGATGAACCAGCGGGCCGAAGACCTGATGATGGGTGCCCCGTCCGAGCCGGCCAACGAGCAGCTGCGAGAATTGTCGCTGCGCGTGATCGACCAGTCGAAGGACTAAGCCCGGCTGCCAGCCGAAACGAAAAACGCCCGCTCAATCGAGCGGGCGTTCTTGATTGAAGTGCACCTTTTAGACCTCAATCTTCGAGATGGTCCTCTCTTTTCTTCTGGACCAGCCCGAGTTCCTTTTCCTTGCGCTTCTGGAAGCGCTCGCTATAGGCATCGTTTTCCTCTTCGCCGACGACCTTCCTGGCGCGGGTGAAGACCTCGTTTTCTTCCTCTTCCATATGGTGTTCGTAGTCGCGCTTGAGCGTCTTGAACCGGGTGAGCCAGCCCGGGGATGACATGTCCATGTCGTTCAGCTCTTCGACGATCTCGTCCAACGCGTGGTGCTCGGCGACCGAGTGGCGGGCAGTGTCTTGCCCCCAGGTCTCTTGCATCAGGACCGCGTAGAATTCTTCTTCCTCGGCGGCGGAATGGCTTTTAATGTCGCAGTAGAACGCATTCCACGCTTCGCGACGTTCCGGGCTGCCGCCTTCGGTGTTGACGATGGTGGCGAGCAGGTCGCGGTGTTTTTCGTGGTCCGCGGTGATGGCGTCATAGATGGAGGGCATGGCTCATCCTTTCGAATTGGCTTCCGTCTGATAACGCGCGCGGGACGTCGGGGTTCCACAACGAGAAAACGGCGCCCTCCGGGATGGAGCGCGCCGTTTCGAATTCCGGGTCGGTCAGGTCAGGTCGGGAGGTGTTTGTCCTGCGCTTCGATCCGGGATTTGGTGTCATCCGTGATGTGTTCGACATTGCCGGTCACGGTGAGGACAACCGAAAGGGCGAGGAGCACCATGCCAGCCAGCAGGACGACCCAGTCGATCACTGCGTTCCCTTCCTCGTCGCTCATGAAGCGTTCGAAAATCTGCTGCATTTCAAAACTCCTAAACTGCCTTCCTCGACGGCTTGAGTGTGAGCCTGCCTGCCAATTTGGGCAGAACTGGGGAAAGAGCGGGCCGCGCTTGGTGCGAATTGAGGGATTTACAGGGACAAGCCGCGCCCCTAACCGTTGGGGCGATTGGGTTTGTCGGAAAGACGAGGTGGGGATGGCGGATGAACGAGCCTTGGGTCGCGATGTGCCCGGATGGGTGCCACCGGCACGGCCGGACAGGATCGAGCTGACCGGGCGGTTTGCACATCTGGAACCGCTCGTGGCTGAACGTCATGCGGCAGAGCTGTTTCGCAGCTTTGACGGGCATGACGCCGTATGGGATTACATGCCGGTCGGCCCGTTTTCGTCGGCGGCGACGTTTCACCGCTGGATGAAAGACGCTGTTACCGCACCCGACCGGGTGTTCTTCGCGATCAAGAACCTCGACACAGGTCGGATCGAGGGGTTCTGCGCCCTGCTCAACATCGCGCCCGCATCCGGGTCTATCGAGGTCGGTTTCATCGCCTTTTCGCCCGCGCTCCAGAAGACCCGCGCGGCGACCGAAGCCATGTATCTCCTTATGAAATGGGCGTTCGAGGCGGGATATCGGCGGTATGAATGGAAGTGCAACGCGCTGAACCGCGCGTCGCGCCGCGCCGCACAGCGGTTCGGGTTCAGCTACGAGGGCGTGTTTCGCCAGCATATGGTCGTGAAAGGACGCAACCGTGACACGGCCTGGTTCGCCGCGATCGACAGCGAGTGGCCAGGGCTGAAAGAGGCGTTTGGCGCGTGGTTGTCGGACGCGAATTTCGACGCGGACGGGCGCCAACGCGAGCGGTTGGGTGACTTGACGTCCCTGGTTAGGGTCAACGCCGATCCAGCACTGCGCGGGTGCTAGGCCGCGGCGGTTTTCAGACGCTGTGACAGGAGCGCCGACACCAGATCGACGGCGGACCTTCCGCCTGTGGCCAGAGCATCGCAGGCGGCGCCGAGTTCCGCGTCATGGGCCGACGCTGCGACCCCTTGGAGAAAGTGGACCAAGAACCCGAACTCGCCGCTGCGTTTGGCTTCGGTGAGAAGGTCTGCAGCGTTCAGCAGATCATCGGCCAAGGCGACCGTATCGGGCAAGATGACATCGCTCGCGACAGGGCGAAGACCCTTGGGGCGGGCGTCGGAGGGAAGCGCCGCGAGCACCTCATGCTGGAAGGTTGCAAGGCTTTCCACCGGCTTCAGCAAGAAGCCGTCGGCCCCGGCTGCCATCGCCTCCCCCTCGGCCTGATCGTCGCCGGACAGACCGAAGATGACTGGCCTGTCGGCGTCAACGGCTGACAACTCCGAAATCAACTCGGCCCCCGACCCATCGGGCAAGCCCATATCCACGATGACCACCGAAGGGCGATAGACCTGCAAGTGACGATGTGCGCTTTCGAGCCGATCCGCCCGCCGGATACGGGCTCCGGATTTGAGACAGAGCAATCGGATCGCCTCGGACGCAAAGCGGCTGTCTTCGACCACGAGAACGGTCAATCCGGCCAAGGGGCGGTCCGGGCTGGGCTTGGGCGGAACGGGAATCAGATCATGCATGATGTGCTCTCCTTCGTCGCAATCACCGAACCACGGAATTGGTGAACGCGGCGTTAACGATGCGTGGCTTTGCCCGGTCTGCGGCAAATTTTCCCGACCCTTGCGTGGTCCGGGAGCCTTGGGCATAAGCAGGGCTGACCTTTGAGGGAGTGAGAGATGATCGGACGCCTGAACCACGTAGCCATCGCCGTGCCGGATCTTGAGGCCGCCGCTGCGCAGTACAGAAACACGCTGGGCGCCACGGTGCGCGATCCGCAGGACGAGCCGGATCACGGTGTGACCGTCGTGTTCATCGAGCTTCCGAATACCAAGATCGAACTGCTCTACCCGCTTGGCGAAGACAGCCCGATCCAGGGTTTCCTCGACAAGAACCCATCGGGCGGCATTCACCACATGTGTTACGAGGTTGACGACATCATCGCGGCCCGAGACAAGCTGAAGACCGATGGCGCACGCGTGCTCGGCACCGGCGAGCCGAAGATCGGGGCCCACGGCAAGCCAGTCCTGTTCCTCCATCCGAAAGACTTCAACGGCTGCCTAATCGAGTTGGAGCAGGTCTGATGTCCATTACCGGCGGTGCCGTTCTTTTCGTCGTGGTCTGGTTCATGACCATGTTCATCGTACTCCCCATCACACTGCGCACGCAGGGCGAGGACGGCGACGTTGTGCCGGGCACGCACGAAGGCGCGCCGTCGAACTTCAAGCTCGGGCGCACAATGTTGATTACGACGCTCGTGACCCTGCCGCTCTGGGGGATCATCGTCGCGATCATCCTGTCCGGTGCGATTACCGTCGATATGCTGGACTGGAACGGCTACCTGGGCGAGCGCACGCCGAACTAGGGCGTAGCCCCATAAACCAGTGATTCAGGCTCTTGGCGGAACGCTTTAGGTCGCAAGGCGGCTCGCCAGGGCGTCGACAAGCGTGTCGGCCCCATGTTTCAACGGGTCCGACAGCGCATCGCCCAATGACACCATGAGAACCACGCCCAGCACGGCCGAATGGATTGCCATTGCTTCGGCGCGCGGGTCCGGGGCGTCCAGATGGGCCGCCAGATCTCCATAAAGCTGGTCGGTGACCGGATGCACGTCGTCGACGACCGGATCGGGCGCCCGTGCGGGAGTTGCCCGGCGGGTGACCTGGGGGACAAGATACATCATTCGAAACCGGGAGAGGTCGTCTAGGTGAAACGCCGCGACAGCCCGCACGAAGGCGACGACGGCCTCGGCAGGGGAGGTTGCCGCCTCGATTGCGGAAGATGCAACCTGCGCTTCGGCGCGAAGCCACGGCAGATAGAGCGCCGCCAGGAGGTCTCGCTTCGTCGGATACCAATACAGAACCGCTTGTTTCGATTTACCCAGCTCGCGCGCGATTGCGTCGAAGGACAGCCCCTCGGGGCCATCGTCGGCAAGAATGTCTCGTGCGATGGCGAGGATTTTCTCGCTGGTCTTGGGTTTGCTCATGTTTCGCCGCCTTGACTGACTTACCATTGGTAGGCTAAACAACTTACCAGCGGTAAGCAAACGGAAGACGCCTTACCTGCTCTTTTTCGCGGAGATGCCCATGACCACCTTCGATCTCGCTGACCCAGTCCTGAGAACCTATGCCATTGCCGCCGCTGTGATGGTGTTGAAAGTAATGGGCCAAGGGTGGATGACCGTCGCGCGGATGATGAAATCCGGGCGCGGGCTTGTGAACCCCGAAGACCTGATTGCCGGACCGCTGAACCGGACGCCGGACGCGGGCCAGTTGGACATCGACGACTATGTCGACCGATCACGCCGGATGCACCGCAACGATCTGGAAAACATCCCCGCCTTCTGGATGGCGGGGCTGCTGTTCGTCTTGTCGGCCCCCGCGCTCTGGCTGGCGCAGGTGCTTCTTTATGGTTTTGTAGCCGCGCGGGCCGCGCACTTTGTCGCGTATCTGACGAAGCAGCGCCACGAGGTTCGGGCCGCGTTTTACACCATCGGATCCCTGATCGTGATCTACATGGCGCTGCATGTTCTATGGGACGTTCTGACCTGACGCCACTCAGGCTCGCGCGGTGCCTGTGACCCGGTGATACATGTGCGTGAACGTGGCCGCTCCGATCACGGGGATGATGAGACCGACGAGCGGGATGGTCAGGGGCACCGCCATGAGAGTGCCGGCGACCCAGGCCTGGGTGCCGAATTTCTTTCTCAGCCTGTTTGCGCCTTGCAACCCTTCGCGCCGGATGGCGGCGAGGTGGAAGTATTCGCGGCCAAGCAGGTAGCCGTTCACCATCCAGAAGAGAATCGGCGCGAGCGGGCCGATGAACAGCGCAAGAATCAGGGCGATTATGTTGACCGCGATCGTGACCGCGATCAGCCCCGCCGCGTCGCGAAGCCCATCGAGGATCGACACGTCTCCGGCGGGCGTCAGGTTGGGGTAGTGCTTTTGCTCCACCGCGTCGGCCACTTCGTCCAGAAAGATGCCCTGAAACGCGATGGCGACCGGCACCATTAGAAAAGGCGAGAGCACCATCATGATGCCGACGATGGCCCAGCTTGCCAGCGAGTCGAGCCAGTTTACTTCGCCAATCCATGGAAGGCTCATCGTGTCGGGAAGGAACACGCCGATCAGCACGACGAGGGCGATGGTGATCGCGGCGAGCAGCGCAATGGTCAGGCCGACCCCGAGCAGAAGCACCTTGCGGAAGCGGCGGTCGCCAAGTTGACCGAGGGCTTTGAAGAAATCGTCGAGGATCATGCGCTTACCCATTTCACTTTGGTGGAGAGGTCGGGACGCGGACGTTCCGGCGGCGCGGCGGTCTCGGTCCCGATGTGAATGAAGCCCGCGACGCTTTCGTGATCTTCAAGTCCTAGCTCGTCCTTGATGAAGGCCGGGTCATGGCTGGGCCAGCCGGTCAGCCAGTTCGCACCCCAACCGGCGGCCAGCGCGGCATTGAGAAGCGACAGGCAGACGGCACCCGCGGAATAGACCTGTTCGATGTGGGGGACCTTTTCGCTCTCGACCGGCGACAGAACGACAGCGACCGCGAGGTCGGCGTCCGCGAATTGGCGTCGCGATTTCTCGATCTTTTCCGGGTCGATACCGAGCTTCGCCCCGCAGGGTTCGACGCAATCCGCCAAGCGTGTGAGCGCGGGCTTTTCCAAGACGATGAAACGCCACGGCTCCAGCTTGCCGTGATCCGGTGTGCGCGCGGCGGCGGTGAGAATGGTCATCAATTCGTCCTGCCCCGGCACCGGACCGGTGAGCGTCTTGGCGGGGCGCGAGCGGCGCGTCAACAGAAAATCGAGCGCGGCCTGGTTTTTCTCGGGCATATGTCCTCCTGTCCGTTGCGTTGCATGTCGGCACTTACACCGGCAAGGTCAAGCTTTTGAAACAGATTGCATGGATGGGAGGGATCGGCGAAGAGAGGCCATGAAGAAAGGTGAGCTGTCCCATCTGGCCCGACCGGGTCGCGAGATCGCCGTGCGGGTGACGCCGAAAGCCGCGCGCAATGCCGTGGTGGAGGGCGCCGAGGGGCTACGCATCAACGTGACGACCGTGCCGGAGGACGGCAAGGCGAACAAGGCGGTGATCAAGCTGCTGTCAAGCGCGCTTGGCGTGCCCAAAAGTTCCCTGACACTGGTGCGCGGGGCGACTAGCCGGGACAAGGTGTTTCGGGTCGATCCGTGACCCCTACTCCCCTTCACCCTCTTCAACCGGGCGCAGCCGATAGACACCTTCGGGCAGATCGAGCGCCGCCGCGAGATCCCGCAACTGCGGCATGGAGAGCGTTATCACGTGAACCCGATCGGTCTGGGGATCGAGTTGTTCGATGGTCACGCAGTCCTCGAACGCGTTGATGGTGATGTCTTCTTGAAGATAAGACGCCCCCTCGTCGCCCTCATCCACAAGGGTAACGACGGTGGCCTCAAAGTCGTGTTCGATGGTAAACATAGGCCCAGCTTAGACGAGCAGGCTGCGGATGAAAGGCCAATTTGACCTCTATCAAGGACGAAAGGGGAATCGCTCACCATGATCGGCTGCGGAGGTAATTCTTATGAAAGACAATTACGACCGCCCGCGCACACCTGACGCCATGGAGCGCATGGCCGAGACCCTTGGCCTGAATATCGAAGCCGAATACGACGCCAACATCGTGTCCCGCCGTCAGCTGGACCGCGCGGTGGAGCGCTGCCACCTCTGCGCCGATCCCGATGGATGTGATATCTGGCTAGAAGATCATGCCGGTGGGGCCAGGGAAGCGCCCGCACTTTGTCCGAACAAGGCACTTTTCGATCATATGCGGGATGGCTGGTAGCACAGGGCATTCCGCACGCCAGTCAGCCTTCGCTTGATTGCCTGCGCGGCACTCGGTAATTCGGCGGCATGGCCAAGCTTTACTATCACTACTCTACCATGAACGCGGGCAAGTCGACGCTGCTTTTGCAGGCGTCCTACAACTACCGCGAACGGGGTATGGACACGTATCAGCTTACCTTCGCATTCGACGACCGCGCGGGGGCGGGCAACATTGGTTCGCGCATCGGGATCAACAGCGAGGCAGATACCTTCGCGCCTGGTGAAGACCTGTTTGAGAAGATCAAGGTGCGGCTGGCGGTCAAGGAAGTGGCTTGCGTCTTTCTGGATGAGGCCCAGTTCCTGGAGCCGGAACAGGTCTGGCAACTGGCCCGCGCGGTGGACGACCTGGGCGTGCCGATCATGGCCTACGGCTTGCGGGTGGATTTTCAGGGAAATCTGTTTCCGGGGTCCGCCACTTTGCTGGCGCTGGCGGATGAAATGCGCGAGGCGCGCACCATCTGTCATTGCGGCAAAAAGGCCAGCATGGTGATCCGTCAGGATGATCAGGGCCGCACATTGGTGGACGGCGCGCAGGTGCAGATTGGCGGGAACGAGACCTATGTTTCCCTCTGCCGCAAGCATTGGCGCGAGGCGGTCGGGGACTGCGGTTAAGCAAACCGGGGGCTAGCCAAACGGCACCTGATGAGAGCGTTTCGCCTTTAACCTGAAGCGCCTAATGCTGCCTGAAGTCAATAATTTCAACGCATTACGCGCTGCTTGCTGCTTCAAATAAAGGGCGAAGCGCTCTAAACAGGCGTCACCAAGCCCTCGCCACGCGCAAAACGTTCCACATTGTCCAGCGCCAACATGCCCATATCTGTGCGCACCTCATGGGTTGCGGTGCCAAGATGCGGTAAAAGCGTTACGTTTTCCATTTGGATCAGCGCGTCAGGCACCTTGGGTTCAAGCTCATAGACATCCAGCCCCGCACCGGCGATCAGACCGGAGGTTAGCGCTGTGATCAGTGCCGCCTCATCAACAATCTCACCGCGCGCAATATTGATCAAAAAGGCGTGGGATTGCATGGCGTTAAACGTGTCTGCGTTGATCAAATGGGTGGTGTCGGCCCCGCCGGGTGTCGCGATCACCATGATGTCACAACAGGCTGCGACCGCTTGGATGCTGTCCAATTGTGTGGCCGGGAAATCGACATCTTTTTGCGATCGGTTAAAGAACACCACCTTCATGCCAAAGCCAAAGTGACAGCGCCGGGCAATGGCCTGCCCGATGCGGCCCATGCCGATGATCCCCACGGTTTTCCCGGTGACATGCAGGCCAAGCATTTGGGTGGGGTGCCAGCCCGCCCAACGTCCTTCGCGCAACATGCGCTCGCCTTCGCCCGCACGACGCGCAGTCATCAGGATCAGCGTCATTGCGGTGTCTGCGGTGGCGTCGGTGACCGCGCCGGGGGTGTTTGATACGACAAGCCCGTGGGCCTTGGCGGCATCCACATCAATATGGTTGTACCCGACACCAAAATTGGCAAGCAATTTGGCCCGGATGTCGCCTGCCTGCGCAAAAACGTCCGCAGAATAGAGATCCCCCAATGTGGGCAAGACCACATCGTAATCGGTGAGCGATGTGATCATTTCAGGCACGGTCATCGCTGTGGTTTCGGTGCGGATGGTCACGTCGAAACCCGCTTTTGCGTGTTCCAAAACGGGCCCGGGCAAGGGGCGCGAGATAAAGAGTTTCATTAGCACATCCGCGCGCCATTGGGGACAGGTTTGTCAGGCGTGATCAGCCCCACATGTCCGTTTTCATCATAAAGACCAAGCACAAGAACTTCGCTCATCACCGGGCCGATTTGCCGGGGGGGAAAGTTCACGACGCCCATGACTTCTTTGCCCACCAGATCCTCTGGGCTGTAATGCTCGGTGATCTGGGCCGAGGATTTGCGCTCGCCAATCTCAGGGCCGAAATCCACCCAGATTTTGATCGCGGGCTTGCGCGCCTCAGGGAAGGGTTCCGCACGCAGGATGGTGCCTTTGCGAATGTCGACTTTCATAAAATCATCAAAGGTGATTTCGGGGATGAGGTCAGCCATTGGCCAGCTCCTTTGAACGGTCTGCGGCGGCTTTGACCGCGCGGTTGAGAAGGGGGGGGAAGCCGGTTTCCTCATCCATCAAAACCTCAAGTGCGGCGGCGGTGGTGCCGGCGGGCGAGGTGACATTGATGCGCAATTGGCTGGGGCTGTCTTCAGCGGCTTCGGCCAAAGCACCGGCCCCGGCGACCGTGGCTTTGGCCAGCTGCAGGGCAAGATTTGCGGGCAGGCCCTGAGCCTCGCCCGCGGCGGCCATGGTTTCAATGAGGTGAAAGACATAGGCGGGGCCAGACCCAGACAGGGCGGTGACCGCATCCATCTGATGTTCGCCTTCCATCCGCACAACTTGCCCCACGGCGCTTAGCAAGTTTTCCGCCAGATCCATGTGGTCTGCGCTGGCGTTTTTATTGCCACATATCGCCGTGATCCCCCGTGAAATCGCCGCGGGCGTGTTGGGCATCGCGCGGATGATCGGGCTTTCACCGCCTAGGATCGCTTCGAACGCGGAAATGGGGGTGCCAGCGGCGACCGAGACAAAAAGGGTCTGACCATTCCCTACGGCCGCAATTGCGGGCAGGGCGTCGCCCATCATTTGCGGTTTGACCGCAATCAGGACGATGGCTGGATTTTGCGGCAGATCTGCGTTCAGGTTCAGGCCGGAAAGCCCCTTCAACCAATCAGAGGGATAGGGATCATTCACCCAGACGGCCCCCGCAGGCAACCCTTGCCCCAGCCAACCTTCAAGCATCGCCGAGCCCATTTTTCCGCAGCCGAGCAGCACCAAGCCGCGCGATTTCAGATCATCCATTGTCATGTGATGTCCCCCTGTTTTTCCAAAGACTATGCGGGGGATGGTGGGGGCGCAACGGTGAGTTACCGCTATCTTGCCAGCGTCTATGCCCTGCGCAATCTGCGAGCGATCAGCCACAAAGTGAAATTTCCGATGAGCCATAAGCCAAACAGGATTTGCACAGAGAATGTGGGGATAAAAGGCAAAGCCAGCCGAGCAGGGTCAAAGACACCAAGGGTGTTTAACGCTTCAAAGGCGGTCCAGCCGAAAATGGCAATGTTGAACAGGCTGACGACCCAAATCATCGCTTACGCCCGGCCATAGGCCTCGGCGATGGCCATTTGCATTGCGTCTTCGATGCTTTGATCACCCCAGCCCACCAGTTGAAACGCCGGATAGAACCGTTCAGCGGTTGCGACCGCGTTGGCGATCAGATGGTCGATCTGTTCAGGCCCGGCAAATTGCCCACCGGTCAGCGCCAGCCCGTAGCGCCACACCATCAGGCGCTGTTCGTTCCAATAGGTGAACGCGCCTTTCCAGCACTGATCATTGATCGCATTCAGCGCCTCATAAATCTTGGGCAGCTTGTCTTGCGGTGGTTCCATTTCAAAGGTGCAAATCAGGCGCAGCGTTTCGTCATAGTCGGACCAGGCCAGCGTGATCGAATAGGTCCGCCACTGTCCTTCCACAGCCATTGCGATTTGATCATCCGCCACGCGGTTAAATTCCCATGCGTGGTGTTCAGCGATATGTTCAACAATGTCGATCGGATGCAGGTCATCTGCTTCGAGATAGTGCTCGGTGGCAGCCATGGCGCTTCCCTTTCGCGGTTTGACCCTATTGAAAATCCACGATCTGGAGGTCCACTAGGGTTTGTTGCCTGTACTAGGTTCGGCGGTCTTCGCGCCTTTTCCTTACTAGATATGGTGCCTGCGCTCTGCTAACCTGTAAAGAGGAACTTGTGAAATAACCTCACTTGTCCACAGAAATCTGTGGCTTCTCCACAGTGCGAAGGTGGCTTATCCACCGGCCATAAACTCTGCGCGCTAAATGGCTGGCGCGCGCGCCGTCTGCTTGACCTTGGCACGCGAAACCCCCACTTTGCCTGAAAACAAAACCGGAGCAGCCCCTTGGCCCGAACCGCCCCTTATGCGCGCCCCGCGCCCTTCTCAAAATACGAATGGATGATCGCGTGGCGATACCTACGCGCGCGCCGCACCGAAGGCGGTGTGAGCACAATGACGTGGATCAGCCTGATCGGGATTACCCTTGCGGTGGCCGCCCTGATCATCACGCTTGCCGTGCGCACCGGGTTTCGCGATGAATTTGTCGACACGATCTTGGGCGCCAATTCCCACGTCAGCCTGCACGCCCAAGCCCATGTGAATGACATTGGACAGGTCACCAGCGAAATCCGCGATTTTGAGGGTTGGGTGGATCGGATTTCTACCGTGCCCGGTGTGACCCGCGCGGCCCCCCTGATCAAAGGTCAGGTGATGGGCAACAAAGGGCAACGCAACGCGGGCGTCGAAGTGTTTGGCATCCGCTATGACGATCTTTTGACCATTCCCCGCATCGCCAATCCCGAAAGCAAACAAGGTGACCTTTCCCGCTTTAACGAGGGCATCGCCATTGGCTCTGGTGTGGCGGCGGAATTGGGTGTGACGACGGGTGACATGATCAAAATCATCTCACCCAATGGGGTGAAAACGGCGTTTGGCACCAGCCCGCGGGTGAAT
>DOUP01000201.1 GCA_003520545.1 Maritimibacter sp. | reverse complement strand
CGCAAGGCCTCAGTCGGGGATGCCCCATTGATCGAACGGAAACGGCCGATCTTCGGTGGCACCCGACACGAACAGGGTCGCCCGCGCCATCCAATCCGCCAGGTCTTCGCCGAACTCGGCGATGTGTCGGTTGCGCTCTGACTTGAACAGCATCCAGAAGAACTGGATCACCGCCGCCACGATCAGGATGCCACGGGCGACCCAAAGCAGGACGATGAAAAGCACCATCCAAAGCCCGCGCAGCCAGACGTCCTCGACCTCGTCGTCGTCGCCCTCGTATTCCGGCTCTTCCAGAACCACCGGATCTTCGTCGTCTTTCTTCGCCATGGTCGTCCCCAAATAGCGTTTCAATATAGAGGTCAGCCGATCTCGACCGCCGCCGCGAATACCTTGTCGATCATCTCCTGCGTGCCGCGGCTGAACTCCAGCGGACAGTCGTAACCGGCACCCGTTTGCGCCGCGCGGGCGAATGCCTCGACCTGGAGCACGTATTGGTTCACGCCGGGATAGCGGAAACTGGTCACCTCGTCGCCCCGGCGCAAAAGCACCTGCGCCTCACCGAAGACGTTGGCGTTGAAGGGCGCGTGGAGCGAAATCGTGCCCTCGCTTCCCTGAAACACCATGTCCTGTCGGTTGGCCATACGGGTCGAGGTGATGCCCGAGTAGGTGAAGCGCCCCAGCGGCCCTTCCATCTCGCAGGACACCTGCGCGAAGGTATCGACCCCGTTCTCGAACCTGGCCCGCGCTTGAAGCTCAACCGGCTCCGCACCCGTCGCGAACCGCACCGAGCCATAGGCATAGACGCCGATGTCCGGGACACCGCCCCCACCCGTCTCGGGCTTGTTGCGGATGTTCGTCATGTCGGGGTTGTTGAAGGAAAATGCCACGTCCACATGACGCAACTCGCCAATCGCACCCTCGGACAGGAGATCGCGCACCTTGTGCCACTGCGGGTGATGCGTGATCATGAAGGCTTCTGCCGCCATCTTCCCGCTTTCGTCCCGCGCCGCGATGAGCCTGTCGATCTCGTCGGCCTTCATCGCAATCGGTTTTTCGCACAACACATGCTTGCCCGCGTTCAACGCCTTCAACGTCCATTCGACATGAAGATGGTTGGGCAGCGGAATATAGACGGCATCAATCTCGTCCGACGCGATCAGCGCGTCATAATCAGGATAGACGATGAGATTCGGTGAAATCGCCTCGAAACCCGCCGCTTTCTCCGGCGACGACGTGGCCAATGCCACCAGGTCATTGCCAAGGGCTGCGTGAATCGCTGGCCCCATGTGATCCTGCGCAAACTTTGCGGCTCCCAAAATACCCCAGCGAAACGTCATGTAACCTCCTGACAGATGAACGCGGCCCGATCCCTTGACCGGACGGCGCTACGTTAACGCTATCAGGCCTCTTCCGCCATGCCCCGTTCGGAGGCAAGCTCCTGCATCCGCTTCTGGAGCTTCTCAAACGCCCGAACCTCGATCTGGCGAATACGTTCACGGCTCACGTCGTAGACGCCCGAGAGGTCTTCCAACGTCACCGTTTCGTCCGAAAGACGACGTTGCTGGAGAATGTCCTTCTCGCGATCGTTGAGCACATCCATCGCTTCGGCAAGCATCTCACGACGCACGGTCAACTCGTCATGCTGCTCGTAATCCGTGGCCTGGTCGGCACTTTCATCTTCCAGCCAATCCTGCCACTGCATGGTGCCTTCGCCATCGCTCGAAACGGTGGCGTTAAGGCTGGCATCCCCGCCAGACATGCGGCGGTTCATCGAGATGACCTCGTCCTCGGTCACGCTCAGATCGTGGGCGATCCTCTGCACATGTTCGGGACGCAAATCCCCGTCTTCCAACGCGCCAATGCGCGCCTTCGCCTTACGCAGGTTGAAAAACAGCTTCTTCTGGGCCGACGTCGTGCCAAGTTTCACGAGGCTCCAGGAGCGCAGGATGTATTCCTGGATGGAGGCCCTGATCCACCACATCGCATAGGTGGCGAGGCGGAAACCTTTTTCAGGGTCGAACCGCTTCACGGCCTGCATGAGACCCACGTTGGCCTCGGAAATCACCTCGGCCTGCGGGAGCCCGTAGCCACGATAGCCCATCGCGATTTTCGCCGCGAGGCGCAGGTGGGAGGTGACCAGCTGGTGGGCTGCATCGGTGTCCTGATGATCGACCCAGCTTTTGGCCAGCATGTATTCCTGTTCCGGCTCCAGCATCGGGAATTTCCGGATTTCCTGAAGATATCGGTTCAGACCACCTTCCGGTGTCGGGGCCGGTAAATTCGCATAATTCGCCATGTTCTCATCTGTCTCCACTGTCGGAGCCCGCGATGTAACGGGCCTTAACATCACATTTAGGGCAGGACCTGCCCCGTTCAAGAGCACGCGACTCTTGAAGGTTGTACGAAGTATGAAGCCGTTTCCGTCGCACTTACAGGGGTGTCACGCCCTTTTGCGCAGTGTTTCAAGCAACGCGGCCATGTCATCTGGTAAACGCGCTTCGAACCGCAGGAGTTCCTTGGTCACCGGATGCACGAATCCCAAGGTCGCGGCATGAAGTGCTTGCCGGTCAAACGCCTTCACCTGACCGGCCGCCTCGGCCCCCAAAGCCGCTTCGGACGGTTTACGCCGCCCGCCATAGGTCGGATCACCAACCAAACCGTGACCCGCATGGGCCATATGCACCCGGATCTGGTGCGTGCGGCCGGTTTCCAGCCAACAGTCGACCAGGGTCAGCGACGGCGGTTGCCCAAAGGTCTCCTCGATCCGAACACGGGTGACGGCATGTCGCCCACTGTCCCAGACCACGGCCTGTTTCTGGCGGTCGTGCTTGTGGCGGGCGAGCTGCGTGGTGATCTTCACGATCCCGCCGTCCTCGAAGCTGACGCCCTTCGTGCCCTTGAGGCGCGGATCGGCCTTGTCCGGCACACCGTGAACCAGCGCCTTGTAATGCCGTTCGACCGTGTGTTTCTCGAACTGCGCGGCCAGCCCGTGGTGCGCCGCGTCCGATTTGGCGACCACCAGGAGCCCGGAGGTGTCCTTGTCGATCCGGTGCACGATGCCCGGGCGTTTGGACCCGCCCACACCCGAAAGCGTCTCGCCACAATGCCCCAAAAGCGCATTGACCAGCGTGCCCGAGGGCGTGCCGGGGGCCGGATGCACCACCATGCCGGCGGGCTTGTTCACGACGATCAGGTCGTCGTCTTCGTGGAGGATGTCGAGCGGGATTTCCTCGGGACCGATGTGGCTCTCGGCAGCCTCCGGCACGGTGATCTCCAGCACCTCGCCCTCGGCCACCTTGGCGCGCGGATCGTCAAGCACGGCGCCGTCCCGCCTGACCGCCCCGTCGGCGATCAGCCTGGCCAGTCGCGAGCGCGACAGGTTGGCCGCCTCTGGCACGTCGCGGGCCAATGCCTTATCAAGCCGCTTGGGCGGATCGGCCTGAATGGTGACAAGGACGGTGCTGGACATGCAAGACGCTCCCGAAAGCGGTGTGGATCAGGGGCTTGTGCGCTACCTGAAATGGCTCGTGACGACGCTCACCGTCACCATGATCGTGGGCCTTGTAGTGTTGATTTCACTGGTTGTCATGCGATTCAACGCAGACCCGGCCCCGGCCTTTCCGGACAGGATCGCCCTGCCCGAGGGAGCCGAAGTCGACGCGATCACGCGCGGGCGCAATTTCCTCGCCGTCGTGACAACCGACGACCGCATCCTGATCTTCAGCCCGGACGGCGCCACGTTCCGCCAGGAGATCGACGTCGCCAACTAGCCGAATTCATCCATGAATTCGGATCGAAATCATCGCGATGATTTCGCCTACCCCGTGGCCTTTTGGAAGGATGGTACCGACACCCCGGCTCGAACGGGGGACCTCTTGATCCACAATCAAGCGCTCTAACCTACTGAGCTATGTCGGCACGCGAAGCAGCGTTTAGCGTCCCCGAAAGACCAATGCAAGAGGTCGGACTTGAAAATCCGCGCGGTCCTGCGTAACTCGGCTGCAACTCGACAGGAGCACATCATGGGTATCAATTCCGAAACCGACCTTAACGCCAATCTGCAAATCGGACCGACCACGCTCGGCATGGTGCGCATCTATGTCGAAGGCGACGGGATCGACCTTCCCATGGACTTTGACCCGGAAGAAGCCATTGAGATCGCAGAAGAAATCAAGGCCGCCGCGATGCAGGCGCAGAAGATGGGCTCGAAGAGCGGCAAGAAGCGCTAACGCGGCTCGCGAAAGGCTGCAACGCCGGGATCACGGTAGCTTTGCAATCGGCGCGCGCCGTCGCGCGCGAATTTCAACGTCAGCTTCTTGCGGCGCGCCGGGGCCAGTTTCGTTTCCGGTCCCATCCGCAGGATTTCCGCGTCATAGCCATCCGCGATGATCAGCCCGGTTTCATCCGGCAAAAGCTCGACCGGGAAGTCCTGGTCCACCGCCCAGAAGAACCGGTCGCAATACTCCAGATAGCCCTGCCATTTGCCATCGGACATGAAATCCGCCCGACTGGACTTGCACTCGACAACCCAGATTTCCCCTTTCGGACCAACGGCATAAAGGTCCGTGCGCAGGCCACGGGCAGGCACGAACTCCTCCAGGCAGAAAAAATCATGCACCGCCAGGTGCCGCGCCACGCCACGGGCCAGGCGTTGTCCGGGTTGAAAGGCCGTATCGTCCATGCTCAAGATATGAACAATCCATGAACAAAACACAAGTATGACGCCCCCTTGCGCGAAGCCATCCAGAGGCCTATTTCGGGGGTTGTGGCGATCTGCCCTTCTCGTCAGACGGGAACATTCCGGTGGCCTTAAGCAAATCCGAGGGAGCTGGCTCTGTCGCGACCGTGGTCGAGTTACCCGGCGCCCACCTGTACATACAGGTCCTCGGGAATGCGCTTCCCAGACGGTCGAGCGCGGTCCCGCCACACCTAACAAAGCGTCGCCTTCGGGCGGCGCTTTTGTTTTTCGGTCCGGGTGGATAGGGTTCGCCCCAACGGAGGATCCCGATGTTTTCAAAAGACAATCTACCGCACGAGGCTTTGCCACTTCCTGACCGCATCGACCTCACGGATGACGAGGCCGAAGATGCAGCGGAAGCGTTCTTTGACCTGATGAAAATGCGGCATACGGTGCGGGAGTTCTCGGACCGTGAGGTGCCGCAGGAGATCATCGAATACGCGGTAGCCACGGCGGGGCGCGCGCCCTCCGGGGCGAACCATCAGCCATGGTTTTTCGCCGCCGTTCAGGACCCGGCGTTGAAGGCGCAGATCCGGGCCGAAGCGGAAGCCGAAGAAGAGAAGTTCTACGACGGTGGCGCCGGCAACGAATGGCTCAGGGCGCTGGAGCCTCTTGGCACCGATGCCTCCAAGCCGCACCTTGAAATCGCACCTTGGTTGAACGTCGTTTTCGCCCAACGGTGGGGCGAATTCGACGATGGCACGCGGTTCAAGAATTACTACGTGCCCGAAAGCGTCGGGATCGCCGCCGGGTTCCTGATTGCCGCGTTGCACAATGCCGGGCTAAGCAGCCTGACGCATACACCTAACCCCATGAAATTTCTGAACAATGCCTTGGACCGACCGGACAGCGAAAAGCCCGTGATGATCCTCGCCGTCGGCCACGCCGCCGAGGACGCAACAGTCCCGGCAGTGGCGAAAATGAAAAAGCCACTCAGCGAGATTTTGAAGGTTTACTGACCGATCCGCTTGGGCGCTTGCGCGGTTGCTTCGACCCGAACCGGGATGTTGGTCGCGACGGGCTCACGCGTGCCGCCTTTGGTATCGTCGTCCTTTTCTTCCATCCGCATCACCGTGATGGCGAACTGGACGCCTGCGAAGACGATTCCGTGGCCCATGAAGAGCATGACGACGGCAATCCAGCCGATGTCGGAGGTCGAAACGAGGTGCCAGAGATTCGCGACGTTCTGCCAGAGCAGAAGGCCCACGAAAACGCCGGAAAGGCCAAATCCGATAAGGACTTGGCGGATATACAGTTTCACCAGTTGGGGCATGATGCACCTCCTTGTCTACATACATATTAACACGGGAATGCGTTTCGCCAAGGGAGGCAACGAGTCGCATCGGCAAGGAGTGGCTGACCCCGAAAACCCGCGTCTGACATCCGTGCACAAAGTGTATGACATCTGTGCATACGATTGTGCAGACGCGTCTCGTTACGAAAGTCTTACCCAGGCGAGCATCGGGGCTGCGGCGGGCTGGCTCAGAAGGCTTCGGGCCGCGCCTCACGCGCCATGTGGTCGAGCACGGCGTTGGTGAACTTCGGCTCCTGCCCTTCGGGAAAGAAAGCCCGGGCCACGTCCACGAATTCCACGATCACCACCTTGGGCGGCGTGTCCCCGATCAGAAGCTCGGCACCGGCGGCCCGAAACAGTGCGCGCAGGGTCGGATCAATGCGGGCGATGGGCCACTTGGCCACCAGTGCCCGGTCGGTCATCTGGTCGATCTTGGCCTGCTGGTTCACCGCCTCTTCGATGAGCGCGCGGAACAGGTCCACGTTGCCCTCTTCGAATTCGCCCTCCTCATAGGTCGCGCCGAACCGGTGGTCTTCGAATTCCACGCGCACCTTGTCCACGGACTGGCCCGCCGCCTCCATCTGAAACAGCGCCTGCACGGCATAGAGCCGCGACGCGGATTTCATGCGGCGTTTGAGATTGCCGGTCATTTCGCGCTTCGGCGTTTCGTCCTCGTGCGCGTCCTGTGGGGTGTCGTCGGTCATGCTTTGGTGGGGCTTTCGTCGGATTTACCGGCGAGCTTGTAGTCCTCGCGCGGGAGGAAGCCAACCGGCTTTTCGCCCCCACGCCACTTTCTGCCAAGCGCCACGAGGTGGAGTGCGGCGGCGGCAGCCCCTGCCCCCTTGTTCATCTTCTCGGGGTTGGCGCGCGCTTCGGCCTGCTCGAAGTTTTCGACCGTCAGGATACCATTGCCGATGCACACCCCGCGCAAGCCCAGTTCCATGATGCCCCGCGACGAGTCGTTGCAGACGGTTTCATAATGCGTGGTTTCGCCCCGGATCACGCAACCCAGCGCGACAAAACCGTCGAAATTCGACGTGCGGTCAGCGATGCCGATGGCGGTGGGCACTTCCAAGGCACCGGGCACCTCGACGAGATCCCAGGTCGCGCCCGAGGCCTCGATCTCCGCCTTGGCGCCTTCGATCATCCAATCGGCGATGTCGAGGTAGAAAGGCGCGACCACGATCAGGAGCTTGACCGGCTTGTCAAACTCGGCGCGCGGGAGGGTATACTCGGTTTTAGCCATGTTTCGCGGTCCCCAGGATCGAATGCGTGCCTTCGATGGACAGGTCATAGGCGTCGAGCCCGACCACTCGTGGCTGCGGGCTGTCGGTCAGAAGCGTCATGCGGTGGATGCCCAGCGCCGAAAGGATCTGCGCGCCAAGCCCGTATTGGCGCAGCACCTGCGGGGCAACCTCGCCGTCGAAGGCAAGCTTCATGCCGGGATCGCGCAGGAGCACGACGACGCCGCGCCCTTCGTCCGCGATAATCTCCATGGCCCGGGTCAGCTCGTTGTGCGGACTGGGACCGATACCGATGGCGTCCTCCAGCGGGTTCAGCGCGTGCATCCGGACCAGAACGGGGTCGTCCGAGGTAATATCACCCTTTGTCAGCACGATATGCTCGGCACCGTGGGTTTCATCCGTGAAGATGCGCAGCATCCAGTCGCCACCGAAGGCCGAGGTCACGCTC
The DNA here is from genome assembly GCA_003520545.1 of Maritimibacter sp. Classification (GTDB taxonomy): domain Bacteria; phylum Pseudomonadota; class Alphaproteobacteria; order Rhodobacterales; family Rhodobacteraceae; genus Maritimibacter. The sequence continues at coordinate 9,942 of DOUP01000201.1, read as the reverse complement.
TTGACCGCGCTTTCCTTCACGAGGTTGTCGTGGCGGTGACGGTAGGCGATCAGATCAGAGATGGTGCCGATCTTCAGGTTATGACGCTGGGCAAAGGAGATAAGGTCCGGAAGCCGCGCCATGGAGCCGTCTTCCTTCATGATCTCGCAGATCACGCCCGACGGGTTCAGCCCGGCAAGGCGCGAGATGTCCACGGCCGCTTCGGTATGGCCCGCGCGTACCAGCACCCCGCCATCCTTCGCCCGGAGCGGGAAGACATGGCCGGGCGTGGCGATGTCCTGTGCACCGCGCGTCGGGTCGATGGCGACCGACACGGTGCGGGCGCGGTCATGCGCCGAAATGCCCGTGGTCACGCCTTCGCGCGCCTCGATGGAAATGGTGAAGGCGGTTTCATGGCGCGACGAGTTCTGCGAGGCCATGAGCGACAGGCCCAGCGCATCCACTCGCTCGCCCGTCATGGACAGGCAGATCAGCCCGCGTCCGTGGGTGGCCATGAAGTTGATCGCTTCCGGCGTGGCCATCTGCGCAGGGATCACCAGATCCCCCTCGTTCTCGCGGTCCTCGTGGTCCACGAGAATGAACATGCGGCCATTGCGGGCGTCCTCGATGATCTCTTCGATGTTCGAGATCACGTCCGAATATTCGCGTTCGACCGGTCCGGCCTCGTTATAGATCTTACCGTCTGACATCCTGGCTCCTCGCCTCGTTTGTCCCGGGAAATAGCGAGTCGCAAACGGATTTGAAAGAGCAACGTGGCGCACATCGGCCGTGCGCGTCCCCTTTCATCGTTCCGGAAATACCTCGGGGGATCGGTGATCCGGTCCCGGATCACCGACGGGGGCTGGCCCCCGCCTGGGAGACGAGGATGGGGCCTGCCCCATGCGAGGCGATCAGAACCGCCAGAGCGCGGGCACGAAGCGGTAAGCGTCGCCGTCGGCCATCACGTGCCCCACGCCCGGGAAGGGGAAATGGTATCCCACGACCGGCAGACGGTCCGTGGCGGCCATGTCGAGAATTGCTTTGCGCGACGCGACGGTGGCCTCGGGGTCGCTGCCCAAGCCGCCATACCAGTCCGGGTGAGCGAAATGGCCGAAGGCATGGGTGATCGCGTCGCCCAGCACCAGAAGCTGGTCATCGCCGCTTTCCACCATGATTGACATATGCCCTGGCGTATGGCCATGGCTCGCCATCAGGCGCACGCCCTTTGCCACCTCGTCGCCGTCGTTCATCTGGGTCCAGTCCACGCCGTCGACGGCGATGGAATTCGCCGCCCCCAGAACGAATTGCTGCTCTTCCGGGGCGACACGGTCCACGAGCCCCTCTTGTGTCCAGTAGGCATGCTCGGCCTCGCCGATGATGTATTCGGCATCCGGGATGATCGCCTCGTCGAAGTCGTCGCGGATGCCCCAGATATGGTCCGGGTGCGCATGGGTGATGACGACCTTGGAGGTCGCATAAGGGTCAAGACCGGCGGCCTCCATATTGCCCATGAGCCGCCCGGCGGTGTCAAAGAACCGGTTGCCGGAGCCGACATCGACCAGAACCGTTTCGTCCCCCGTCTCGATAAAGACGTGGTTGGTGTGGCCGTAGACCTCATCGGTGGGCAGGAAGTGCGCCTTGAGAAAGGCTTCTTTCGCCGCGTCATCCGCGTTCATGCCGAGCGAGGACAAGGGCTGCGGGAACCAGCCGTCCGAAACGATGGTGATGCGGATGTCACCGACGGAAAAGCGAAAATGCGAGGGCTGCGCGCCTTCGGGGGCGCCCAGTTCGGCACGGGCCGAGAGCGGCATGGCGAAAGCGGGCATGGCTGCGGCGAGTTTAAGCAGATCGCGGCGCGTGGGGCGTAAGAGCGTCATTTGGTCCTCCCTATGGCGGGGTGGCCCCGCCGATCCTGTTCGTTGGGAGGATCATATGCAGATATTCTGTTGCGTTCAATCGGTGAGCGCCAGTGCGGCGCGAGGGTCGCGGGTCAGGCCGCTTCGTAGTCTCCGAGACGCGCCACGTAACGCGCGAGCGTGTCGATCTCCAGGTTGATCTTGTCGCCCACCGCGACCCCCGCCCAGGTCGTGACCTCTTTCGTATGGGTGATGAAATTCACGCCGAAGATGTCGCCTTCCACCTCGTTCACGGTCAGGGAGGTGCCGTTCAGCGCCACCGACCCCTTGGGCGCGATGAACCGGGCGAGACCGTCGGGTGCACGAAACTGCACGCGGGTCGAATCGCCGTCTGGCGTGACCGCGACAACCTCCGCCACGCCGTCGACGTGACCCGAAACGATATGGCCGCCCAGTTCGTCACCCACCTTGAGCGCACGCTCCAGGTTGACGCGCTGTCCCTCTTGCCATTCGCCGAGATTGGTCTTGTCCAGCGTTTCGGCCGAGATAAACACCTCGTACCAATCCGGCCCGATATCCGTGACCGTCAGGCAAACACCATCCGAGGCGATGGAGGCCCCCATGTCGATCGTCGCGGTGTCGTAACCGGTGGTGATCCGGGCGCGCATGTCGTCATGGCGCTCGACGCGGGTGACGGTGCCGATATCGGTGATGATCCCTGTGAACATGGCGCTCTCCTTTGGCTTATCGCTACGCGCTTCCGGCCAGTTTGCCAAGCCGGTGGCCGCACCGCGCGTTCTTGCATCGTCTAAAAATCGCCGTGATTGTATGTATTGTCGAAAACTACGAGACAATAGGCCCGAAATGCCCGCCCTGACAGTCGGGTAAACCGGGACATGAGCAGAGAAAACAGGTAGCTTGACCCCATGAAAGCCATCGACGGCATCGACCGCAGATTTCTTTTCCTGCAAGGCCCGCACGGACCCTATTTCCGGCGGCTGGCCAAGATGTTGCGCGCCTCCGGGGCCGAGGTCTGGCGCGTGGGTTTCAACAAGGGAGACGAGGTGTTCTGGTCGGATGCGGAGAGCTACCTGCCCTTCGCTGGCCCGCAGGACACCTGGCCCGAGCGCATTCGCGCGATCTTCACAGACCATCGGATCACCGACCTCGTGCTCTACGGGGACACGCGCTTCGTCCATGCCGAAGCGGTCATCGCCGCGAAAGAGGCCGGGATCACCGTGCATGTTTTTGAGGAAGGCTACCTGCGCCCCTATTGGGTGAGCTATGAACGCGGCGGATCGAACGGCCATTCGCGGCTGATGCAGATGGGCGTCGAAGAGATGCAGCGCGTGCTGGCCGATGCGGAATTGGACATTCCCGAAGCACCCGCACATTGGGGCGACATGCGCCACCACATTTTCTACGGCGCGCTTTACCATTGGTTCGTGATGTTCGCGAACCGGCGCTATGCCGGGTTCAAGCCGCACCGCGACCTGCCCGTGACCAAGGAATTCCAGCTCTACGTGCGGCGTCTGCTGCTTATGCCCTACCTGGCCATCGAGCGGATGGTGACCACGATGCGGGTGCGCAACGGGGGCTTTCCCTATCACCTTGCGCTGTTGCAGCTTGCGCATGATTCAAGCTTCACCGCACATTCCCGGTTCGCCTCGATGAGCGACTTCCTGGAAACCGTGATCGAAGGCTTTGCCGAAGGCGCGCCGCGTCACCACCACCTTGTGTTCAAAGCACATCCCCTGGAAGACGGGCGAGAGAATTTGCGGCGTAAAGTCAATGACTTGGCCGCGCAACACGGGGTCGCGGACCGGGTGCACTTCCTGCGTGGCGGCAAACTTGCACGGCTGTTAGATCATGCGCGCTCGGCGGTCACGGTAAACTCCACGGCGGCGCAACAGGTGCTGTGGCGCGGTCTGCCGCTCAAGGTCTTTGGCCGCGCGGTTTTCGCCAAGCCCGAATTCGTCTCGACGCAACCCCTGCCCGACTTTTTCGCGCAGCCCACGCGGCCCGACAGCCGCGCCTACCGGGATTACCGGCATTACCTGCTGGAAACCTCGCAAATCCCGGGCGGGTTCTACTCGGCGCGGGGGCGTCGGCAGCTTTTGCGGCAGGTCGTGGACATGATGCTGGCAGTCGACGACCCTTATGACGCGCTGGAAAAAGGCACCGCCGCCCCGCGTCAGCAGTTGCGCATCGTCAAGTAACCGCCAGATCGGGCAGATCGGCGAAGGCCGCCTTCAGGAGCGCTTCTTCGTATTCGCTGGCCGACGTGCTGTCATAGACCACACCACCGCCCACGCCGAACGTCACCGCGCCGTCCGGGAAACAGGTCAACGTCCGTATCGCAACGTTGAAGGACATGCTGCCATCCGGTGCGATCCAGCCCAGCGAGCCGCAGTAAGCGCCGCGCGGTCCGGGCTCCACGTCCGAGATGATCTCCATCGCGCGGATTTTGGGCGCGCCAGTCACCGAGCCACAGGGAAAGAGCGCCTCGAACAGCGTGGAAATGGACAGGTCGGGCACCGCCAACGAGGTGACGCGGGAGGTCATCTGGTGGAGCGTTTCATAGGTCTCGATCCGGAACAGCTCCGGCACGCGGACCGAGCCGAGCTCGGACACCCGGCTCATGTCGTTGCGCAAAAGGTCCACGATCATCAGGTTTTCGGCCTGGTTTTTCTCGGACGCCGCCAACTCGAGGCGGCGCGCAACATCCAGCCCGCGGGTCTTGCCGCGCGGAGCGGTGCCTTTCATCGGGCGCGTGGTCAGGGTGCGATCCGCATCGAGGCGAAAGAAAAGCTCCGGGCTACGCGACAGGATCACGGGGCCGCCAAGATCGAGATAGGCACCGTGAGGAACCGGCTGACGCTGGCTGAGGCGGGCGTAGAGACCCGAGGGCGTGCCGTCGAGCCGCGCTGTCATGGGGAAGGTGAGGTTCGCCTGGTAAATATCGCCAGCCGCTATGAAATCATGCACCACGCGGAAAGCTTCGTCGTAGCGACCGGCGGTCCAGACCGGGGAGACATCGGTCAGATTTGCCGTGCCTGCGCTCAGGGGCGGCGCGGTGCCGGGCGCATCGAAAACGCCGAACTGGAGCAGCGGCACGCGGCGGTCTTCGGGCATCCGCGCGGCAAGCCTCGGTATCAGCGCATATCCAAGCTCATAGGAGGCGAGACCGGCGAGCCAGTGGCCCGCCCCCCGCGCCGCTTCCATCGCGGCGAAGGCGTCGGACATTTCGTCCGGCGTCCACGCGGTGATGATCCGTTTCGGGGTGTCAAACTGCGCCGCGACCCCACCGGGACCATGATCGAACCGAACCTGTGGCATCGGGTGCTCAGAAATCGGCCGCGATACGGATCTCGCGCAGCGGGCGCACGATGTCGATACAGTCCTGGTAGATCGGATGCGCCTTGTAGGCCGCCAAGGCCTCGGCATCCTCGAACTCGCCGTAGACGACCACGTCGATCTCCCCGGACAGCGCGTCCGAGCGGGTGTTCTCGACCACCTCGAAGGTGCGGGCATGCGGGATCGCGGCGAGGCGCGACAACCCGTCGCGGATACGCGCAACATCGGCTTTGTCTTTCGCACTGAAAAAGACGACGTGACGGATGAACGAGCGATCGGTCATGGGGCGATTTCCTTTATCTGTCCTAGGGCCTGTGCCTCCCCCATTTTCGCCCATGGCGCAATGGGAGAATGGGCCGGCACCGTGCATGGCCCAGTGGAGACGAGTCGTGCGGGCAACACTTCCTTGCGCAAAACGCAGCACCCCGCATGCCAAGGCTTTATTTTTCCTTGGGCCACGGATAGGTTATGAAAAAAAGAAACTGAGGCAGAACTCCAAAAAGGAGCCCGGGCAGTGACATTAATGGGCAATTCGTGGGTCCGCAGTGCGGCCCTATTCGTGCTTGTATTCGGTTTGGCGAGCTGTGACGTGCTGCCCCGGGTCGGGCCAAACAAGCAGGAAATCTACGCAGGATCGGTGCAACGCGAGGGCGACGCTTTCGTCGTGGCCGTCAACGACCGCGTGACCCGCGCGACCGCCGTTGTGCCCGCCCTGGGGTTTTCGTCGAATTTCATCAACGCGGGCCAGGTCGGCTCCGACACGATCCGACCCGGCGACGTGCTGGGCGGGGCGATCTGGGAAAACGTCGAACAAGGTATCCTCGCTTCCGCCGGCGCGCCAGCCGCGTTGCAAGAGGTGCAGGTCGCCGGATCAGGCTTCATCTTCATCCCCTACGCGGGCCGGATCAAGGCGGCGGGCAATTCGCCCGAAGCGATCCGCCGCATCGTGACCGACAAGCTCGCCACGCAAACCCCCGATCCACAGGTGCTCATCACCCGTGTTGCGGGCGACGGGGCAACGGTGTCGATCACCGGGGCCGTGAACGGACAGGGCGTCTATCCGATCCAGCGCCCGACGCGCACGCTGGGCGCGATGCTCGCCCAGGCAGGCGGCGTTGCGGTGAACCCAGAGGTGGCCGTGGTGAAAATCATTCGCGGCGGCACCACCGGCAAGATCTGGTACCAGGATCTGTTCGAAGACCCGCGTCTCGATATCGCGCTTCGTAATGGCGACCGCATCCTGGTCGAGGCCGACACACGCGCCTTTACCGCGATGGGGGCCACGGGGTCGCAGACCCGCGTGAACTTCCAGACCCAGAACCTGTCCGCGCTGGAAGCCATCGCGCAGGTCGGCGGGCTGAACCCGGCGCTGGCCGATCCCACCGGTATCTTCATCTTCCGCAACGAGGCGGCCGAGATTTCCAACGCCGTCCTGGGGCGTAACGATCTCGTCGGTGACCAGCGAATGATCTACGTGCTCAACCTGACGGAACCCAATGGCATGTTCATGGCACGGGACTTCGTGATCCGCGACGGTGACACGGTCTATGTGACCGAAGCGCCTTACGTGCAGTGGACCAAGGTCATCACGGCGCTCACCGGCTCGCTGGGGGCTGCGGAAAGCCTTGCGACCGCCGCGAGCACCGGGGGCATCCTGCCCTGATCCGGCAATGACCCCGTTTTCGACACATCCAGACGCCGGGAGCGAGCCCCCCTCCTCCCGGCGTCTTTACGTCTACTCGGGTGGTTTCCTGCGGGAGCGCCGGGTCAGGCGCATCCTGTCGCTGGCCGGCTGGAAGGTGAAACTCGGTCTCCCGAAGGCGACCGACCACGTGGCCGTCTGGGGGCAATCTCCCACGGCATCACGGGGCGAGGCCGTGGCGGCAAGACGCGGTGCCGGGCTTATGCGCGTCGAGGATGCGTTCCTGCGCTCGGTCTTGCCCGGACGCTCCGGCGACGCCGCCCAAGGGCTTTTGCTCGACCGCTCCGGGGTCCACTTCGACCCATCCGTGCCCAGCGACCTGGAACAGATGTTGGCCACGGCGCCGCTCGACGACCACGACAGATTGCGGCGCGCGAAGGACGTGATCGACCGGCTGAAGCTCTCGCATGTCTCTAAATACAACGACTTCGACCCGGAGGCTGCACTCCCCCCCGCGCCTTACGTCGTGGTCATCGACCAGACGCGCGACGATGCCTCGGTGCTGGCCTCAGGCGCGACACCTTCGACCTTCCGCGAAATGCTCGTGATGGCGCAGGAGGAAAACCCCGGTCTGCGCGTCCTGATCAAGACGCACCCGGAGACCGAAGCAGGTCACCGCCCCGGCTACTACGGCCCCGAACACGCGGTCGGCAAGGTGAGCCTCGTCACCGCCAAGGTCAGCCCCTGGGCACTGATGGAGGGGGCAGTCGCGGTCTATACCGTATCGTCCGGCATGGGGTTCGAAGCGATCCTGGCAGGCCATCAGCCGCGCGTCTTCGGCAAGCCGTTCTATGCGGGCTGGGGGTTGACCAAGGACGAATACCCGGTTCCCCGCCGGACGCGTCGGTTGACCCGGGCGCAGATCGTGGCCGCGGCGTTGATCGATTATCCGACATGGTATGATCCCTACCGCGATGCGCTCTGCGAGGTAGAGGACGTGCTGTCGAACCTGGAGGCACAGGCGCGGGCCTGGCGCGAAGACCGCGCGGGATACGTGGCGGTCGGGATGCGGGCGTGGAAACGCAAACCGCTAACGCAGTTCTTCGGGTCCGGACGCGGCGTGATTTTCGCCAAGGCGGACACGGCAGCGGCCAAGGCGGCCGAGAGCGAGCGTCACCTGATGGTCTGGGCCAGCAAGGCGGATACACTGGCGACCCCGGCGCTGAAGATCGAAGACGGCTTCGTGCGGTCGCGCGGCCTGGGGGCCGCCTTGACCCCACCCCTTTCGCTGGTGCGCGATGATCTCGGCATCTACTACGACCCCACCGGCCCGTCGCGGCTGGAGGCGCTTATCTCCGCCTCAGTGCGCTTGCCGGATGGCGCCAAGGCGCGGGCCGAACGGGTAATCGAGCGGCTCGTGCGGGCGGGCATCGACAAGTACAACCTTGACCGCGCAGCGATCCCCGACTTGCCGGAAGGCCGACGTATCCTCGTCCCCGGACAGGTGGAGGATGATGCGTCGATCCGGCTGGGCACGCGGGATGTCACGCACAACCACGGTCTCTTGCAGCGCGCGCGGGCGGCAAACCCCGACGCCGTGCTGATCTACAAACCGCATCCGGATGTGGAAGCCGGCCTACGGGACGGCGCGCTGCCTGCCGGGGAAGCCGAAGAGATCGCGGATATCGTCGCGCGCGAGTCCGATGGTGTCGCCCTGATCGACGCGGTGGACGAGGTTTGGACCATGACATCGCTCATGGGGTTCGAGGCGCTGATCCGGGGGAAAAGCGTGACCTGCCTCGGTGCGCCGTTTTACGCCGGATGGGGGCTGACCCGTGATCTGGGCTGGGTGCCGGACCGCCGCGAAGCGCGCCCCGATCTCCTGTCCCTGGCCCATGCCGTTCTGATCGACTACCCGCGATATTTTGATCCTGTAACGGGGCGGGCCTGCCCGATCGAAGTGGTTCTGGATCGCATCGAGGCGGGCGAAACGGCACGAGGTCCCGGGCTTTCTGCGCTGGCAAAGCTTCAAGGTGTTTTCGCGTCGCAGGCCTACCGCTGGCGCTAACGCTTTCGAGCACCTGCCCCTCTTCTGGACAACTTATCGTTTAATATCATATCGTTATGGGAAATCCAGTTTTCTGGTTTTCTGGTTTTCTGGTTTTCTGGTTTTCTGGTTTTCTGGTGAAAGGCGGAATTCGAACGCCCTCTCAGGTCAAGTCGAAATCGCGCGCCAATGGTGAAAAACGTCCCCACCCAGCACACGGGTCTCCACGAGTGCGAGCCGTGGCGCTTCGGCCAACCGGCCCACCCCCATCGCCGCCAAGGACGGCCAGCCCTCGGCTCCAAGCGCGACCCCAGCAGTAAACCCGATGTAGTCGTCCACGAGCCCTTCCGCCAAAAGCGATGCCGCCAATCCGCCCCCGCCTTCGCAGAACACGCGGGTCAGCCCCGCGTCGCCCAAGGCAGTCAACACGGCACCGGGGTCCAGCGCTCCGCGCACGACCGGTGCTTCGATGAGGGTCGCGCCAACGCTTTCCCACGCGGCCCGTGTTTCGGGTTGAGCGCGATCACCATGAACCAGCCAAAGCGGCACCTCGCGCGCCGTGCGGGCCAGGTTGCTGTCCAAGGGCAAATCCAGATGGCGCGACAACACCACGCGCACCGGCTGGTGCCTGGCCCCCACATCGCGCACGGTCAGCGTCGGATCGTCGGCCCGGGCGGTGCCCGCCCCGATCATCACCGCATCATGGCGCATCCGAAGCGCGTGCACGTAACGGCGCGCCTCGGGTCCGGTGATCCATTGGCTCTCGCCACTCGCCGTCGCGATGCGCCCATCGAGCGAGGTTGCGAGTTTGAGCGTCACAACTGGGCGCCCGCGTGTGACCCGGCTGAGAAATCCTGCTTGGTCGACCCGCGCCTCATCCGCGCAAACCCCTTCGCTGACCTCGATCCCGGCCGCCCGCAAGCGGGCAATGCCCTGCCCGTTCGCCCGCGGATCCGGATCGCCGAGCGCCGCGACCACGCGGGACACGCCCGCCGCGACCAGGGCCTCGGCGCAGGGCGGTGTCCTGCCGTGATGGGCGCAGGGCTCCAGCGTGACATAGG
>DOUP01000277.1 GCA_003520545.1 Maritimibacter sp. | reverse complement strand
CGTCGTTCTTGCTCATCATTATCCTCCCCAGAACCGTGCCGTAAACAGTACATAGCCCGACAAGAGCCCCAACCGCCCCGTCAGCATCGCCGCCGTCAGCATCCATTTCGCCGTATCGTTGAGCGTTGCGAAATTGCCCGCTGGTCCGATCGTGTCACCCAGACCGGGGCCGATGTTGGCAATCGCCGTGGCAGCCCCCGAAAGGGATGTCACCATATCGAGCCCCGTCAGGCTCAGCGCCACCGCCCAAATCCCCATGGACACCACGAACAAGACGAAGAACGCCATCACCGAGGACAACACCGCTTCCGAAATCGGCTGCCCCTCAAACCGGGGCGTGAACACGCCATGCGGCGCGAAAATCTGTTGGATCCGGGTTTTGATCGCGGTGAAGAGGATCTGGTAGCGGAAAATCTTCACCGAACAGGCCGTCGAACCCGCGCAGCCCCCGATCAGCCCGAGGAGGAAGAAGGCAACAACAGGGAAAGTGCCCCAAAGCTGGTAATCTGTGCTGGCGAACCCCGTGCCCGAGATAATCGAGGTCACGTTGAAGACGCCCTCGCGAAACCCGTGTTCGAAATGATCGCCGTTCCCGATCAACCGGTAAAGCGTCATCAGCAGCGCCATGGAGAAGATCAAGCTGAGATAGGTCCTGATCTGACTGTCGCGAAACAGGGGCTGGGCGGTGCCCGCGACCAGTTGGATGTAGCGCACGAAAGGCAGCGACGCCAGGATCATGAAAACCGACGCCACGTATTCCGGCGCGCCCTGGTAGTAACCAAAGCTTGCGTCATGGGTCGAAAACCCACCCGTCGACATGGTTGTCAGCGCATGGTTGATGGCATCGAAGGGCGTCATGCCCACGGCAAGATAGGCCAGCATGCTGGCAATCGTCAGACCGAGGTAGATCCAGACGATCCGCCCCGCGATCTCGGCCGCGCGGGGGAGCACTTTTCCCATCGTATCGAAGGCTTCCGACCGGAAGATCTGCATGCCGCCCACGCGCAGTTCCGGAAGGAACACCATCGCCACCACGATGATCCCGATTCCGCCGAACCATTGTAGCATGGACCGCCAGACCAGAAGCCCTTCGGGCATCGTGTCCAAACCGGAAAACACCGTCGATCCCGTCGTCGTAAACCCCGACATTGCCTCGAAAAAAGCGTCCACGGGCCGCGCCTGTATTTCACCGAAGATGAACGGAAGTGCACCGAACGCCGGCAGCGCCACCCAAATCAGCGTCGTCAGGAGAAAGGTCTGCTGAATGGTCAGGCCCCGGCCCACGCCGTTCGCCGTGGCCAAGGACATCGCGCCGCCAACCGTAACCGTAATCACCGCGCTTTGCAGGAAGACCGTCCAGTCAGGGCGCCCAAAGAACAGGTCCACCCCCATAGGGACAAGCATCGTTACGCCCAGAAAGGCAACGACCAGACCAATGACGTAAAACACGGGGCGCATGTCGAACATGAGGCTGAGCGTTGGCTTCGCGTTCGCGAAGTGTCAAGCACTGACGCAGCTTACCGATGTGTTGCGCCTCCCGCTGCAATCGAAGCGCCACGTTCACGCAACGCCGTGTACCGGGCCGCCCATGTCAGGCCCTTCCCGCGCTGCAGCGCGGCTTGACACCCGCCCCCGCCCCCTGCAACCGTCGATCACGTCTCGGAGGACCGTCATGCGCCACAATATACGCTACCTGCCGCTCGCGATCTGCATCATCGCGATCCCGGCGGGCCTGCTTCTCGCCCTCGCGTTTCCGTTCTGGGGCGCGACGATCACGGGTTTCGCCACGGTCTTCACCGTCATCGGGCTCAGCGACCTGTTCCAAACCCGCCGCGCGGTTCTGAAAAATTATCCCATCCTCGCACGGATGCGTTTCTTCCTGGAATCGATCCGGCCGGAAATCCGCCAGTACTTCCTCGAAAGCGACCACGAAGAGGTGCCCTTTTCCCGCGAACAGCGGGCCCTCGTCTATCGTCGCTCCAAGGGCATCGAAGGGCTGCGCCCCTTTGGCACCCTGCGTCACACGGGCCAGGTCGGGCATGAATGGATCAACCACTCCATGCTCCCCAAACACCCGGACCCAGGCACGTTTCGCGTCATATTCGGAGAAGCCACCTGCGCCAAACCTTATGCGGCCTCGGTCCTCAACGTCTCCGGCATGTCCTTCGGCGCGCTTTCCCCCAACGCGGTCGAAGCGCTCAACATCGGCGCCGCACGCGGCGGCTTTGCCCAGACCACCGGCGAAGGCTCCATCTCGCGCTACCACCGCCATGATGGTGATCTCGTCTGGCAGATCGGCTCGGGTTACTTCGGCTGCCGGACACTCGATGGTCAGTTCGATCCCGACCAGTTCAAGGAGAAAGCCGCGTCCGACCAGGTGAAAATGGTCGAGATCAAGCTCTCCCAAGGTGCCAAACCCGGTCACGGCGGTATCCTTCCGGGGGCGAAGGTGACGGAGGACATTGCCGAAGCACGCGGCGTTCCGGTTTGGCATGACTGCCTCAGCCCTGCCGCGCACTCGGCCTTCGGCACCCCAACCGAAATGCTCCACTTCATCGCGAAACTGCGCGATCTCTCAGGTGGCAAGCCGACCGGCATCAAGCTCTGCGTTGGTCACCCATGGGAAGTTTTCGCGATCTGCAAGGCCATGGTCGAAACCGGCATTACGCCCGATTTCATCACCGTGGACGGCGCCGAAGGCGGCACCGGTGCTGCGCCTGTCGAATTTGCAGACCACATGGGAGCCCCGCTGCGCGAAGGTCTGATGCTTGTCCACAACGCTCTGACCGGACTGGGCCTACGCGACCGCGTGCGCATCGTCGCCTCCGCCAAGATCATCTCCGCTTTCGACATGGCCCGCGCCTTCGCGCTCGGGGCGGATACCTGCAACATGGGTAGGGGCTTCATGTTTTCGCTCGGCTGCATTCAGGCCCAGGTCTGCCACACCGGCCATTGCCCGACCGGAGTCACCTCGCAGGATCCGGGCCGCTATCGCGCCCTCAACGTGAAAGACAAGTCGCACCGGGTGGCGAATTTTCATGACAACACGCTGCAGACGCTTTCTGAGACCATCGGGGCAGCGGGGCTGGAGCATCCGTCCGATCTGAAACCCGATCACCTGATGATCCGCATTAACTCCCGCGAAGTGCGCTCCGCCCGCTCGCAATACGATTGGGTGGCACCGGACGAGCTCTTGGACCACAACGTGCAGCACCCGGCCTTTACCAAATTCTGGGACATGGCCAACGCAGAGAGCTTCGCCGCAAACGTCTAGGCGACGCTTCGTTCCAGAAGGAAGGGGAGCATCCGGTCGCGCGGAAGCTCCGGCAGGGCAAGCGGGCCATAAATCCGCTCTGCGTCCGCGTCGGTGGCGATGACCGCAAGTGCGGGGAGCCTGGTGAAAAGCGCGTTGCGCGCCTCTCGCCCCATCGCGATCAGGGCTTCGGGACCGGGATAGAAGCTTTCGCTCGGGGCATTGTCACCAGAAATGACCGCGTGTTTCGGCAGCATGAGGTGGACATAAACCACTTCACGCATGCCTTTCGCGACTCGGAACCGCCCATCGCTGTCCTCGGCCAGCCACCGCGCAGGCACAAAGCCTGCCGGTTGACCCGCATCGTCGCTCAGGGCGATCCGGTGCAGGGGCGAGACGGTCAAGGTCCGGTCGTTTCCCAGCGCCCCGGGCTTGATCTTGACCGGGGCAAGGTCGGGACGCCGGTCGAGAACCCCGCGATCCAATCGCGACTGCCCGGCCCAGATGATCGGGAGGTCTTCACCGTCGAGCGTGGATACCAAGTCACCCTCCACAAGCGTCTCAACGCGCCGCGGCCCCTCCGGCGTCGCAATCCGCGTGCCCGCCGCGAAACAGGGAACGCCCATCGAATAGTACGTCGAGCCGTCCAAAGTGGCCGGTGCGACGCCCTGCAGCGTGACTGTCGTCCCGTCGTTGAAGGTCAGGACCGAATTGCCAGACCCGTCGTCAGACACCACCATGTCCCAGGTATTGACCGTTTCGCCATCCGCATCCGTTAGACCGGAGAGATCGAGCTGGTCGTTCGTGAACCCGTCGAGGTCATCATCCGCCATGTCGAAGTCGGTAATGACGTTCGAGCCGTCACCGTCTTCGAACACGTAGGTGTCTTCGCCCGCACCACCCGTGATCGTGTCGTTGCCGCCACCTGCGGCGAGCACATCGTCGCCGCCACCGCCCGAGAGCGCGTCGTCCCCGGAGCCACCCGTAACCTGATCGTTACCGCCCTCGCCATGCAGGGTCACCCCGGTGGTCGTGACACTCGCGTCGATCACATCATCCTGGTCCGACGCAAGTATCTCCTCGAACCCGTTGAAGAAGATCGTGGACGTTCCGTCCGAGATAGAGCCCGAGGTGTCTCCATCAAACGTGATCGTCAGAGGTCCGGCAACGCCGGTCAGGTTCAGGGTATCCTCTTCGCCGGTGCCCTCGAACCGCTCGATCTCACTGAAACTGCCGCTGGCGCCCCCCGCCGAATAGGTGCCGCTTTCGAGCGTCGTGAACGTGACCGTGGCGGCATCTGATCCGGTGAAGCGCAATGCGTCGCCCTGCACTTCTCCACCCTCGCCCCCGATGATCGTGTCGGTGCCACCATCCGCGGTCACAACCTCGAAGGTGTCGTCGCCATCGCCACCCGAAAGCATGTTGGCGCCCGAGTTGCCGATGATCCAGTCATCGCCGTCCCCGCCCGCAATCGTGTCGTCGCCCGCTTCACCCACGAGGAAATCGTCGCCATCCGACGTGGGCACAGCCTCGTACATCTGGACGTTGTCGATCGACGCGCCTGCGGCATCTGCCGCGCCGGAACCTATGAACTCCAGGCGGTTGGACCCATCGCCCGACCCGCCGACCACGACGAATTCAAAGGTATCCCATGCGCTGTCCGGCGGGTTGATCTTCGCGATGACCTCACCGTTCCAGACCACATGTACCTGGTTGTCCAGCGCGGTGTCATCGTCGGGGGTCGAAAAATCCTTGATGTCCAAACGCACCAGGTAAGTCGCGCCGTCGGTGACCCCGGCCACGTCTTGCCCGATCCTCAGATTCTCGCCGATCCCGCCTTCGGTGTCGAGCCAATGCGCTCCATCGGTGGCCACGATCCCGTTGCGCCCGTCGCTATGGAAATCGACGGCGTAGCCATTGGCTTCGGTCCACCCCGGCGCAGCGCCGACTCCCATATAGCCATAGCCGGTGGCGGTCATGCCGGTCGTGTCTTCGAACGACCCGTTGACGATCATGTTCGATCCGGACGCGACATATCCTTCGCCGATGATCGTGTCGTTTCCGTCCCCGCCATAGAGCACATCGCCCGCCGAGCCGCCTTGGACGTAATCGTCCCCGCCGTTGCCGAAGAGCTCCTGGCGCACGCTCGACAGGGAGGCGTTCAGCTGATCGTCGTTGCCGGTGCCGTAGAAGGCTTCGATTTCCGTGAAGGTGCCGAATCCGGCCGTTTCCGTGAAGGAATACTGCCCGGCCTCGTCCGCCGTGAAGGTCACCACCACCGGCGACGAACTGATGAAATTGGCAAAGGCCACCGCATCGTAGTCCGACCCGGTCTCGCCCCCGACAACGTCGGTGCGTTCGTGGTCGTCAGTGATCGCGAAGAGGTCGGACCCCTCTCCACCAAAGAGCGTGTCGGCCCCGGCGCCACCCACAAGAAAGTCGTCCCCCGTGTCGCCATAGATCGTATCGTCGCCCGAACCACCGATCACCTGATCGTTGCCGGCCCCGCCGTCGAGCGTATTCGTCCCGCTGGAATTGGTGTCGGCCCCACCGATGATGTCGTCGCCATCACCGGCGTACACAATGTCGTCGCCATCTCCGTAGAAGATATGGTCATCGCCCGAGCCGCCGTAGATCGTGTCCCAACCGGTGGAAAACCCTGACGTGTCGGAACCGGAATAGATGACATAGCCGTCCCCATCCGGCGCGATGATCGTTTCGCTTCCCCAAAAGCCAAAGATGGGGAGATCCTCGTCGATGGCGCTCGCCGTCTCGCTCGGCGCCGCAGGCAACGGATCGTCGGGGACGAAATAGTAATAACCGCCTACGAAGTATGTGGCACCGTCCACATTGCCAAACGTCGTCGGGTAATTGACCGTGCTGGTCGATACAGGGGCATAGTCGAGTTCATCGAAAACGAGCTCGGTCGTGAGCACATCGAACCCGCCACCGCCGGTGAAGGAGATCAAGTATCCAGTTCTGTTGGCCACTCGGGCCTCCCGGTTTTTACTTTGCCGCCAAGACGGCCCATTTTTCAGCCACGTAGTTTACAAAGACCGAAAGTGTCCCGTGATAATGGTTAGAATTTGGCCGGATGGTGCCCAATCTGCGTCTCGCGCAAAGCAGGACGGGAGGTCGGTGTTTTCTTGGACAACCATGAAAGGTGCTGGCCGCACGGTGCGGTTGCGGCTGCCATTCCGGGCGACTTCACGCGGTGCAGGACACGGGACTTCCCCGCAGGCGGAGACCCGGCAACCGGCTAACCGCCGCCAGTGGCGGCCGGATGCACGCGGATCCTCCGATCAGGTGCCGTGGATCAGGGTCGAAAACAGACGCGGATCGAGCGACTGTGCGGCAAATGTCGGCCCTTCGGTGAGGATCGACACCGCATCGTGGCTGTGCAGGCTTTCCTGGTGGCTCGCCACCACCCGGAAGTCACCGATCCGGGCATCGGTCTTCAGCTGCTCGGTGAAAAGCCGTGCCGCATCCTCCACGAAAATCGGGTTGGCCGCGTTCAACTCGGCGAAAGCCTGTTCGTCTTCCCGCTTCACCATCACCTGGGTTTCCGTCGGAACGGCGGCCCGGCACAGGTCGATCAGGTCTTCGAACCAAAGGCAGCACTGGTCCGGCGCCATTTCCACCGATACGCGCGCCACCGATCGCTGGCTGTGCGGCGTGGCCAACTGCCCCCGCGACTGGCGCGCATGTTCCGACAGTTCCAGCGAACAGGGACAGGTCGAGGAATAGACGTAATCGAGGTGCATGAACTTGCGCCGCACCCCGCCGGTTTCGACAAGCTCCAGGGCGATATCGTAGTATTGATACCCCTGAAGCCCGGAACGCAGGCTTTCGATTTTCACGGGGAAGGAAAACGACATCTCGATCCGGGCATCCAGGCTCTGCAGATCGGTCTTGTAGTCATCGAGAGCGGCTTCGATCACCTCGAAAGAAAAGGTCTTCTCCGCATGGGCATAAAACGACCGCATGATGCGGCTCATGTTAATGCCCTTCTTCTCCGCTTCGAGGCTCACGGTTCCGGTCACGCTGGTCTCCAGCGTCAGGTCACCGTTGTCTCGGGTATGATACCGCAGCGGCAGGCGGAAATTCGAAATCCCGACGTGCTGGATTTCCTGTTTCTCGCCCTGGATGAGCGAGGCGGGGCCGTTCTGAAGGTCGGGCAGCGACGCCTTGTATTCGGGCGTCACCTCGAAATTCTCAGGGTACACCCGCTTCAACATCGGGTAATTCGAGACTTCGGTTTCGGGCAACAGACGCGCCACGGAGGGGTCCAGAGCAGCCACTTCCTCCGGCGTCGCGCCCCGCGCCCAGTCGCGCAAGGTCTCAAGAGCATCGCGCGCGGCATCCAAATCCGGTGCAGCGGTCATCTTGGGCGTCAGATGGTTCATGGCGGGCCCTCCCGGTCCGTTCTGTGCCCCGAATATGGGGTCAGGATGCTATGTTTACCACCATACGCCTCGTTTTGCAGTCTGGATCATCAAACACGTCGCCTAGATTACTGAAAGCGCCTGTTCGATGTCGGCGAGGATGTCCTCGGGGTCTTCCAATCCGCACGAGAACCGGATCAGCCCGTCACTGATGCCCAGAAGGTCTTTCTGATCCTGTGGAAGCCGTTGGTGCGTGGTGGTCGCCGGGTGAGTCGCGATGGATTTCGCATCCGCGAAATTGTTGGAAATAATCACGAATTCCAAGGCGTTCTGGAACTTGAACGCCGCCTCCTTGCCGCCCTTGACTTCGAAGGCCAAGACCGTGCCGCCCGAGGGAGCCTGGCGCATGGCCAGCGCGTACTGCGGGTGGTTCGGGTCGGTCGGAAAGCGCACAGCGCTCAGTTTTTCGTGACCCGAAAGTCTCTCGGCAAGCAGGGCTGCGGTCGCTGACTGTGCACGCACGCGCAGATCCATGGTCTCCAGGGCCTTCAGATGTGTCCAGGCCGCGAATGGATTAATCGCCCCGCCGGTGTGTTTCATATAGGTTTCGATTGGCCCGCGGATCAGCTCTTTGGAGCCACAGATCGCCCCGCCCAGCATCCGCCCCTGTCCGTCCACATGCTTGGTGGTGGAATAGACGACGAGGTCCGCGCCCATATCGGCGGCATAGGAAAACACCGGTGTAATCATCGCGTTATCCACCACGACCAGCGCATCGTTCGCATGGGCAACCTTGACCACATGGGCGAGGTCCACGACCTCCAGCGTCGGATTGGAAATCGACTCGAGGAACACCAATCGCGTGTCGGGACGAATCGCCGCGTCCCAGGCCGCGTTGTCGGTGCCGTCGACCAGGGTGATCTCGACACCGAAGCGGCCCAGCACCTCCTCCAGCACGTAAAGACAAGACCCGAACAGCGCGCGCGACGACACCACGTGGTCGCCCGCCTTGGTCAGCGCCATAAGCGCGCCGCTCACGGCGGCCATGCCGGACGTGCAAGCAAAGCCGTCCTCGGTGCCCTCAAGCCCGGCGATCCGGTCCTCGAACATCCGGTTGGTCGGGTTGCCGTAGCGGGCGTAGATAAACTCGTCATCACCGGCCTCGACGAACCGCGCTTCGGCGGCTTCGGCGGAGGGGTAGCAAAAGGCCTGCGTCATGAACATGGCCTCCGACAGCTCGCCATACTGGCTGCGCCGCGTCCCGCCATGCACCGCCGCGGTGCGTTTCGACCATTTCGCCATGTCGTTCTCCCAACAAAAAACGCCCAACCGGAAAGCCGGGGGCGTTTTCGCGTCCTCGACCTCTTTAGCGGCATGTTTTTGGGTTCATATTCAACACCTTGAATACCCCAGTGGCCCGCAATCCGGTAAACAAATCGCCACGACGCCCGATTAGCCCCACGCGCCGCTTTCGTCAAGCGTCGGCACCCGTGGTTGTGAGCGCCCGCCTCTTGCCCTTGGCCGCATGTCTGTCATCCTGATCTCAACAGGAGGACTCAATGTCGGACATCGAACTTTACTACTGGCCTACGCCCAACGGCTGGAAAATCACCATCGCCCTGGAAGAGATGGGCCTGCCCTATACCGTGAAATACGTGAACATCGGCAAAGGCGAACAGTTCGAGCCGGACTTCCTGCGCATCGCGCCCAACAACAGGATGCCCGCGATCATCGACCCGGACGGCCCCGATGACCTGCCGATCTCGATCTTCGAGTCGGGCGCAATCCTGCAATACCTTGCCCGCAAAACCGGCAAATTCTGCGGCCCCACGGAACGCGACCGGATCGCGGTGGACCAATGGCTGATGTGGCAAATGGGTGGCCTTGGCCCGATGGCCGGACAGGCGCACCACTTCCTGAACTACGCCCCCGCGATGGACCCGCCAAACGACCTGCCTTACGCCAAGGACCGCTACCGCACCGAAACCGGGCGGCTTTACAAGGTCATGGACACCCGATTGGGCGAAACCGAATACCTCGCGGGCGATTTCTATTCTATCGCAGACATGGCCTGCTACGGCTGGGCCTCGCTGTGGGAGAACCAGGAACAGACGCTCGACGACAAACCCAACCTCGCTCGTTGGCTCGACACCGTCGGTGCCCGCGACGCGGTCAAACGCGGCATGGCCGTCGGCAAGGAACACCGCAAGCGGCTTCAAGACGACAAGGACGCGCAAAAGGTGCTCTTCAAACGATGACGGCAAGTGGTGCGCGTCGGCTTCTTTTGCACATCGGGATGCATAAGACCGGCTCAAGCTCGATTCAGGAAAGCTTCAAAGGCTTCGTGGACGCCGACCGCACCCGCTACGCCACGATCGCGCTCGCGCCGAACCACGGCTATCACCTGCGCATCCCATTCGAGCAGGACATCGCCCCGGTGATGGCCTCACTCGCCCCCGGCGCCCAGCCGGTGCCCGGCACCGGCGAGCTGCGTGCCTTCCTTGAAGAGCTTGAACACCCCGCCCAGGATCTCATCGTCTCGGGCGAGGCCTTTTCGACCTTCGACCACAAAGCGGTCGGCCAGTTTCTCGACACCGTGGCACCGTCCGGGCGGCACATCGAGGTGCTTTGCTACCTGCGCGACCCGATCACCCTTCCCGGCTCTTTCTTTCAGCAGCACGTCAAGGAAATGCTTCTGTCAGAGCCAGTGATGCCCGCTCCCGAATACCAAGCGGCGCTGACACCCTGGCTCGACCTCCTGCCCCGTGACCAGTTCACCTTTCGCAAATTCACGCCCTCAACATTGAAGGATGGCAACGTCTTCACCGATTTCTGTGACTGGGCAGGCGTCGATCCTGTGAAGATCTCTGAGAAACGCACCAACACGGCCCTGCCGGACGGCTGCGTGCGGCTCTTGTGGCAGCTCAACCGCCTTCACAACGCGTCCCCCAAAACCGCCGACCACATCGCCGCCTACACGGACCTCAATCTTCGCCTGCGCGACACGATCTCCGGTCCGGCTTTCACGACCCCGATTGCCTGCCTCAGCGACACGTCCGAAATGCGCGCGACCTTGGGTTGGGTGGTCCAACACACCGGCATAGATTTCCGGCCCGAAGTCGAAGCCGCCGCTCAAGAAATGAAAGGTCGCCCGCTCGGAGAGGAACTCAATCGTATAGACTCGACCACCCGCGCACAACTCGGCGCCCTGCTCAACGAGATGAAAGTCTTTCGCCACCGCCGCGCCCCGGTCGACGTCCTCATGGCCCGGCTTTATCGCTCCGCCGTCAAGCGCGCCCGCTGGCAACGCCGACGCAACGCGATCTGGAGAACCACCCCCCGAACTGCACCCGTTGATCCGGACGAACACGGCTTTCGTCAAGACATGCTGCGACGCTGACGCCGCGTGCTGGTCAGGACGTGCCGTCTTCTTCCGCGTCGTCTTCGATCCCGTATTTCGAAAACAGTCCCGACTGGGTCATGAAGAACACGAAGATCAGCGCCGGGAGGCCGAAGGTCTTGAAGTTCACCCAGGCGTCCGTGGACATGGTCCGCCAGATAACCTCGTTCGCCACGGCCAGCCCCCCGAAAAAGAGGGCCACGCGCCATGTGAGCTTCATCCAACCCTCATCCTGCATCGGCACGGTATGGTCCATGACCGCCCGCAGATAGGATTTGCCCTGCACGAGGCCGAACATCAGCACGGCGAAGAAGAACACGTAGAGGATCGTCGGTTTCATCTTGATGAACCGCTCATCGTTTAGCCAGATCGTGATGCCGCCCATGATGATGACCAACACCACGGTCGCGACCTGTATGGCCGAGATTTTCCCGGTCATCCGGTAGATCAGATACGTGGACAGGGTTTGCAGCGGAATAAAGAACATCGTCACCACGACGATCCCGTCGAATTCCCGCTCGAAGAGCGTGAAGGTGCCATCGCGCACGATCATGTAGCCGATGAAAAAGGCGATGATCGGCCCGTATTCGATAATCCCCCGCAACCACGGGTTCGGTTTCTTTTCGGGCGTGTCGCCGCTGGTCTGGATTGTATCGCTCATAGTGACCATACGCCTCTGGCTCGTGCTTGGATCAGCCCTATCTAACCACCCATTTCGACGATTACAGCCCCCAAAGCGATCATCGCCATGAGGAAGACGCGCCGCGGCCCCGTGCTCTCGCCCAGGACCAGCCATCCGATGAGGGCCGCAAAGACCGTCGAGGTCTCCCGCAGCACCGCCGCCTGCCCGACATCGTCAAGCCGCGTCGCCAGCATGATCGACCCGAAGGACAGGTAGGCGACAATGCCCCCGATGAACCCGCGTACCGCGAGCGGCCCCAGCGCGGGACGCACCTCCATCCGCCGATACCGGATCAGTGCGACGACCGGAAAGGTCAGCCCGTCGATCATGAAAAACCACGCGAGGAAGGTGAACGGGTTGGGCGTCGCGCGGATACCGTAGGCGTCGATGGTCGTATAGGCGGCGACGAACAACCCCGTCAGCACGGCCATTGCGAGCGCCGGTTTCAACGTGTCGCGGTTCACCTGCCAGTGGCGCAGGTTGTAAAGCCCCAGCCCGTAGATCGCGCTGACCAGAAGCCCGACGCCCAGCCATTGCACCAGGTTGAAATGCTCGCCAAACAGGAACCCGGCCCCGATCACCGTGAACAGCGGCCCGGTCCCGCGCACCACCGGGTAAACCACCGTGTAGCTCCCCAGCGTATAGGTAAAGGCCTGCGAAGCCTTGTAACCGATATGAACGGCCCAGATCAGGATGAACAGCGGGATCAGCTCCGGCGCAGGCCAAGGCACGATGAAAAGCGCGATGGGCGCGGCCATGATCCCATAGGCAAAATCAATCGCACCACGCGACAGCCACGGATCGTGCCGCCCCTTCTGGAGCGCACCGAAAAACGCGTGCAGCACGGCGGCCAGCAGCGCAAGGATGAGGGCAACCGTATGCCCGGCCTCAGTCCCTTCGAGACCGGTAATCCATTCTGTCATGCAGAGGTTCTAGAGCGTCGCGACCCGGGGTGCACGTGGAATTGCCTCGCTTTTTCGCACGTCGTGGCGGGCAATCCGTTCCGCCATGGCGCCATCGAGCGGGATGACCAGCGCCCCTACCGGCTCGGGACGTGCGGCTTTGTCGTCCGCCCGGTTGGCCCGACGACGTTCGATGAAATCAGCGATCTCGAACCGTTCGCGGAAGGCATCCTCGATATAGTCGACACCCGCCAGTTCATGGGTCGCGTCCGCCAACATGCGATACGTCAGCCGCCGCATGAATTCATCGGTCCGATAACTGCCCAGCAGCCCGGCCTCCGCCACCCGCACCGTATCTCCGGCCCGGATCAGGGCAGCGGCACCCACCACTTCCCAGTTGGCGAACAGCACCGACCGCGCAAGCACGTCGGCCATCACGGAAAACCCTGGCTGGCCCTGCTCCGGGTAGGGATCAGAGATTGCCAACCGCGTCGCTTCCGCCACAAAGGACAAAGCGGTCCGGGTGCCTTTCAACAGCAAAGTCGGTTCGGTGGTCTTGCGCTTACCCATGAGCCCTTATCCGCCTTCGAGCATTCGTTTTTTGTCAGCCTCTCTGGTCGACAGCATGACACATACGGGCACAAAATGGAATTTTTTGGGCGATGGAGGCGAAAACTGCGCCGAGAGCAAGAAAAACCAACGGGGGGCCAAGTTCCCTCCCCTGCGCTCGTCAGCCGCTCCCGGTCAGGGCCTGCGCGAAGTCCTGCGGGTCGAACGGCGCCAGGTCGTCAATCTGTTCCCCCACCCCGATCGCGTGGATCGGCAGCCCGAACCTGTCCGCCAAAGCGACCAGCACGCCACCCTTCGCGGTTCCGTCGAGCTTGGTCATCACCAGCCCGGACACATCCGCCAATTTCTGGAACGTCTCCACCTGGTTCAGCGCGTTCTGCCCGGTCGTCGCGTCGAGAACGAGCAAGGTATTATGCGGCGCATCCGGGTCTATCTTCTTGATAACCCGAACGATTTTCGCCAGCTCCTCCATAAGGTCCTGACGGTTTTGTAACCGCCCCGCGGTGTCGATCATCAACAGATCGGCCCCCTCGGCCCGCGCCTTGGTCAGCGCATCGAAGGCGAGGGACGCCGGGTCGGATCCTTCGGGCGCGGTCAACACGGGAACACCCGCACGCTCACCCCAAACCTGGAGCTGCTCGACAGCCGCCGCGCGGAACGTATCGCCCGCCGCGATCACAACGGACTTCCCCGCGGCCCGGAACTGGCTTGCAAGCTTGCCGATGGTCGTGGTCTTGCCCGCACCGTTGACGCCGACGACCAGCACCACCTGTGGGCGCTTGGCATAAAGCGGCAGGGGCTTTGCCACCGGCTCCATCACCCGTGCGATCTCCAGCGACAGGATCTCCTTGATCTCGGGCACCGAGAGCTTCTTGCCCAACCGTCCCTCGGCGATATTCGCGGAAATCCGAAGGGCCGTGTCGACGCCCATATCGGAAGCAATCATCAGCTCTTCGAGGCTTTCGAGCATATCGTCGTCCAACACCCGGCGCGTGACCGTCTTCGCCTCGCCCCCGCCACGACCGAGCAAACGGCCCAGAAGACCGGGCTTTTGCGTCGCAGGCTCCGGGTCGCCTCCCAGATCGCCGATGCTCGGCATCTCGATCTCGGGCGGTAAAGTTTCGGGCGTCGGGTCTGTCGGCTGCGGCGCTTCCTCGGGCGTCTCGGCCGGGGCTTCGACGGGCGCAGAGTGCGGCATCTCCTGGGGCATCGGTTCGGGTGTCACGTCCGGTTGCGGGTCCGCATCCGGCGTACGACCGGGCGTGCCCGGTAAATCCGGCTCGGGTGCCGGCGGCACCTCCGGTTCCGGCGAGGGCTCAGGCGCCGGTTCCGGTTCAGGCACATTCTCCGGTTCCGGCGTCGGCGTCGGTTCCGGTTCAGGCACATTCTCCGGCTCCGGCGTCGGCTCCGGGTCCGGCTCAGGCGTCACATCCGGCGACGGGTCCTGCGCAGGTTTCGGATCAGGTTTTGGATCAGGCTCAGCCGCCTGCACGACTTCCTCTTCCTCGCCCCCATCCTCGACGATCGCCTCCAAACCTTCTTCAAGCTTGGAGCTGGATTTCGTCAGCCGATCTTTGAGTTTTCTGAAAAACGACATGGGCCCTCCGGTCTTGCCTGTCACCTAATGGCGTTTTGCCCCCATGGAAAGGGGTCAGGCCGTCATGATCATCGCCTGCCCGGCGACATAGGAAATCCAGACCGCCCAGCCGATCCGCCCCATCATCGGGTCTTCGTCACTCATCCGGAACATCTGAAGCGCCAGCAACGTGTCAGACGCGATGAAGAACGCGGCTCCGACGAAAGCCAGCCCGATCGGCATGGCCAGCGCGGCGATCCCCATCAGCGTAATCAGCAGGATATAGACCCGCACCGCCAGCTTCAGATGACCCGTGTAGGGCACCAGCCAAACCTCGGCGAGCACGCCGTAGGCCACTAAGAACACCGCCATGGCCGGGTTGATGATGAAAGCCTCCCACAAAGGCGCGTCCGCCAACACCAGGAAGTGCAGGATATACAGCAGATGCGCGAGCGCGAAGGCGGCCAGCCCGAACATGAACGCCGCCTCGCCGCGGCGCGACAGCGCCATGTCGCCAAGGGCGGACAGAAACAGCCCAGCGATCAGGAACGCCTCTCGGCCGCTCGCCCATGCCGCATAGGCGAACAGCAAGAGCGGCAGGGTTTTCACAACCGAGCGCGGCCAATTCGACTCGTCCTCCGACAGCGGCAGGTATATCATCGCAGCGAGCAGACCGGCCCAAGCAAGTAAGGGTGCCATTACAATCCTCCGGGTTGCGAGAATGCGGCTTGCGCCCGCGGGGTCAAGCGCAATTGACCACCTGCGTCACGGCGGCCCTTTCCGACACCCCGCGACCCGCCTAACATGGGCCCATGACCCACCCGGTTCGCGCCTATGCCACAGCCACCTTGATCCCCGTCGCCCTGATCGCGACCGGGGCGATGATCGGCGGCGCGTGGAGCGTGATTGCGCTTGTCTACATGACGGTTTTCACCTTCGCGATGGACCAGTTGATCCGCGTTCAGGAGCCGGCCGAGGACCCGACGCGGGAGCTGCCCGCCGCCGACACCCTGTCCGCGCTGCTCGCCGTGCTCCACTTTGCACTGCTTCCGCTGACCGTCTGGTCCATCGCCCACGCGGACCACGGCCCCGGCCCCGCCGTCGCGCTCTTTGTCGCGGCGGGGCTGTTCTTCGGGCAGGTCTCGAACTCCAACGCGCATGAACTCATCCACCGCACCCGGCGCGCGCTCTTCAACCTGGGAAAATGGGTCTACATCTCGCTTCTCTTCGGCCACCACACCTCGGCGCACACCAAGGTGCACCACCGCTATGCCGCCTCGCCAAAAGACCCGAACTCCGCGCGACGAAACGAAAGTTTCTACCGGTTTGCCCCCCGCGCCTGGATCGGCAGTTTCCGGGACGGCTACCGCGCCGAACGCGAGGACATAAACCGCCGGGGCACCGGAGGTTCAACACCTTACGTGACATATGTCGTGGGCGGCGCTGCCTTCACGCTTGCCATGACGCTCGCCTTCGGGCTTCCCGGTCTCGCCGTCTACATCGGCCTCGCGGCTTACGCCCAGATGCAGCTTTTGCTCTCCGACTACGTCCAACACTACGGGTTGACCCGCGCCGAAACTGCGCCGGGAAAATACGAACCCGTCGGCCCGCAGCATTCCTGGAACGGACAGCACTGGTACTCGCGCCACCTGATGCTGAACGCCCCGCGCCACTCCGACCATCACGCGCACCCGTCACGCCCCTACCCGCAATTGCGCGCAGCCGAGGATGCCCCGACGCTTCCCTCCACGCTGCCCGCCATGGCCGCCCTCGCGCTTTTCCCCCGCTACTGGAAACGCGTGATGAACCCGGCACTGTCCAAATGGACCGAGGCGCATCCATGATCGCCCGGCTCCTCATTCTCATGGCTCTGCTCGCGGCCCCGGTCATGGCACAAGACGGCCTGCCCCTGACACCAGGCGAATTCGAAGCCTACGCCACGGGCAAAACCCTCACCTACGGCTTCGAAGGGCAGGCCTACGGCGGCGAAGAATACTTGCCGAACCGAAAGGTGCGCTGGTCGTTCCTCGATGGGCGTTGCAAGGACGGCTACTGGTATCCCTCGGGCGACGAGATCTGTTTCGTCTACGAAGACGACCCCACACCCCAATGCTGGATTTTCTACCGGAAACCGGACGGTTTGATCGCCCAATTCGCCAACAACGATGAGTACCAGGAGCTTTACGAGACCGGCGAATCCGACGAACCACTCCTGTGTCTCGGTCCGGAAGTCGGCGTCTAAGCCCGAAATCCGGCGAGGATTTCGCTTCGGTTTCGCGCCACGAAACCGCCGCCAATTCCGAAATCATCGCATGATTTCAAACCGATGTCGTCCCACGACATCGCGCCCGGTCAGAACAAGGATCCCTGCTCCGGTGGTTCCTCTTTCGGCTTTTTCTTGGACGTGGCTTTCACCGCCCCGCCACCAACCGCCAGCTTGCCGTCCGCAAACTCGATCTCCAACGCCCCCGCCGCCTTGGCCGCCGCCTGCGTGGTCACAACGTCACCGTCGCCCCGCACAACCGCGTAGCCCCGCTTGAGCGTTTCGGTGTACCCCAAGGTCTGCCGCATCCGGTCCAACCCATCCAGCCGCGCTTGCCAGCCGTCGATCTGACCCTGCCCGGCCCGCGCGAGCCGCGCCGAAAGCGCCTCCAGATCACGCTGACCCCGCTCCCGCGCCTGGTCGATCCGGCGCGGGTCCAGCCGAGGCGCGACCTTCTCCAGCTCCCGTGCCTTGGCCAGCCGTCCGCGCTCCAGCGCCGGTGCCAACCGCCCGGACCAATTCTGCAACCGATCGCGCATCTGCCCGGTCCGCCCCGTAAGCAGCGAGGGCCGCAAGCCGCCCGCAACCCGCGACAACCGCGCCTCGCCCTGGTGCACCACCGACCGAAGCGCCGCAGGCAAACGGTCGCCCGCCCGGTCCAAACGCTGGCGCGGCGTGTCCAACAGCGTCTCCGCCCGCGGCAAAGCCCGCGACAGGTCGGTCAACCGCTGCGCGCGCCGCGTGATCCCCTGCATCAGCGCCGCCGTCAGCCGCCCCTCCTGCTCGGCCGTCCAGGCGAGCAGATCGCGCCGCACCGGAACCGCGATCTCCGCCGCCGCCGTGGGCGTCGGCGCGCGCCGGTCCGACGCATAGTCGATCAGCGTCGTATCCGTCTCGTGCCCCACCGCCGAAATCAGCGGAATATCACTTTCCGCCGTCGCCCGGACAACGGCCTCTTCGTTGAACCCCCAAAGATCCTCGACCGAACCGCCGCCCCGCGCCACAATCAACACGTCGGGTCGCGGGATCGCCCCGCCGGGGGTCAGCGCATTGAAGCCGCGAATGGCATTGGCCACCTCTGGCGCGCACCGTTCGCCCTGCACCGCAACCGGCCAGATCAGAACCTTGCGTGGAAAACGGTCGCGCAAGCGATGAAGGATGTCCCGGATCACGGCCCCGGAGGGCGAGGTCACGACACCGATGACCTCCGGCAGGAAGGGCAAAGCCTGCTTGCGCTCCGGCGCGAACAGACCTTCGGCGTGCAACGCCGCCTTGCGTTTCTCCAGCATCGCCATGAGCGCACCCATGCCCGCGGGCGCGATCTCTTCGATGACGATCTGGTATTTCGACTGACCGGGAAAGGTGGTGAGCCGCCCCGTGGCCACCACTTCCATCCCCTCCTCGGGCTGGGTCGCCTGGCGCGCGGCAACGCCCTTCCACATCACGCCCGACAAGACCGCCTTGTCGTCCTTGAGGTCGAGATACACATGCCCCGACCGAGGCCGCGACACACGTCCCACCTCGCCCCGAATGCGCACATGCCCGAACTCCCCTTCGATCATGCGTTTGACCGCCCCCGACAGTTCGGACACGGAAAATTCGGGCGCGTTCATGCCGGGCGTCGGCTCGTCGATCAAATCCATGGCCCGACCCTACCCAAGCCGGAAACGAAGCGAAAGCTCCCCTGTTTCCGGTCTTCAAATATCCCGGAGGGGGCGGTGCTTTTGCCCGCAAAAGCACCAAGGGGGAGGCAGCGCCTCCCCCTCGACAAACCATGTTGCGGGCGCGGCATCGCCGCGCCCGCGCCGATCGCCCCGGTCTCAGCCGGGGCGAAATCTCTGTCAGGCCGCTTTGCGCTGGTGTTTACCTTCCTGCACCTCTTCGATGATCTCGGCGACGAAAGCGTCCAGATCATCCGGGTTGCGGCTGGTGACGATGCCGTTGTCGGCCACCACGGCGCTGTCTTCCCAGATGCCGCCTGCATTTTCCACATCGGTCCGGATCGACGGGAAAGACGTCATGCGGCGCCCACCGGCGATCCCGGTTTCGACCAGTAACCACGGTGCGTGGCAAATCGCGGCAATGGTCTTGCCGGCATCGAAGAACGCATCCACGAAGCCAAGCGCATCCTTGTTCAATCGCAGAAGGTCCGGGTTGATCTGCCCGCCGGGGAGCACGAGCGCGTCATAGACCTCCGGGTCGGCTTCGGACAAGGTCACGTCCACGGGCACGTTACGGCCCCAGTCGGCTTCATCCCAACCGGTGATGTCTTCGTCCTCGGGGCTGACAACATGCACCTCGGCCCCCGCCGCGCGGAGTTTTTCAAGCGGCACCTCCAACTCGGATTGCTCGAACCCGTTGGTGGCGAGAATGGCGATACGATAATCTTTCAGTTCGGACATGAGGTCCTCCTTTCAGTTCGCTTCCCACAACGGGTGGTGATGCCGATCGGTTCCTGTCTCCATGGCGCGCCGGCGGCGCCCCGCCGACCAGCCCTTGCTTGCCCCTCCGGCGGCTTCTGGCTATTCCACGCAGGACCAACGAAAGGACGATCCCGGTGAATATCCTCATCCTGGGCGGCGGTGGCCGCGAACATGCCCTGGCCTGGGCGGTGATGCAGAACCCCAAATGCGACAAGCTGATCGTCGCGCCGGGAAATGCCGGAATTGCACAAATCGCGGAATGTGCGGTGCTGGACGTGGAAGATGGCGAAAGAGTCGTAGAGTTTTGCAACATCAATGCCATTTCCTTCGTCATCGTCGGACCGGAAGCACCACTGGCCAACGGCGTGGTGGACGCGCTGGAACAAGCGGGCATCCTGGCCTTCGGCCCCTCGAAAGAAGCCGCGCGGCTCGAAGCTTCCAAGAGCTTCACGAAAGAGGTCTGCGACGCGGCAGGTGCGCCGACAGCCGCCTACGCGCGCTTCACCGAAGCCGCGCCCGCGAAGGACCACATCCGAAATCAGGGCGCTCCCATCGTGGTAAAAGCCGACGGCTTGGCTGCGGGCAAAGGCGTGATCGTCGCCATGGACGAAGCAACCGCGCTTGCCGCGATCGACNNCCGGCGGCATGGGCGCCTATTCGCCCGCCCCGATCCTGTCGGACGACATCGTGACCAGGGCGATGGACGAAATCATCGCGCCAACGATGCGCGTCATGGCCGAGCGCGGCATGCCCTACAAAGGCGTGCTTTACGCCGGGCTGATGATCGAGAATGGCCAGCCGCGCCTCGTGGAATACAACGTCCGCTTC
>DOUP01000276.1 GCA_003520545.1 Maritimibacter sp. | reverse complement strand
TTTCGGCGCTGCTCGATACCTGTTCGGGGGCGGCGGTGATGAGCCATCCGGACGCGCCGGTCGTCACCGCGAGCATCGACCTGCGGATCGACTACATGCGGGCCGCGACCCCCGGCCAGCGGATCAGTTGCGAGGCGGTTTGCTACAAGGTCACGCGCTCGGTCGCCTTCGTGCGGGCGTTCGCCTACGACGAAGACCGTGACAACCCCGTGGCCAGCGCATCCGGCGCCTTTACGGCGGACAGGGGCTCTAAGGCGAAACGGTCGAGCGAGGCGCTGTCATGAAACGTCCTGATCCGGTTCAAGTGGTGAAAGAACGCCGTGACGCGGCGCTGACGGCCCTCACGGGGCGCGTGCCTTACATTGGCTTCCTAGGTGTGAATTTCGATCGGCGCGGCGACGAGTTGACCGCCGTTTTGCCGTTCCGCGATACGCTTATCGGCAACCCGGCGCTGCCCGCGATCCATGGCGGCGTCACGGCGTCTTTCCTGGAGATCACCGCGATCGTCGAGCTTGGCTGGGCGGCGCTCTGGCAGGAGGTCGAAAGCGGCGCGATGCGGGTCGAGGACCTGGCGCCCGGCACCATGCCGCGCTTGCCAAAGACCATTGATTTCACGGTGGACTACCTGCGGTCGGGTCTTCCGCGCGATGCCTATGCCCGCGCTCGGATCAACCGCTCCGGGCGTCGCTATGCGAGCGTTCACGTCGAGGCGTGGCAGGACAATCGCTCGCGCCTTTATGCCCAGGCCACGGGGCATTTCCTGATGCCCGCACGGAATGGCTGACGCCCGGTCCATTACCCACAAGCGCGTGCTGGCCATCGCGCTCCCGGTGGTGGCGGCCAATATCACCGTTCCGATCCTGGGCGCGGTGGACACCGGCGTCGTGGGGCAACTGGGCGAAGCCGCGCCCATCGGGGCCGTGGGGATCGGGGCCATCGTCCTGACCGCGATCTACTGGATTTTCGGCTTTCTGCGCATGGGCACGGTCGGCCTGGCGAGCCAGGCCATCGGGGCCGATAACCGGCCCGAACTTGCCGCGATATTCACCCGCGCGCTGATGATCGCCTTCGCGGGCGGGGTGCTTCTGATCGTGGCGCAGGTGCCGCTGTTCGCGCTCGCGTTTCAACTGGCCCCGGCGAGTGCCGAGGTCGAAGCCCTGGCGCGGGATTACATGTCGATCCGCGTCTGGTCGGCCCCCGCGATCATCGCCAGTTATGGCGTCTCCGGCTGGCTGATCGCGCAGGAACGGACCCGCGCGGTGCTCGTGATCCAGCTCGTGATGAACGGGATGAACATCCTGCTCGACCTGGCCTTCGTGCTGGGGTTTGGCTGGGGTGTCCAAGGGGTGGCCTTCGCGACCTTCCTGTCCGAATGGACCGGGCTGGCGCTGGGCCTGTGGTTCTGTCGCGCGGCCTTTCGTGTGCCGGACTGGCGCGATTGGGAGCGGGTGTTCGATCGGGTCAAGCTGACCCGGATGGCCAAGGTAAACACCGATATCCTGCTGCGGTCCCTGATGCTGGAGGTCATGATCGTGAGCTTCATGTTCTGGGGGGCGGATTTCGGTGACGTCACGCTGGCCGCCAACCAGGTGCTTTTGCAATTCCTGCATATCACGTCTTATGGTTTGGACGGCTTTGCCTTTGGGGCCGAAACGCTTGTGGGTCAGGCTCTGGGGGCGCGCAACCGGTCGCGGCTCAGGCGGGCGGCGATCCTGACGAGCCTTTGGGGCGGGGTGATCGTGGCGGTCCTGGCGCTTGCCTTCGCGCTGGGCGGCGGGGCGATTATCGACGTGATGGCGAAGGATCCGGCGGTACAGATGGCCGCTCGGGATTACCTGCCATGGATGGTGTTTGCGCCCCTGATCGGGCTGGCGCCCTGGATGCTGGACGGGATCTTCATCGGGGCGACCCGGACCCATGACATGCGCAACATGATGTTCCTGTCCCTGATCGTCTACCTGGTCGCCGCATGGGCCCTGACCCCGATTTGGGGCAACCACGGGCTTTGGGCGGCCTACATCATTTCCTATCTCGCGCGCGGCGTCTCGCTGGGGACGCGGTATCCGGCGCTGGAGCGCGAGGCGGACGCGGCCCCCTAGAGGATGTCGAGCACCGCTTCTGGCGGGCGACCGATACGGGCGCGGGTGTCGGTGAACACGATGGGGCGTTCGATCAGCTTGGGCGTGCGCGCCATGGCGGCGATCAGCAGGTCTTCGGAGCTGTCGCGGCTCAGGTCCTGGTCCTTGAACTCGGCTTCCTTGGTGCGCATCATGTCGACGGCCTTTAGCCCGAGCGCGGCCAGCGCGCCGCGAATCTCCGTCTCGGTCGGCGCGTCTTCGAGGTATTTGCGCACGGTCGGTGCGACGCCTTTTTCTTCAAGCAAGGCGAGCGTTTGGCGCGATTTGGAACAGCGGGGATTGTGCCAGATGGTGACGTCCGTCATAGCCATTTGTCCTTTTCTGTGCCGATGGCATCGGAGATGTGGGCATAGCCGTCGCGGGCCAGCAAGCCATCCAGTCCGCGCGCGATCTCATCGGCGAGCGATAGCCCCTTGTAGGCGAGCGCGGAGTAAAGCTGGACCGCTGACGCGCCTGCCTTGATCTTGGTGTAGGCATCCTGTGCCGATCCGATCCCGCCGACACCGATCAGGGGCAGGTGCCCCTCGGTCGCTTGCGACAGTTTGGCGAGCACGCGCGTAGACTTTTCGAACAATGGTGCGCCAGATAGCCCGCCTTTCTCGTCCTTGCTTGCACTTTTCAGACCTTCACGGTCCAGCGTGGTATTCGTTGCGATGATCGCGTCGAGGCGCACGTCTCGGGCCACGTCTGCAATCTCGCCGATCTCGGTGTCTCTCAGATCGGGCGCGATTTTCAGGAAAACGGGAATGATCTTGTCGTGTTTACCGCGCGCATCCATCACGCCGGACAAGAGCGCATGGAGCGCCTCGGCGCCTTGCAGGTCGCGCAGTTTCTCGGTGTTGGGGGAGGAGACGTTGACGGTGACGAAATCCACCAGAGGTCCGCAGCGATCGAGCACCTTGACGTAATCGCCCGCCCGATCCGCGCTGTCCTTGTTGGCCCCGAGATTCAGACCGACGGGCACCGGGCGCTCCCGCTTGCGGCGGGTCAGACGCTTGGCGGCGGCTTCCATCCCGTCGTTGTTGAAACCGAAGCGGTTGATGACCGCCTGATCCTCCATCAGCCGGAACATGCGCGGTTTGGGGTTGCCCGGTTGCGCGCGCGGCGTGATCGCGCCGACTTCGACGAAACCGAAGCCCGCGCGGGTCAGCCCATCGACCACCTCCGCGTTCTTGTCGAACCCGGCGGCCAGCCCGACGGGGTTCAAGAGCTCCAGCCCGCCCACGTGGCACCTGAGCCGCGACGAGGTGTAGGCACCGGGCAAGGGCGCAAGACCCGCCTTGAGCGCCATCAGTGCTAGCCCGTGCGACCGTTCCGGGTCGATCTTGTGCAGGACGGTGAGGCCGAGCCGTTCGATCAAGGTCATTGGGCGTCCTTCGGGAATTGGTGCACACCGTCCACGATGGGGAGCGGTTTGGCCCAGAGCACGTCCGCCATGGTCATGGGGCGGTAGAGGTGCGGGAACAGGTCGCCGCCGCGCGACGGCTCCCATTTCAGGGCCGCGCCCATATCGTCCGCCTCGCAAGCGACCAGCATCAGCCCATCGACATCGGCGAAATACTTGGACGCGGTCACACCGGCCTGGGCGGGCGTGGAGAAATGGATGTAGCCATCCTCAAGGTCGATGGGTGCGCCGAGGGTCTCGCCCTCGCGCTCCAGCGTGGCCCACTCGTCGGCCCGGAAAATTTTCAGTATCAGCATGGCTGCGGTTTGCCCCCCGCGTGGCGCGGCGTCAAGCGGGCCAATCAGCCTGATTTCATGGCAATGTCATGAAAATGCGCCAAGTCAGGTTAGCCAGACTTTGACAGGGGCCGCGACTCGTCACAATCTGACCAGATAGTCAAAAGACAACGATACAGGGAGTATCAACATGAAACGCGTTCTCGGGTCCGCCGCCGTTGTGGCATTGTCCACCGGGATGGCATGGGCCGATTATTCGCTCACCATCCTTCACACCAACGATTTTCATGCGCGTTTCGAACCGATCAGCAAATATGACAGCGGATGTTCGGCCGAGGACAACGACGCGGGTGAATGCTTCGGCGGGTCCGCGCGCCTGGTGACGGCCATCGAAGAGGCGCGGTCGCGCTCCAACAACGCGGTGCTTTTCGATGGCGGCGACCAGTTCCAGGGCACGCTGTTTTACACCTATTACAAAGGCAAGCTTGCCGCCGAGATGATGAACA
>DOUP01000137.1 GCA_003520545.1 Maritimibacter sp. | reverse complement strand
CGCCAGCGTGTTGTCGGTCGCCGAAGAAGACCCGCCGGGCACCAGGAGCGCGACTGGCACGGGTTTCGAGGTGTCGATGTTCGGTCCGCCCCCGCCGACGGTCGGCAACCCCTCGCCGCAACTGGCCAGAAACAGGACTGAAATCAGGGCGAAGATCATCGCCGGAACCTTGCGAGCGCGGCGCAAAAAAGCAAACATAGGGGGCATCCTCTTTTCGCTGGTGCCGTGTATAAAAGCGCGGTTAGCAGCGCGTTGACGGGGGAACAAGACTCACCCCGCAGCTTGCGGCATAATAAGCGTTGTGAAAGGCAGGTCCACCCTTGAAACCTGAGCCCGTTTCTCTGGCGCCGGGACTTTACCTCGTCGCGACGCCGATCGGGAACGCGCGCGACATCACCTTGCGCGCGCTGGATATCCTGGCCAACGCCGACGTGATCGCCGCGGAGGACACGCGCACGGCCCGAAAACTGATGACCATCCACGGGATCGAGGTCGGCGGGCGTCCGCTGATCCCTTATCACGATCATTCCGGCCCTCAGGGGCGCGCGGGGATCGTGAAACTCCTGGGCGAGGGGCGGTCGGTGGCCTATGTGAGCGAGGCCGGAACGCCGCTTATCGCGGACCCCGGATATGCACTCGCGCGGGAGGTCGTCGCGGCGGGACACATGGTAACCTCGGCGCCCGGAGCGTCGGCCTTGCCGGTCGCGCTGAGCCTGTCCGGTCTGCCCACCGACCGGTTCCTGTTCGCGGGTTTTCCTCCAAGCGGCGCCGGGGCGCGGCGCACATGGCTGACCGAACTTTTGCAGATACCCGCGACGCTGGTGCTTTATGAAAGCCCGAAACGGATTAGGGAAACGTTAGATGTTTTGTGCGACCTTGACGGGGAACGTGAGGTGGCGTTGTGCCGGGAACTCACAAAACGATTTGAAGAGGTTCGTCGGGGATCTGTGTCGGAGGTCTTGGCAAGTGTCGCGACCGATCCGCCGAAGGGCGAGATCGTTTTGGTTCTTGGCCAAGGGTCTGACGATGTGAGCACCGAGGATATGGAGACGGCCTTGCGCAAAGCGTTGGAAACCATGCGGATCAAGGATGCGGCAGCGACCGTGGCCGAGGCCTTCGGACTGCCAAAACGTCAAGTATACCAAGCGGCCTTGGCTATGGAGAAGGAAGACTGACATGTCGGGACGTGGGTCGTATTTGGCGGGGCTGTCGGCAGAAGACGCGGTGGCACGAGACTATGAAAAACGCGGAAGCGAAGTGATCGCGCGCCGGTTTCGCGGGTCGGGTGGCGAGGTCGACCTCATTTTGCGCGAGGGGAGCGATTACGTTTTCGTCGAAGTGAAGAAGGCCCGCGACTTTTCCCGCGCGGCCCGAGCGCTGTCCCCCGCGCAACTCGGTCGTATCTGCCAGACGGCCATGGAGTTCGTTGCCGGTGTTCCGGGCGGGATGCTTGCTGGAATGCGGGTCAATCTCGCCATGGTCGACGGCATGGGACAAATGAAGCGGCTTGAAAACATCACCCAATAACAAGCCATTGAAGAACCCACCGACCTGCGCCATGTAAGGTGAAAAGCCGGGAGTGACGCATGGCACTTAAAGTCGCCTTTCAGATGGACCCGATCGAGTCCGTCAACATCGACGCTGACAGCACCTTTCGTATTGCCGAAGAGGCGCAGGCCCGCGGGCATGAGCTGTTTTACTACACGCCCGACCAGTTGATCTACCGCGAGGGCCGGGTGCTGGCGAGAGGTTGGCCGATCACCGTGCAACGGGTTCAGGGCGACCATTTCACCAAGGGCGAAATGGTCGAGGTCGATCTCGGCTCCTTCGACGTGGTCTGGCTCCGTCAAGACCCGCCCTTCGACATGGGTTATATCACGACCACGCATCTGCTCGACATGATCCACCCGAAGACGCTCGTGGTGAACGACCCGTTCTGGGTGCGCAACTATCCCGAGAAACTCCTGGTCCTGCAATTCCCCGACCTGACGCCGCCGACCATGATCGCGCGGTCTTTCGAGGCGTTGAAGGATTTCAAGGAGGAGCATGGCGACATGATCCTCAAGCCGCTCTACGGCAATGGCGGCGCAGGGGTGTTCCGTCTCGACCCGAACGACCGCAACCTTGCCTCGCTCCACGAACTTTTTGCCGGCATCAACCGCGAGCCGCTGATCGCGCAGAAATTCCTGCCCGCCGTGTCCAAGGGCGACAAGCGGGTGATCCTGGTCGATGGCGAACCGGTCGGTGCCATCAACCGGGTGCCTGCCGAGGGCGAAACCCGCTCGAACATGCATGTGGGCGGACGCCCGGAGAAGGTCGAACTGACCGACCGGGACCGCGAGATTTGCGCCCGCATCGGCCCGCTTCTGCGCGAGAAGGGCCAGGTTTTCGTCGGGATCGACGTGATCGGCGACTGGCTCACCGAGATCAACGTGACCTCCCCCACGGGCATCCAGGAGCTTGAGCGCTTCGACGGTGTGAATATCACCGCGAAGATCTGGGAGGCGATCGAGGCCCGACGCATGTGAGCCCGCAGCTTAGCCTCCTGTCGCTTCTTCTGAAGCTGTTCGTGAAGCCGCTTCTGGTCCACGTAAAGGATCCGGCGGCCAATCGGGAGCTTCTGGAGCGGGGGGCGCGGCAGGTGTTTCGCGCACCGCCCTTCACGCTGTTGCGCGAAAGCTGGTTGGAGCCTGACCTGCGCGCAGTCTGGATTTCCGCGCGCCCCGGCTCTCACCCGGTGCCCCCGGACAAAGCGGTGTTCTATATCCACGGCGGCGGTTTCATCGCGGGATCGCCTGAAACGCACGCTGCCATGCTCGCGCGGATCGCGCGGCTGACGGGGGTCGAGATTTGTGCGCTCGACTACAGGATCGCACCGGAGCAGCCCTTTCCCGCCGCTTGGGATGATGTGCGCCGGGGTTGGGATGCCTTGGTCGCGCGGGGTTACGATCCCGAGAATATCGTGATCGCGGGGGACAGTGCCGGGGGCAACCTGGCGCTGTCGCTTCTGGCGCAGCTCTGTGCCGAGGGGATCAAACCGGCCGGGGTGGTCGGGATCGCCCCGCACACCGATTTCACGTTTCAAAGTCCGTCGATCCTTGAAAACATCGACCGCGACACGATCCTGCCTGCGAACCGCAGGGACGACGTGGCGCGGTGGTACCTTGGGGAAGCCGATCCGACCGATCCCCGCGCCTCGCCAGTCTACGCCGACTTTCCCATCGCGCCGCCGCCGGTGCTTTTGCAATATGCCGAGACCGAGATCTTGCGCGACGACGCCCGGCGGATGGCCGAGGTTCTGCGCGGTTCGGGTGGTGAGGTGATCGAACACGCCTTTCAGGATGCGCCGCACGTGTTCCAGATTTTCGATGGTTGGGTGCCGGAGGCACGGGAGGCCCTGACCGAGATTGCGCGGTTCATTCGCCAATGCCTCGATATGGCCGACGAGCCATCTACTCCGCCCGCAGCGTCGTGATCCGGTAACTCAGCGCCTCGGCGATATGTGGTTTGCGCACGTCTTCCGCGCCAGCCAGATCGGCAATCGTCCGGGCCACGCGCAACACGCGATGATAGCCGCGCGCCGAAAGCCCGAAACGGTCCGCCGCACGGGTCAGCATGTCCCGTCCCTCTGCATCCGGCGCGGCGATCTCGTTCAGGACCTTGCCTTCGGCATCCGCGTTGAGACGCATACCGCCCGCGTCCTTATAGCGGATGGCTTGTGTTTCGCGTGCGGTGGCGACGCGCGCCGCGACAGTCTCGGAGTTTTCGCCGGACGGTGCGTCGTCGAGATCCGAGATGGAAACGGCGGGGACCTCTAACCTGAGGTCGAAGCGATCCAGAAGCGGGCCGGAAATACGGCCCAGATACTCCTCGCCACAGGCCGGTGCCTTGGCGCAGGCGCGCATGGCATCGGCGAGGTAGCCGCAGCGGCAGGGATTGGCCGCGGCAATCAGCATGAAGCGGCAGGGATAGCGCACATGGGCGTTGGCGCGGGCCACGACGACTTCGCCGGTCTCGATCGGCTGGCGCAGGGTTTCCAGAACGGGGCGGGTGAACTCCGGCAACTCGTCGAGAAACAGCACACCATTGTGGGCCAGGGAAATCTCACCGGGTTTCGCGCCACGGCCACCGCCGACGATGGAGGCCATGGACGCCGTGTGGTGTGGGTCGCGGAAAGGTCGCGCGCGGGAGATGCCGCCTTCATCGAGCAACCCGGCGAGCGAGTGGATCATCGAGGTTTCCAGCGCCTCGGCGGGCGTGAGCGGGGGGAGGATCGAAGGCAGTCGCGCGGCGAGCATGGATTTGCCCGACCCCGGCGCGCCGGTCATCAGGAGGTGGTGGCGCCCGGCGGCGGCGATTTCCAAGGCCCGTTTTGCGCGTTCCTGCCCCTTCACGTCCGAGAGGTCGCGACTACCCGATCCTTCGATCACTTCGCCCGGATCGGCAGGGTCGAGCGGGGACTGCCCGGTGAAATGCTGGATCACGGCGGCCAGGGAACCGGCGGCCAACACGCGGGCGGTGCCGACCCAAGCGGCTTCGGCTCCGCAGGCTTGGGGACAGACGAGTGCGCGGTCGTCATCGGCGGCGGCCATCGCGGCGGGCAGGGCGCCGATCACCGGGATCAGGCTTCCGTCAAGGGAAAGCTCGCCAAGTGCCACGACGCCCTCGACATCTTCCTCGGAGATCACGCCGATGGCCGCGAGAAGCGAGAGCGCGATGGGAAGGTCGAAGTGCGAGCCTTCTTTCGGCAGGTCAGCAGGGGACAGGTTGATCGTCACCTTCTTGGCGGGCAGGGCGATGGACATGGCGGAAAGCGCCGCGCGGACACGGTCGCGGGCTTCGGAGACCGCTTTGTCGGGCAGCCCGACGATGGAGAACGCGGGCACGCCGGGGGAGAGCGCACATTGCACCTCGACCGACCGCGCCTCGACCCCTTCGAACGCCACCGTGTAGGCTCGCGCGACCATCCGTCCCTCCGCTGACTGTTAACGGAGGTTAACTCACCCTTGGTTAGCGAAAGGTTAACGCTGGCCTTACGCGGCGGGCCAAGGCCGGGTTGGAAGGTCGAGCGCGTAAGGAACGGGATCGTAGGATTTCTTCAACCCTTCGGCCCGCCACTCTTTGAAGTCAGCGTCATTCAGCGTCAGGTCAACGTAAGCCTGCGCGCCCTCTCCGATGGGCAGGTCATAGCCCGCGATCCGCGCTGCAATCGGCGCGTAGAATACGTCCGCCAAGGAGTAGTCGCCAAAAAGCCAGGGGCCAGTGGCACCATGACGGGCGCGGGCGAGCGACCACAGCTCTTCGATCCGTGCGACATCGGCCTTGACCGCGTCCGAGGGGGTGAAACCTTCGTATTGGTGCAAAAGCTGCATGGGGCAATCGCCGCGCAGCGCGCCGAAGCTGGAGTGTATTTCGGCGACCAGCCAGCGGGCCAGCGCGCGGGCGGCCGGGTCGGCGGGCCAGAGACCGGCGTCCGGGTTCTCCTCGGCCAGCGTTTCGGCCATCGCCTGGGTGTCGCCGACAACATGGCCTTCCGGCGTGCGCATGACCGGCACGAAGCGGGCGGGTGCCAACTCGGCGAGGTCCTCGGTCATGGTGCCGTCGTAGAGCCCGACCATGTGCACAGTCACGGGAATGTCGAACTTGCGAAACATGAGCCAGCCGCGCAAGGACCAGCTGGAGAAGGTGCGATCACCGAGAAACAGATCGTATGTCATGTGATGCCTTGTCGAAAAAATGATATTCCCACGACGGTAGCGCGGGTTTTTCGCAGGGGAAAATTCGCTTTTGTGGAAGGCGGATCACGGGGTGTGATTGATCGCACAGGCATAGGGACGGGTCGGCCCGTAGCTGATCTGGGTCACTGACAGGTTGTCGATCCTGTGCGCCAGAACCCGGGGAACGGGTACGGCGAGCGCATGGCGGACCTGGCTCAGGATCACGCCGAAATGTGCCACGACGATTAGACCGTCAGGGTGGTCTGCGATCAGCCGCTCCACCGTGGGCCGCACGCGCGCATCCAGGTCACGCCAGCTTTCGCCACCGGGAGGTCGGTTGTTCTCGGGGTCGTCCCAGAAGGCGCGGGTGCCGTCGGGGTCTTCGTCGTAGAGCTCATTGCCGGGGCGAAGTTCCCAATCCCCGAAGTTCATTTCCTTGAGGCTGGGCTCATGCGCCAAGCGCGGCCGATCGGCTTGCAACGCGCTGGCCGTGTCCACCGCGCGGACCAGGTCCGACGAGACGACCGGCAGGCGCGGCAGGTATCGGTCGAGCTTTGCGAGTGCTTCGGTGTCGGACAGGTCGGCGGGCACATCGGACCAGCCCACCATCGCCTTCACATGGGTCGGACCGTGGCGCACCCACCAGATCTTGGTCATTGAGGCAGCTCCGGCAGCGGGCCCTTGAGCGCGAGCGGCAACCCGGCCATGACGGTCACGACGCTATCGGCACGGGCCGCGAGCGATTGGTTCAGCCGCCCCTGCGCTGCCCGAAACCGTCGCCCGAGCGAATGTTCGGGGACGATCCCCGCGCCAACCTCGTTCGTGACGATCACCACGGGCATCCGGGCGTCATCAAGGGCTTTCAGAAACCCGTTCTCGGCGGCGATCAGATCAGCCTCGTCCAGGACCAGGTTGGTGAGCCAAAGCGTCACGCAGTCGATCAGGACGACCCGGTCCGCCATCACCTCGCCAAGCGTTCCTGCGAGGTCGCGTGGCGCTTCCAGGGTCTGCCATCCGGCGCCGCGCCGGGCGCGGTGGGCCGCGATCTTCACCCGCATTTCCTCGTCATGCGCTTCGGCGGTGGCGATATAGGTCAGCGGCCTGTCCGCCGCCTCCACCAGCCGTTCCGCGTAGGTGGACTTCCCGGAGGCTGCACCGCCGATCACAAGGGTGAGAGATGGGAGATCGAAGCTCATGGCAAGGACGTAGCATTTGCGAGGAAACAGGGGAAGCACTTGCCGGTCGCCACCGGACGGGTCACAGTGACGCCATGTGGAAAACGCTCGCTTTCATGGCATTGCCGGTCGCGGCGCTTGCGGGGCCGTTCGAGGGCTCGGAGGCGGACATTTTCGTGCTGGGCGAGGTACACGACAACCCGGCGCACCACGCCGTGCAGGCCGAAGCGGTCGCCGACATCAAGCCGCGCGCGCTTGTGTTCGAGATGCTGACCAAGGCGCAGGCCAAGGTGATCACGGATGACCTGTTGAGCGATCCCGAGGCGCTGGGCGATCTGCTTCAATGGGAAGAGGCCGGGTGGCCGGATTTCGACATGTATTATCCGATCTTCGCGGCGGGTCGCGGCGCCGGGATTTTCGGGGCCGCAGTCCCCCGAGAGGCGACGCGCCAGGCGACGAAAATCGGCGTGGCGCGGTCTTTTGGTGAAGGCGCGAGCGGTTACGGTTTGAACGAAGACCTGCCGGTGGACGAGTTGGCGGACCGGCTGAACCTTCAGTTGGAGGCACATTGCGGAATGC
This sequence comes from Maritimibacter sp., assembly GCA_003520545.1. GTDB lineage: Bacteria > Pseudomonadota > Alphaproteobacteria > Rhodobacterales > Rhodobacteraceae > Maritimibacter. Next base: position 620 of record DOUP01000137.1, on the reverse strand, counting down.
TACCGACCGAGCTTTTGCCCGGCATGGTCGACCTGCAGCGCCTGCGCGACGCGACGTTGGCCCGCACGACGATGGAGGCTTTTCGCGAAACCGGTGGCCCGGTCGTGGTCATCACCGGGAATGGTCATGCGCGCAAGGATTGGGGCGTGCCGTCCTATATCGCGCGGGTGGACCCGAACGTGATGGTCACGTCGCTTGGTCAATCCGAGGACGGCAACACGCCCGACGGCGGTTTCGACAGGGTGCTCGATGCGCCCGGTGTGGAGCGTGACGACCCGTGCAAGGCGTTCGAATAGTTGCCCAGCGAGGGCGTGCCGCGTAACAAGGGCGTCAAAGGAGCCTCAAGATGCTGGCAGGCAAACGAATTCTTCTGATTATCGGCGGCGGCGTGGCGGCGTTCAAATCGCTGATCCTGATCCGTCAGTTGCGCGAACGCGGGGCAAGCGTGGTGCCGGTCATCACCCGGGCCGGGCAGGCGTTCGTGACACCGCTCTCCGCCTCTGCCTTGGCCGCAGAGAAGGGCTACACCGATCTTTTCGACCTGACCGACGAGGCCGAGATGGGGCATATCGAATTGTCCCGTGACGCCGACCTCGTCGTGGTCGCCCCCGCCACGGCGG
>DOUP01000125.1 GCA_003520545.1 Maritimibacter sp. | reverse complement strand
CGGTTTCCGCAGACCAGCGGTCAGGGTCGCCTTCGAGCACCAGGGCCCGGATTTCTTCCGCCCCGGGCGAGCCACCCGGTTCGCGGGTCGCCACAACCTGCTCGCCAGCCGCGCGCAGGGCTTCGGCCAGCATACGCGATTGGGTCGATTTGCCAGAGCCGTCGATGCCTTCGAAGGTGATGAAAAGCCCTGCCATCCGGGTCAGTTCACCACGGGGTCTTCAGCTTGGGCCGGCGCGCTATCGTCTTCGTTATACCCGGCAAGATCCTGGGCCATCATCAGCACCTTTTCCGCCGCCGCGCCGAAGCGNNCCCCCGCCTGCACCGGCGTGCGCAGTGCGAATTGACGGAAGGACCAGTTCAAAACCGATGCCGCCTCGCTCTTCCGGGCCGCTTCGCTGTCCAACCCGGAAATCACCACGACCACGCGGCGCCCACCTTGCAGGGCCGAGCCGACCAGACCGTAGCCCGCTTCCTGCGTGTGCCCTGTCTTGAGACCATCGGCCCCAAGACCCAGATCGAAGAGCGGGTTCCGGTTAAAGCGGTTGTCCGGCGCGCGCCCGTCGTAAGGGAACTCCTTGAGCGCGAAATAGTGGTAATACTCGGGGAATTCTTCGATCAGCCGCGTTGCGAGCAGGCCGAGATCCTCGGTGCTCATGCGCTGCTCAGGATGCGGCCAGCCCGAGGAATTGCCGAAGGTGGAGTTCTCTCTACCAAGGGCCTGCGCGCGTTGGGTCATCATCGCGGCAAAGGCGTCTTCGGTGCCGCCCAGCCCTTCTGCCACCACGACACAGGCGTCATTGCCCGAAAGAACGATGATCCCCTTGATCAACTCTTCGACGGTGGGGCGATCTGCTGTGGTCAGGAACATGGTCGAGCCGCCCATGTCCATCGCGCGCTGGCTGACCGTGAACCGCGTATCGAGCGAGACGCGCCCGTCCTCCAATGCCTCGAACAGCATGTTCAGCGTCATCAGCTTGGACATCGACGCAGGCGGCAAAGGCACCTCGGCGTTTTTCTCCAGGAGAACGGTATCGGTGGTCAGATCGTAGACATAGGCCGAGCGGGCCTGTGTATCGAACGCGATAGCGGGCAGTGCCAGAACGGCGGCGGCCATGGACAGCATTGCGCGGGAAAAGACGTGGCAGCGTCGCATCCTCAACTCCTCATTTCGCGCCTGTCGCGCGGTCAGTGTGTCACGTAATAGGCGTCGTTAAAGCCCAGACCCTTGATCTTCTTCAGAAGCTGGGCCCGTTCCGCACTGGTGGCCGCAGGGCCGACGGTCACACGCCAGAATTCCTTGCCGTTCATTTTACCCGGTTTGATCGTGGGCACCATACCTGCGCGACGCATGCTCTCGGCAGTGTTATTTGCATTCTGCTGAACCGAGAAGATGCCGATCTGGATGAAGGGTTTGGACAGCTTGGAGGCGCTTGTGGGTTTCGCCGTCGCACCGCCTTGGGTTCCGGCCGCGATGGTCGACACGGAGGTCGCGGCGGCGACCGGCTTGGTCGCCCCGGGCTTGGGTGTTTCGTCCGCCTTGTCGATGGCGGCGGCCGCTGCGGTAATCGGGTCGAGCGCTTTCGTCTCGACGGACGGCGGTGCGATGTCGGAGCTCTCGACGCTTGCGACCTGCTCGCCCTCGGCGGCGGCGTCCGGCGCCGGCGTTTCACTGATCTTCTCGGCCCGCAGCGCGGTCACGTTCAACTCCGCCGGCGATCCGGCCAACATGCCCAGCGCCTCGGCAGCATCGGACGACACCTGAATGGTCGGCCCCGGTTGCTGCCGCTCGGGGCGATACAACACACCGACCACGAATTTCTGATTGGAGGTATTCCGGATGATGACACGCTCCGGATCCGTCGCATCGGGATGCGCGACCCAGACACCGCCAAGGCTCGGACGTCCGTCCCAAAGCCCCTTGTCGGTGGCCTGAAACACATCCGGCGCTTCCACGTCACGTTCGACCGTGCGCGTGGACGTGTTGGACGACGAAGCCCGCGTCACTTCGGCCTTGGGCTGCAGGAATTCCGGCATTTTCCCGTCTTCGCACCCCGCCAAGATCAACGTGGCCGAAAGCCCGATGACCCACCCTCGCGTCGTCGCCTTATTCATGTGATCTGCCCTTGATAGCGATCTATTGGATCGCGCTGCCCGCGTGTTGGCGCGTTGTCACGCCTGTTTTGACGTCAGTCTAGCGAATGCTTCCCGTTATGAAAACCCTTCAGGCACGTATGCGCAACTTCCAGCGCGCATCTGTGTGCTTTCAGAATCACTTCGACCACGCTACCTGCTACCCGACCCGGAGGAGTGGCAGAGTGGTCGAATGCACCGGTCTTGAAAACCGGCGTGCGTGAAAGCGTACCGTGGGTTCGAATCCCACCTCCTCCGCCACAACCGCCATTTAGAGATAAGGCATTATTTTTACTTAATTTTACCTCGATCGAGCAAAGACAACCACACACACTTACCACACACGCTCGCCACACATTTCTAATGGTCTTGCCCCACTAAATTGTTGCCTCAAGAAAGCGCCATTTGTCATTCTGGGACTTCCACAAGTCTTGAAACCAAGACACTCGGCACTCTCTCACTGTCCGGCGCTAGGCAGTTCGCTCAAGTCGTCGGTTCACGCCGCTTGCTCGGTCACATTTCTTTTGCGCACCAGCGAAAGTGTTTTGTTCGCCAATGAAAGGAATTATGGGCGGGGAACGGTCATTCGCTGCGCTCCCTGCAAAGGGGCAGAAGGGGCACTCCCTGCCAAAGCATCGCCAGCGGCCCCAAATGGGCATGATCTCTAAGAGACGTGGCTGAGGTGTAAGGCCTCAGCCAGCGGCGCGGAACCGTAACGAGCTCCTGCAAAAGGCACGGCTCATTGAGCAACGATTGAGGCCATGAAGGTCAAAACTTGCTGAAAACTGCGACTTGCTGCTACCGTATCTTTTTAAGGGGAATCTCATGAAAAAGACCATTTTCGCCGCTTCCATATGCGCCCCACTCATTACCACTGGTTGCATGGAAGCTGATCCAGAGCTTGTCGCGCAATCAAACTACATCAGATCGGCAACGCACCAACAAGTCGCAAGCTGTCGGTTCTTAGGCCCAGTATCGGCCTTCGGATCCTACCTTGAAGGCGGCATGTCGGCAGCAATGTCAAAAGCACGTCAACAAGTCGTCCAACGCGGCGGCACGCACATGGTCATTGTCTCAGCCACAAACACCTACAACGGCTACACGCATGGACAGGTAGAAGCCGAAGCATACGGGTGTTGAGAGAAGCACAAGATGGAATTCGCCAAAGAAGATGGCCCAGTTGATAGCGAGCTGTTCTTCAATGCTCGACTTTTTCATTCAAGATGGCTGGAGCTAGAAAAGAACTGGCGCGACCTATTTGGAGACGAAACAGAACATGTTCTTTCGCTCATGAAGCCGGACCAGTCGGCAACCATGATGTTAGGCTTCGATTTCAATCCGCACCGCCTGAAGGGCCTCTATATGGACTACCGGTTCTTCGATGCACAAACTAGCCCAACCAACTTCCGTAGTGTATGCAACCGTGTTTCACGTGAGTTCAGCCAACCGGAAGTGAGAAGAGGAATACAAAAACTGCGAGACGCATGGGACAATACGACAGACTTTCATCGGTGGCACGGCCATCCATTTGCTGAGATGATCGACTTACTGTTTAACGCCGCCCTATTTCATCAGGACGAGAAAAAACTTGGGAAATTCAATGGCCTCATGGAGCACCTCGACGATATCACACTGCATTCAATTCTGCTCGTCGGGCTCAAAGACCGTCTAGTTTGCATCAAAACGCTCGACCATGTCCTTACTCCATTACGAGAAGTGAAAAACTCTATTCAGATGTAGTGTAAGTCACATTCGCTACATCAGTTGCCAACGTCGATTTCGGGCCAGAATTGGTCACGCCGCGTGGCGCAAGGTTGGATGACAGCAAAGGGCCGTTAGCGCTGATCAGTATCTATCGAGAGATTGCGGTGCGCCATTCGTCCAAGAGAATGGAAAATGTGGGCTCATCCATGGGGTCGATATCCCTGACCTCATTGCCTGCCGCCCATGTGAGAAACGCGGAGCGGAAAGATTTTTTAGGCAAGTTTCCAATGTGGGCAACTTCAATTTGGGGCATTCTTGTATGCTGTCGCTTTCCATCCTGATCCCAGGATTCACGGAGTTGTTCGGCAGTCAGCAGCGAGAGGTTCGAGGCTCTCACCGCGGGCTGCAATCGTCGCGTTGCGCTCGGCAGCCTTGCGCTTCGACGGCATGATCGTCATGCGGAACGCCACTGTCGACAGCTTCGTCGCCCGTGGATTTGCCGAGTTGGCGATGCAAGGTCACGGCCCGCAGCGCCACGAAGGCGCCGTGACGCGCCAGATGCTGATCGACCGGGTGCTGCATGGTATCGATCCGATGACCGAGACGGCCAGAGACGGCGTGACCGGGAGACCGCACCGCGCGCCACCGATTGCCAGCCGTATCACGTCGCCTGAGGCATTCGTTGCCGCCGAGAGCTTCGTGCGGCGAACGCGGGAATATCGCGCGGCTCGAGACGCTGCGCTATTCGAACCAGCATATCAGCGCGGCAGCTTCCTCGTCGTTCTTCCTTTGGAGGACGTGCTTGGCCCGGACTACCTGCGCCTCGTAGAGGGAGTCAGGATCGCCGGCGGAGGCGCCATCAACGCGGATTTCGATCGTGGCAGCCTGCTGGCTGTATTCCGCCATGTGCCGGGCAGTGAACCTGCCCTCGTCACCATGTACCCGATCACGAGGTAGAAAATGGTCAGCCTAGACAGTTGGAAAAGGACTATGTTCATGCTTTGTGGGCCGGAAACCTACGATCCTGACGCCTTGAAGGCGGGTCTTGAGATTGACCCTGATGACTCGCGCCGATTCCGGGAGCGTTTCGAGGCGGTCTTGCGGGACAGGCCGTTGACTGCCGACGAATACGAAAAGGATATCGGGTTCCATTTTGACAATGACGAAGAGATGTACGGCTACCTTCGGGCGATGTTCGGTTTCCTTTTTCAACGCGGACCATTTCCGGAATGACGTTTGTTGGCGGCATTGGCCGGGATTGGCGGTGAGCCTGTGCTGGTCACGATGTATCCGATGGGAGCGCGACAATGAAATCTCTCGACCTGCGGGCCCAGGCTTGGCTGGATGACATGTTCCTCTATTGCGGGGCGAACGTGTATGGCCCGGACAAATTGAAAGAAGAACTCGGGTGGTCGAGCGAATGGTCTGAGCGCCTGCGTCGGAATTTCGATTATGTCTTGGAAAACCGGTCTCTGACCGCTGACGATTACGCGCGCAGAACGGATATCGAATTCGAAAACGACGAAGCGCTGTTTGCGTACGTCGAAGCGCTACGTGATTTTCTTTTTTCGGACGGACCTTATCCCGAATTCGAAGGCTGAGCTAGGCTGGAGAACGTTCGCTCCCAGGCCCATCCGCTCCGCCACTTGCCCATTCGCCCTTTCGCACAGCCCTCAAGGGTGTAAATTGCCCGCATGGCTGATCTGTCCGAGCTTCCCGAACCCGACCGCATCGACGGCGCGCCGCATCCGCGTGAGACGGCGCGGCTGCTGGGGCAAGGTGAGGCCGAACAGGGGTTCCTGACCGCTTACAACTCCGGTCGACTTCACCACGGCTGGCTCATCACCGGGCCACGAGGCGTGGGCAAGGCGACGCTGGCGTGGCGGCTTGCGCGGTTCTTGTTGGCAACGCCACCGCCGGAGGGTGGCGGTCTGTTCGGCGACGCACCCGCGCCCCCGGAGACCCTCGACATCGACCCGGATCATCCGGTTGTGCGCCGCTCCATGCAGGGTGCGGAACCCGGTCTTTTCGTCTTGCGGCGCGGACCCAACGACAAGGGCGACAAGCTCTCGGCCGACATTCGCGTGAACGAAGTGCGCAAATTGCGCGAGTTTTTCGGGTTGTCCGCGTCTGACGGCGGGCGGCGGGTGGTGATCGTGGATGCGGCGGACGAGATGAACACCCAGGCCGCCAACGCGTTGCTCAAGATGTTGGAGGAGCCACCAAAGCGCGCGACCATGCTTCTCGTCAGCCACCAGCCATCTCGCTTGCTGCCGACAATCCGGTCACGGTGCCGCGAGTTGCGCCTTTCGCCGCTTGCACCGCCCGATCTGGCGCAGGCGCTCGAAGCCGCTGGCGCCGATCCCGGTCCCGATGCCGAAGCGCTTGGCGAACTTGCCGGCGGCTCCGTGGGCGAAGCCATGCGGCTTTCCGAACTGGGCGGGCTGAAGATTTACGAGGATCTCGTGGCGATCTTCGCCCAAGCGCCGCGCTATGACCGCGCCCGCGCCATCACGCTGGCAAACTCCGCGCCGGGTGCCGCCAACGCACCGCGCTATGATCTCATCCTTCCCCTCTTCGACCTGTCCCTCACCCGCCTGGCGCGCACAGGCGCAGGTCGCCCGCCCCTGATCGAGGCGGCCCCCGGCGAGGCTCAGCTCTTCGCCCGCCTTGCCCCGGATGCCTACGGTGCGCGTCTCTGGGCCGAACGGGCACAAGAGATTTCGTCGCGCGCGGCGCATGGCCGGGGTGTGAACCTTGACCCTGCCGCCCTCATCCTCGATATGGTCTTCAGGATCAACGAGACCGCATCGCAACGGGCAGCATGACCGACACACCCATCATTACCGACAGCCATTGCCACCTCGACTTCCCCGACTTCGAAGGGCAGCTGGACGAGATCGTCGCCAACGCGCGCGAGGCGGGCGTGACCCGCATGGTCTCCATCGCCACGAAGCTCAGGAACGTGCCGCAGGTGCAGGCGATTGCCGAGGCTTACGACCCTATCTTCTTTGCCGCCGCCACCCACCCGATGAGCGTGGCGTCAGAACCGATGGCGACGGTGGACGAGCTTGTGACCCTCGCCAAGCATCCCAAGATGGTCGGGATCGGCGAGAGCGGGCTTGATTACCACTACACCGCCGAAAGTGCTGAGGCGCAAAAGGAAAGCCTTCGCATCCATATCGCGGCAGCGCGGGAGACCGGCCTGCCGCTCATCATCCATGCCCGCGACGCGGACGAGGAAATGGCGCGCATCCTGACGGAAGAACACCGAAACGGTGCCTATACCTGCGTCATGCATTGCTTTTCGTCAGGACGCGACCTTGCCATGGCCGCGCTCGATCTGGGCTTTTACCTGTCCATGTCCGGGATCGCCGCTTTCCCGCGCTCCCAGGAGTTGCGCGAAATTTTCGCCGACGCGCCCGTGGACCGCATCCTTGTCGAAACCGACAGCCCCTACCTCGCCCCCCCGCCCCATCGCGGCAAACGAAACGAGCCCGCTTTCACGGCCCATACCGCAAAGGTCGGCGCAGAGGTCTCCGGTCTCGACTACGTCGATTTCGCCGCCAAGACGCAGGAGAATTTCGACCGCCTGTTCTGGAAGGCCGCGAAATACGAGGCCGCGGCCTGATGGCGCGGCTGTCCTTCACGATCCTCGGTTGCGGCTCTTCGGGCGGTGTCCCGCGTCTCGGCGGCCACTGGGGTGCCTGCGATCCGAACAATCCGAAAAATGTCCGTCGCCGCTGCTCGCTTCTGGTCACACGCGAAGATGTGGGCGGCATCACACGCGTGTTGATCGACACCTCGCCAGACCTTCGCTCGCAGCTTCTGGATGCCGACATCGGCGAGCTTGACGCGGTGGTCTATACCCACAGTCATGCCGACCACGTCCACGGGATCGACGACCTGCGCATGATCGTGTTCAACATGCGCGCGCGCCTTCCCGTCTGGGCCGACGGCGAAACCCAGAACGCGCTCCTGTCGCGTTTTGGTTACGCCTTCGTGCAGCCCGAAGGGTCCAACTACCCGCCGATCCTCGACCTCTACACGATTTCTGGCCCGTTCCAGATCGAGGGCAAAGGCGGCGCGATCGAATTCACCCCCTTCGAGGTGGACCACGGCAATATTGACTCGCTCGGGTTCCGCATGGGGCCCTTGGCCTATCTGCCAGATGTCTCGGAAATGCGGGAGGAAAACTGGCAACATCTCGAAGGACTCGAAGATTTCGTGATCGACGCGCTGCGCTACACCCCGCATCCGACCCATGCGCATTTGGAAAAGACATTGGGCTGGATCGAGCGCTCCGGCGCGAAACGCGGCGTCCTGACCAATATGCACATCGACATCGACCACGACACGGTCGCGGGCGAGACGCCCGCCCATGTCACGCCAGCCCATGATGGACTGACGCTCAGCTACGACGTCTGATGCCCGCGCTGATCAACATCATTCTTCCGGTCTTTCTGGTCATTGGCTTTGGCTACCTGGCGCGCTGGAAGCTGGGCTTGAATGACAACGCGGTCGACGGGTTGATGAAATTCGCCCAGAACTTCGCGGTTCCGATCCTGCTGTTTCGCGCCATGTCGCAGATCGACCTGGGCGAGACCTTCGATGTGCGCCTGCTTGCCTCCTTCTACGCAGGTGCGATCCTCGGGTTCTTCGCGGGGCTTTTGGGTGCGCGGTTCCTCTTTGGCCGCCCGTGGCCCGACAGCGTCGCCATCGGCTTCGCCACGCTGTTTTCCAATGCCGTTCTGCTGGGCCTGCCGATCACGGAACGCGCTTACGGAACGGACGCCTTGGGCCCGAATTTCGCGATCATTTCGATCCACGCGCCGACCTGTTACCTGATCGGCGTCACCGCGATGGAGATCGTGCGCAACGGGTCCGGCGGGGGGCTTTTGCGTCCGCTGGTTTCGGTCACGAAGTCCATGGTGCGCAATCCTTTGGTCATCGGCATCGTTCTGGGGCTCGCCGTCAACCTGTCCGGCGTGATCATTCCGCAGCCAGTCAGTGACGCGGTGAACCTGGTCGCCGCCGCTGCGCTCCCGGCTGCGCTCTTCGGTCTCGGCGGGGTGCTTTGCAGTTACAAGCCGGAGGGCGATCTACGCGTGGTCGCCTGGATCATGCTCGTGGCACTTGTTCTGCACCCGGCTGTGACCTGGACGCTGGGCACGGCGTTCAGCCTGTCCACCGGCCAGCTTCGATCCGCCGTTCTGACCGCCTCCATGGCTCCTGGCGTCAACGCCTTCCTCTTCGCCAGCATGTACAACGTGGGCAAAAGGGTCGCGGCGACGGCGGTGCTCGCCGCAACCGCCAGTTCGCTCGTCACGATCTGGGTCTGGCTGCACATCCTGCCCTAGGCGCGGCGCAACACGCTGACCCCGGCAAAGATCACCGCCGCAGCCACGACGATGGACGGTCCCGCTGGTGTGTCGAACCCAAAGGACAGGCCCAAGCCCGCAACCGCCGATACCGCGCCAATCAGGACCGCCCAGATCGCCATGGCTTCCGGCGAGCGCGATAGCCCGCGCGCAGCCGACGCCGGGATAATCAGCATCGCCGCAATCAGGAGCGCGCCGACAACCTTCAGCGCAACCGCCACCACGACGGCCAGGGCCAACGTCAGGATCAACCGCTCCCGGCGCGGGTCGATCCCGGACGCGACCGCAAGATCTTCGGATAGGGTCGAGGTGAGAAGCGCCGACCAGCGCCACAGGATCAAGGCGGACACCAACGCCGCGCCGCCCCAGATCACCGCCAGATCATCCCAGCCAACCGCCAGGATGTCCCCAAACAGAAACGCGTTCAGGTCCACGCGCGCACCGGAAACGAAAGAGACAGCGACCAACCCGGCGGCCAGTGCGGAGTGAGACAGAACGCCAAGCGTCGCATCCATTGCGTGGCCGCGCGTGACAAGCCAGCTCACCACCAGCCCCATGCCCAGCGCAACCGCAAGCGTGCCGATCGTCACCGGGACCGAAAAAACCAGTGCCAGCGCGACGCCGAGGATCGAGGCATGGGCGGTCGCATCCCCGAAATAGGCCATCCGCCGCCAGACGACGAAACTTCCCAAGGGCCCGACGGCAACCGCAATCCCGATCCCCGCAAAGGCGGCACGAACCAGAAAATCATCAACCATGGTGCGCCTCCTTATCGTCGTGCCCGTGAGCATGGTCATGGTCGTGATCGTGGTGATGTTGATACAACGCCAACGCCCCCCGCGTCCCCTCGCCAAACAACGCCCGGTATTCCGGCGCATCGCGCACCACATGCGGCGTGCCCTCGCAACACACGTGGTGGTTCAGGCAAATCACGCGATCCGACGCGGCCATCACGACGTGCAGATCATGGCTCACCATGAAGATCGCCAACCCCATCTCTTCGCGCAACGTCTCGATCTGACGATAGAATGCCGCCTCGCCCGGCTGGTCCAACCCGGTCGTCGGCTCATCCAGGATCAAGAGCTCCGGTTCCCCCAACAACGCCCGCGCCAGAAGCGCACGCTGCGTCTGTCCCCCGGACAATGCCGCCAACTGCCGGTCACCAAGTCCGGCGATACCCGTGTCCTCCATCACCTTTTCCACGCGCTTCGGATCTCGCCGCCTGGGCAGGTTCAGGAACCGCGACACCGTGATCGGCAGGCTCGGGTCCAACGCGAGCTTTTGCGGCACATATCCCAGCCGCAGGCCCGGTTTGCGGAACACCCGCCCGCGGTCGGGCGTCACCACCCCGGTCAGCGCTTTCACCAGCGAGGATTTCCCCGACCCGTTCGGGCCGACCAGTGTCACGATCTCTCCCGGATCGACCGCCAGCGACACGCCGTCCAACACCTTCAGATCACCGTAACTCAGGTGCAGCCCCTCGGCGGACAGCAAACTCACGCTGCGACCTCCCCACAGGCAGGGCATTGCCCGACCGCTTCGATATTGGCGCGTTCGATGGTGAAGCCAAGGCTTGCCGCCTCGCGGTCCAGCGCGCCCCGCAGATCGTCACCCGGCGCTTCGGCTACCGCGTCACAGGTTTTGCAAATAAGGAACACGGGCGCATGGGCCGCGCCGGGATGGGTGCAGGCGATGAAGGCGTTCAACCGGCGTATACGATGCGCAAGCCCTTGATCCACAAGGAATTCCAAGGCGCGATAGGCAACCGGCGGCTGCTTGCCGAACCCCGATTCCGCCAACCCGTCGAGCACCTCGTAGGCGCCAAGGGCCCGGTGCTCTGCGAGCAGGATTTCCAAGGCGCGACGGCGCACGGGCGTCAAGCGAACGCCCTCCTCGGCACAGATTTCATCGGCGCGGGCGAGAGCCTGGTCGGCGCAGGCTTCATGGTCATGCGCGTGAAAAGCTTGGGCGGCGTCATGTGATGTCATCGGTCTTGCACCCCGTTTTGTTATACTATAACAGGTATTGTTATATCGTAACACTTACGCCTTCCTAGGCCCGGAGACAAGTCATGCGCACAGCCCTCGCCCTCCTCCTCACTGCGTCCCCCGCCTTTGCCGCCCCCCCGCGCGTCGTGACCGATATCGGGCCGGTCCATTCCCTCGTGTCGCAAGTCATGGCGGGTGTCGGNNTCCGCATGCCGTGCAACTCAAGCCAAGCCAGGCACGCGCGGTTTCCTCCGCGGACCTCGTGGTCTGGACGGGGCCGACGTTCGCCCCCTGGCTCGACCGCGCCGTGGACGAGATGGCTCGGGGCGCATCCCTGTCCCTGCTGGACGATCCTTCAACGCATCTGCGTGAACTCGATGGAGAGGACCATGAAGAGGACCACAACAATTCGGAAGACCATGGTGACGAAGAACATGAGGACCACGCCGAACACGACGACCATGGTGACGATCACGCCGAGCACGATCCTGAGGCCGAGCACTCCGACGGCCACGACCACGCGAACCTGACACACGACCCCCACGCCTGGCTTTCACCCGAAAACGGCAAGGCGTGGCTGGTCACGATTGCCGACGAACTTTCCGCCGTGGACCCGGACAACGCGGCAACCTACCAAGCGAATGCCCAAGCTGCCGTCACGAGCCTTGCCGAAAGGGACGCGGCTGTCGCCGAGATGCTCGCCCCCTTCGCGGACGCCCATATCATCACGTTTCACGACGCTTTCGGCTACTTCGCGGACCACTACGACCTGACGATCATCGGGTCCGTGCGCCCCGGCGACGCCTCCGCGCCCTCCGCCGCTGCGCTCTCGCAGTTGAAAGCGACGGTGGCGGCCGAAGGCGTTGACTGCCTCTTTGCCGAACCGGTCTATGACCCGGCGCTTCTGGCGACCGTATCCACGGGAGCAGCCGTCGAAACCGGCACGCTCGACCCTGTCGGCAGCAACCTCACCCCGGGGCCGGACCTTTATGGTAATCTGATCGCGCAGATTGGCGAGAACATCGCCGCGTGCCTCTCGCGCTAGGGGCTGCCCCATCCCCCGCCGCCGGGCGTGCGCATCTCGAACACGCCACCTGCGGGCAGGTCTATCTCGTCGTTGCCTTGCAGGCGACGGCGCTCACCATCCGGTCGCTCGGCCCAGTTCTCGCCAACCTGGCCGGGCGCCCCACCCTCCATGCCGAAGGGTGGCACCGTCCGGTGACTGGTGAGCGTGGTTACCGTCACCGGCTCAAGGAACCGCAAGCGCCGCGTGACGCCATTACCCCCATGCCATTTCCCGGCCCCGCCAGACCCGTCTCGCACGGCGAAGCTTTCCAACAGAACCGGAAAGCGTGCCTCCAGGATCTCCGGATCGGTCATCCGCGTATTGGTCATATGGCTTTGAACCGCATCCGCACCGTCAAAGCCCGGCCCCGCCCCGGACCCGCCCGCGATGGTTTCGTAATTCTGGAAATCGTCGTTGCCCCAAATGAAATTGTTCATCGTCCCCTGTGACGCCGCCATCACGCCCAGCGCCCCCATCAAGGCGTTGCAGACCGCCTGGCTGACCTCGGTATTCCCCGCAATGACCGCTGCTGGAGGACGGGGATTGAGCATCGATCCCTCGGGGACAATGATCTCAATCGGTTTCAGACAGCCCTCGTTAAGCGGGATCTCCCGCCCAACCAGTGTTCGAAAAGTATAAAGCACAACGGCACGAGAGATGGATAGCGGCGCATTATAGTTGTTTTTGTGCTGCTCCGAGGTGCCGGTGAAATCCACCACCGCGGTGCCTTCGGCCGGGTCGATCCGCAGTGAGACGCGGATTTCGCTTCCGTCATCTAGCGGATACCGGAAATCGCCGTCTTCGAGCGTCGCAATGACCTCGCGCACGCTCTCTTCCGCATTGTCCTGCACATACCCCATGTAGGCGGCAACCACCTCGGCACCGTAGGTCTCGACCACCTTCAACAGTTCTCGCCGTCCGGTTTCGTTCGCTGCGACCTGCGCTTTCAGGTCCGCGATGTTCTGGTCCGGCTGACGCGCAGGCCAGCGTCCCGACGAAAGCACCTTGCGCGCCACCTCTTCCTCGAACCGGCCCGCGCTGACGAGCCGCTCCAGGTCGATCACGACGCCCTCTTCCTCGATCCGCCTGGAATCGGGCGGTCCCGATCCCGGCGTGCGCCCTCCGATATCCGCGTGGTGTCCGCGCGACCCGAGCCAGAACGCGGGGCGGTCGCCCACGAAAACGGGCGTCACCACCGTCACATCCGGCAGATGCGTGCCGCCATTGAAGGGTGAGTTCAGCATGAAGGCATCCCCGGGCGACAGCCTGCCCTCGGTCTGCGCCATGACGGTTTTGATCGCCGCTGACATGGAGCCGAGATGGACCGGCACATGAGGGGCATTGGCGACCAGATCGCCCTGGGCATCGAAAATTGCGCAGGAAAAATCCAATCGTTCCTTGATGTTGACGCTCCACGACGTGTTGGCGAGCGTCGCGCCCATCTGGTCCGCAACAGACATGAACAGGTTGTTGAACACCTCCAGCAGGATCGGGTCGCGCTCAGTGCTGCCCTGCTCACGAGAGACCGAGGCGACATGGGACAGGATCAGGTTTCCGGCAACATCCACCTCCCCGGTCCATCCGGGCTCGACGATGGTCGTGCCGGTGGTTTCAAAGATGACCGCCGGTCCGTCGATCGAAAACCCGGCAGGCAAGGTATCGCGATCCCAGACGACAACCTCTCGCGGCGCGCCATCGAGCCAGATCCGCGTCGCGCCTTTCTGTTGCGCCGGACCGTTCGGGGCCGTGGCCGCCACGCCTCCACCCGAGGTGCCGATCGCCTCGACTTCGACCATGTCCACGTCCAGCGCCCGCTCCGGCGTGACGAACCCGAACCGGGTGCGATGCGCCTCCTCGAAAGCCGCGATCATCTCATCCACGGGCCCGAATGCCACCAAGAGCGCCTGGTGGGCGCCTTCGTATTTCAGATGCACGCGCGTTTCTTCCCGCACTTCCTGCGCGCCCTGGGCGAATGTGTCGCGCCGGGCTTCGGCCTTGAGCGTTTCGACCAGCTCCTCCAAGGCCGACGCTTGCACGAGTGGCGCCGAGACCTGCGCCTCACGCATCACGCGAATATCCGCAAGCCCCATGCCGAAGGCCGACAGCACGCCCGCGAACGGATGCAGGAAAACACGCCGCATCCCCAGAGTTTCCGCCACGCGACAGGCATGTTGCCCCCCGGCGCCTCCGAAACACTGCAAGGTATAATCGCCGACATCATGCCCACGCTCGACGCTGATTTTCTTGATCGCGTTCGCCATGTTGTCGATCGCGATCTTGAGGAAGCCTTCGGCGATCTCCTCACGCGCCATCCGCGCCTGGCCGCTCGTGGCCGCGATGTCGGCGGCCAGGTCGTCGAACCGCGCTTCGACAGCCGCGCGCGACAGGGGTTGGTCGCCATCGGGACCGAAAATCGCCGGGAAATACGCCGGGTCGAGCCGTCCGAGAAGCACATTCGCATCGGTCACTGTCAAGGGTCCGCCGCGCCGGTATGCCGCCGGTCCCGGATCGGCCCCCGCGCTTTCTGGTCCCACCTGGAACCGCCCGTCGCGATACGAAAGGACCGAGCCACCGCCTGCCGCGACCGTGTGGATATCCATCATTGGCGCGCGAATGCGAACGCCTGCCACCTCGGTTTCAAAGCTCCGTTCGTATTCCTCCGCGAAATGGCTGACGTCGGTCGAGGTGCCGCCCATGTCGAAACCGATCAACCGGTCGAAACCCGCGTTCTGGGCCGTGCGAACCATACCGACGACGCCCCCGGCCGGTCCGGACAGAATCGCATCGCGGCCATGGAAATGACCGGCATCTGCCAGCCCGCCGTTCGATTGCATGAACAAGAGCCGGTCGCAGGTTTCTCCGACCGAAAGCGCCGTCGCGACCTGGTCCACGTAACGCGCGAGGATGGGGGACAGGTAGGCATCGACCACCGCCGTGTCGGCCCGCGCCACGATCTTGGCGAGGCGCGATACCTCGTGGCTCGTCGTGATCTGGCTGAACCCGACCTCCCGTGCGATCTCGGCCGCGCGGCGTTCGTGGTCCGGATTGACATGCGCATGAAGGAACGCGATGGCAATGCCGTCGATGCCCCTTTCGCGCACCGCGCGAAGGTCGTCGCGAAACCTCGCGCCATCGAAAGGCTGGATCTCCCGGCCATCTGGCCCATGACGTTGGGCAACTTCGATTGTCGTCTCGGCAAGCCCGTGGGGCTTACGTATATTCAACGCGAACAGGTCCGGGCGCGATTGGTATCCGATGCCGAGAAGGTCGCGAAACCCGCCCGTAATGGCGAGACAGGTTCGGTCGCCCGCACGCTCCAGAAGCGCATTGGTCGCGACCGTGGTGCCCATCTTGACGCTCCCGATCGATCTGGCGGCAAAGGGGGTCTCCCCGGAAAGCCCGATCAACGCGCGAATGCCATGGACGGCGGCATCTTGGTAGCGGTCCGGATTCTCGGACAGGAGTTTATGCGTGACCAGCTGACCGTCGGGTTGACGAGCGACAATGTCCGTGAACGTGCCGCCGCGATCGATCCAGAATTCCCATTTGGCTTTTGCCATGTCGCCCTCCGCCAGCTTCCCTCGATAAAAAGGTCGGCGGCGAAATTGTCAAACGACGCGCGGCTATCTCAAAAATCACTCCACCCGTCTTCTTCATCGAGTACCGGGGCCGTGGTGGCCAAAGCTGCGGGCCCGGCAGACCTTGGTGGAATGGTTCCCACAGCGGGCGCTGCAAGGTTGGATGGCGTTTCGGCATGACTTCCGGTATCCCGACCGACAGCTCCAACGTCGAACCGGCCCATGGTCGTGGCGAGCGTTTCGGCCTCGCGGGTCAAGGCATGGC
>DOUP01000063.1 GCA_003520545.1 Maritimibacter sp. | reverse complement strand
GCCGCTTCGGTGCCGGGCATTTTCATCAGCATCGCGCTGAGCAACCCGCCGGTCGTCGCGCCGATATACATGGACACGAGCAGAAGCAGCGCATCCTGCCCGGTCATGAAATAGGTCATCGGCAGCGCAAGCGAGATGATCATCGCGCCGGACAGACCGGGAATGGACCCGATGAAAATGCCAACCGCGGTGCCGAGCACCACCCAGAAAAGGCCGGTCGTGAAGACGTGGATATAGGCTTCGATCATCGCGGGCCTCAGATGTCGATATAAAGGAAACGGGTGAAGATGAGCTGCACCGCGACGGCAAAGCCCGTCGACACCGCGGCGGCGAGAAGCAGCCGGCCCGGTCGTCGCTCGCCGGACAGCACCACGAAGAAGACGAAGCAGAACACGGCGCTGGTCGCGGCAAAAGGCAGAACACGCCAGGATAAGGAGGCGGTATAGAGCGACATCACCGCAAAACTGAGCGCAACGCGACCGATCCCGTAGAACCCCCGCCCGCCCTCAAGCGGCGCTGGCTCTCCGGCGCGGATCACGGACACCGCTTTCAACGCGGCCAGCACAAGCGCAAGGGCCCCCAAGGCGCGGGGAAAGGCCCCGGACCCGATAACCTCCCATTGCGGGGTCGGCATGGCGAGACCGGACGAAAGGCTCGCGCCCCCGGCCACGGACATGAGGATGAGAAACAGGATCTCTGGGGCTTGTTGTCGGCGAATTGGGTGCATGACGGACTGTCCTGGATGCCTTTACGGTGAGTGCCGCCACGCTCCGGGAGGGGAGCGTGGCGGTCAGGAGGCGATAAGAAAGGTGTCCAGCCCTATTGGCCAGCGGTCGCCTTTACCACATCCGCCACGTCGAGGAAGCTTTGGTACTCGGCCTTCACGGCCTCCCGCAGCTCCTCCCCGCGCAGGATTGCGAGGTCTTCGCCCGAACTTTCCACGTAGGATTGAACCTCTTCCGTGTTCAGCGCGGCTTCCAGAACATCAGCCAGCTTGGAAACCACGTCTTCGGGCGTTCCCTCGGGTGCCCAGTACCTGCGCACGAGACAGGCTTCGACGTCGTAGCCCTGCTCTTTCGCGGTGGGCATATCCGGCGCGTTGTCGAACCGGTCCGGGCCAAGGGACGCCAGGCCACGCAGATCCTCTGCACCCCGCTCGATCCACGGCGGCGACAGGAAGGCGAAGTCGCTGAACCCACCCTTGAGCGCTGCGAACCGCTTGGAGGTGCCGCCGGTCGGAACGATGGTCCATTCCGTGCCGGTCTGCTGCATCAGCTGCGCGGCGGGGAAATGGGTGACACTGCCGATATCGTCGGCCTGTTTCAGCGCCCGGCCTTCTGTCTTCGCCGCTTCGATCAGATCGTCGAGTGTCTGGTAGGGCGAGTCCTGCGGGACCGCGACCCAGAGACAGCCTCTGGACGCCTGCAAGACCGGCTCTAGGTCCATGGGCGTGTATTCGACCCGGTCGATGGCCGAGGCCGAGAACATTTCCTGGTGAATCTGCAAGATCGTGTAGCCGTCGGGTTCAGCGTTCAGAACCTGGCGGGTGCCGACCGTCCCTGCCGCGCCGTCTGCATTGACGACGACCAGCGGGACGGACATCAGGTTTTCGCGTTCGACCGCGGCCTGCACGGCACGCGCCAGCGAATCCGTCCCGCCCCCGGCCGAGAACGGCACGACCAGCTTCACCGGCTTTTCCGGGAACTCGGCCTGCGCCGGCAGCGCAAAGGCCCCTGCGAGAACGGTACATGTCATTAGTGATGCGAGCTTACGCATTAGCTTCTCCTCCCTGTTCGCGGATCTCTTTCCGCCTATCGTAAGTTAAGTTTGTTCTCCGACCTTCTTGATGTCAATGGTTTACTATGCAACTTTCTCTATTGGACACTACATGGAGAAAAGTAATGAATCTGACGATCACCGAAGTGCGGGCCTGGCCTGCATTTATCCCCGCGGATCTCGCCATCGGCCCGGCGAAATCCAGCACCGCCTTGTCCTGTTGTGTGGTCGAAGTGAAAACGGCGGAAGGTATCACCGGCTACGGCTACACCGCGATCACCGACGAAGAAGTCGTGGTCACCATCGTCGATTCGCTGGTCGGCCCCGCGATCACGGGCCTCGACGCGACCGACCGGGAATCCGTGGCCGAACGCATCTATTGGACCGTCACCCCGCGCGGGCAAACCGGCTACGGCAGCCACGTGGCCTCGGCGGTGGACCTTGCGCTGTGGGACATCCTCGGCAAAGCGGTCGACATGCCCTGCTGGAAACTGCTCGGCGGCGCGCGTGACACGGTGCCGCTCTATGTCACCTTCGGGTTCGGCTCGTTCGACCGCGATCAACTGGGGGAAGCAGCCAAACACCTCGTCTCCGAGGGTGTAACCCGGCTCAAGATGGTGGTGGGTCATCACGGGCTGGAACGCCGCAACGAAGGCGCGGACCTGCAAGCCATCCTGCGCGAAGACGTGGCGCGCGTGAAAGCGGTGCGCGATGCGGTCGGCGATGCGGCCGAGCTCTACATCGACGCCAACTGTAGCCTCGACCCGGCATCGGCGATGTGGCTGACCGATCACCTCAAGCCCTACGACATCGCCTTTTTCGAAGAGCCGGTCCGGGGCAACGATTGCACGCGCCTGGCGGATGTCCGCAACACCGGAATGCGGACCGCGGCCGGCCAGAACGAAGGCCAACTCTTCCGCTTCCGTGATCTCATCACGACCGGCGCCGTCGATGTGATCCAGCCGAACGTGGTGATCTGCGGCGGCTTCACGGTCGGTCAGAAAGTGGCGGCCCTCGCCGAAGCGCACCAGGTGCAGCTTGCCAACGGCGGCGCGTTCCCGTTCCACAACATGCACCTTCATGCCGGGCTTGCCACCGGCGGGCTGGTCGAATGGCATCTCGTCTCGGTCGAAATGGGCCGGGCCCTGTTTCGTGACCTGCCCGACCGTGACGGTCAGACCCTGCGCCTGCCCGACCGCCCCGGCCTTGGCTTCGAGGCCGACCCGGATGCTCTGCGCGACTTCGCAAAGCGCCCCCTCTCTGCCGGCAAAGGGAAGGGATAAGACGACCCGGCGCTCCGAGACGCAACCGCGGAGGGCCATTTGGCCCTTCGCGCTCGACCGATCCGAACGAGCCGTGTATTGATAAACAGAACGAACGATAACGAGTATGACATGACCAGCAACGCACGGCAGGGCGACACCGCGATCCGTGAGGATGAGACAATCAACACACCGGCGGCCGCGAGCAACACCACCACCCTGGAACCCGGTATCCTCGAAGACTTCGGCGGTCACCTGCTCCGGCTCGCCTACGAAGCTGCCTTCAACGATTTCGCGACCAAGCTTGGCCCGGACTCGATGAAGCCTGCGTATTTCAGCATTCTGTCCATGATCCGAAACAACCCCGGCATCAAGCAGGTCGATCTGGGCCGCGCCGTCGGACGGGACAAATCCAGCGTCACCAAGGCGCTGCGCCAACTCGAAGACACCGGTTTGGTGCTTCGGGAACGGCTCGAAGACGACCGCCGCAATTATGCCAGCACCCTCACGCCGGAAGGCGAAGCGGTTTTTGACCGCATGGAGGCCGTGGCCCATCACCACCAGAGCGAATTGGACGCGGTGATCGGCCCGGAGCGGATGGACGCGTTTCTTGAGACACTGCGCGACATCATCCGACTGCTGCCCGAGCGCACCAGCGCGCAGTGATCCCCCGCGACCCTAACCATCCAGGAGATCGGGGCCCAGGGACGCGATATCGGGGGCACCCAGAAGCGCCATCGCCCGGTCGATCTCGTCGCGCAGAATATCAATGCAGCCGCTGACACCCGCTTCGCCCTCCGCGGCCAGCCCATAAAGCGCGGCACGCCCCAGCCCGGCCATCGAGGCGCCGAGGCACAGCCCCTTGATCACATCGGTTCCGCGCCGAATACCGCCATCGAACAGCACCGGGATGTCGACCGCACCGCAGATCTCCGCGACCTGGTCGACGGCGGTCACATTGCCGTCCAGCTGTCGCCCGCCGTGGTTCGACACGATCACCGCATCGACCCCCAGGCGCGCACAGGCCTCCGCATCGTCGCGCCGCAGGATGCCCTTGACCATGAGCTTTCCCGGCCACAGGTCGCGCAGCCACGCCAGTGCGTCCCAATCGAACCCCGCATCCATCTGACGGCGCAGCAGCGCGGCCTGCGCTTCCGGAGATTTCGCCTCCATCGTCTCGAAATTTTCGAGTTTCGGCACGCCGGTGCGCAGGAAGTCCATCGACCAGCGCGGATGAAGCGTGCCGTCCAGCACCGTGCGCGGCGTGTATCGCACCGGAAGCGCGAAACCGTTGCGCATATCCCGCTCGCGATACCCGTTCACATGGGCGTCCACCGTCAGGATCAGCGCATCGTATTGCGCCGCCTGCGCCCGTTTGACCAGCACCTCTGCCAATTCCCGGCTGAGCACGTAGAGCTGGAACCACTTTTCACCGTCCGAGGCCCGCGCGACCTCTTCAAGCGACATGTTCGATGCGGTCGACAGGGCAAAAGGAATACCGGCGCGCGCCGCAGCGCGGGCCAGCATGGCGTCCCCACCGGGTCGGCTCAGCCCGTTCAACCCGGTCGGCGACAGGTAGACCGGCAGCTTGTGCTCCCGCCCCCACAGGGTGGTCGCGGGCTTCCGGTCCTGCACGTCGACCAACCGCCTGGGTCGAAACTGCCAGCGCTCGAACCCATCGACGTTGCGATCAAGGCCCCGCTCGCGCTCCGCCCCGCCTTCGACGTAGTCGAACACCATCCGGGGAAGCCTGCGGTGCGCCGCGCGGCGATAATCTTCAATGGACACTCTCTTGGTCATCGTTCTCCTTTCTGCCGCCCTGTCCGGCTCAGGCGCCGACCGGTGCCGCGAAACTCTTCACCGTCGCGATCGCGCCCTCAAGCGCGGTTCCCTTTTCATCGGCCAGCGCCGCCTCTCGCAACCGCCGTATCCAGTCGGCGGCATCCTCACGGGTCTCGACCAGGGGCACGGCGCCGACAACACGGTCGAATTTTGACACTCCCCGTGCATGGGTGTCGCTGTACCCCTTGATAAGGCGACGGCACGTCAGAACCTCGACCCCAAGCGTGTAGTCCCGCATCACACATCTTTCCGCCTCGGCCAGCCAGGCGTCGCGGTGCGCCAGCTCATGCGCATGACGCAAGAGCCGCCGACGGACAGGGCGCAAACCGGCCAGCGCATAGAGCATCAGGAACGGCAACAGGCTGTTGGTGCGCACCCGCCTGCCCCGGCTGACGCGCCGGTCGATCCACGCCCCAACCTTTGGACGCGCCTCGACCCAACGACCGAGACCCGTGGGTAGCATACCGCAAACCTCGTGACCCCGGGGATGCATGTACTCCGTAACTTCCAATACCGCCCCGCCCCTGGGGCGCGCATGTTCGCGCACCCGGTCGAACCGGCTTCCCCGGGTCTTCAGGTCGGCAACCCGGATCGTGTCGTCGTAACACATCGCCTGGGCCAGGTATTTCGCCATCGCACAGCTATACGCCCAATCCCAGCGCGTGCCGCCCGCGTGCCGGTCGCGCGCAAGACCACGCTCCAGCAGGTCGAGGTATTCACTCCCGTAGGCGACATCCTGATAATCACAGACCTTGCGAAGTCCGGCCCGCGCCATGGGTCTCACCACCTTCGGCATGTCACCCACACGGCGGCACAGCGCGTGCCACGCGGCCAGAGGCCCGGACGGACCGATGACCTCGGCGGGCGCAGGATCACGCGCCACCTCTGGCGGGATCTCGGCCCGCGCCCCTGCGGCGTCAAACGCCGTGCCAAAAGCCCGGAGCGAGGCGTCGACCCCACGCCCCGACGCGCGGATCGTCTCTTCGAACGCGCGACGCTCGAAAGGAAGCGCCCCGCTTCCGGCCAAGGCCCCGAAGAGACAGGCCGAAATATGGCTCCCGGTGTCCTCGGCCATCCGTTCCATGTCGAAACACACGAACCGGGCCGCGGCCTCCTCAGCCGCGTCTCGCACCCGGTCCCGGTCGGCCTGTCCGTCGCCAGGCACGATCTTTTCCGACACCGCGTAAACCCGGTGATCCGACGCGATCAGCGTGGTCTGCCCGGGGGTCACGAACCCCCGCGTCACGGCCCGCCCGGCTTCCATGATTTCAGCGGCGATCACGATGTCCAGATCGCCCGGCGACGGCATGAGCGCCAGCACCGGAACGCGCCCGCGATCGGGTATCATCTCGACATAATACACCGTCGCCCCGGTGCGCTGCGCCACGCCGGGGACCGACGTGACCTGCGCGAGATATCCATTGGCTTCGGCCAGCGCGACGATCCAACCGGACAACACGCCACCGCCCTGCCCGCCCACGGCCAAGACGGCGATCCGTATAAGGCCGGCGTCCGTCGCGCGGTCGCCCGTCGGCAATCGAAAGGCTTTGGTCATTGCGGTCTCCTCACGCTGCGAAATTCAATCGGCGCTGACTGCGGCGCGCCTGAAGCCAACCGATCACGCGGGTGGACAGGCGTGCCCGGAACGCCTCTCTCCGGGTCGGGTTCTCGACAACATCCGCGCGGAAAAAGCTTGGGCACAGCACGGCCGCCTCCGCGACCTCACCGCAGTTGCCACAGCCGACACAGCTTTGGTCGATATGGGCAACAGGGTCGTCGCGCAGCGGGTCATCGAGCGTTTTCAAGGTCAGCGACGGGCAGCCCGAGAGCCGCATACAGGCGTGATCGCCCGTGCAGACGTCTTCGTCCACGCCGAACTTGGGCCGCACCACGCGTTTGCCTTCGCTGACCGCGCGGGCCATGGCTGGCTTTTCGCGGCGCTGGCGGTTGAGCATGCATTCCGACGACGCGACGATGACCTTGGGGCCAGGACTGTCCGTGCGCAGCGCCTCCTTGAGCGTGTCACGCACCCGGGCCACGTCATAGGTCCGGTCGATCTCGCGCACCCAATCCACGCCGATCCCCTTCAGAGCCCCGGCAATCGAGGTGTTGGTGGACTTCGTCGGGTTGTCCGCCCGAGAGGACAACACGTCCTGCCCCCCGGTGGCGGCGGCATAGTAATTGTCCACCACCATGATGACCCCATCGGACTGGTTGAACACCGCGTTGCCGACCGACGAGGTCAACCCGTTATGCCAGAACCCGCCATCCCCGATAATCGAGATCGACCGCCTCTCTCCGCCGCCATCGAACGCCGCGTTCGACGCCGGACCCAGCCCGAAGCCCATCGTCGTGCCCCCGATATTGAACGGCGGCAGCGTCGAGAACAGGTGACACCCGATATCGGCGGCGATCTGGTGGGGGCCAAGCTCCTCTTCCACCATTTTCATCGCGGCAAAAATCGGCCGTTCCGGGCAGCCGGTGCAAAACCCCGGCGGGCGCGCCGGCACGGCCACGGCCAAATCCGGCGGCACCAGACCCGGATGATTGGGCGCCCGGCCATGCGCCGACAACACCCCTCCCCCGTGGTCGGAGAGGAACCCGCGCAGCCCCTCCAACATCGCGGTGGCCGTGTATTCGCCCGCGATCGGCAGGAATTCCTTGCCGAAGATCCGCGTGGCCCGGTCCGCCTTGTGCAGGATCGAGGCAAGCGATTGCTCGATGAAATTCGGTTGCCCCTCTTCGACGACCAGCACGGCGTCCTTGTCCCCGCAGAACGCCAGGAACTCGTCATCGACCAACGGATAGGTCACGTTCAGAACGTAAAGCGGGATGTTGGTGTCGCCGTGAATATCGGCAAGCCCCAGCCGTTGAAGCGCCCGCAAAACCGTGTTGTACATGCCGCCCTGCATCACGATCCCGACCGGACCGCCCGCGCCGAACTGTTCGTTCAACCCGTTCTCGCGGATGTACTCCTGCGCGGCGGGGAGCCGGTCACGCACCTTCTCCTGTTCGTGTTCGAAGGCGAAAGGCGGCAGGACGATCCGCGACAAGTCGCGGCGCGGTTGGGCAATCGCGTCCCGCACCGTCAACTTGGGCGGCTGGTTGTCCGAGGCCTCGAACGTGCCGTGCACGTGGCAGGCGCGAATGCGCAGTTGCAACATCACCGGCGTATTGCTCGCCTCGCTCAGCTCGAACCCATCCCGCACGGCCCGCGTCATCGACGGCAAGGAGGGGCGCGGGTCGAGCATCCAGACCTGGCTCTTCATCGCGAAGGCATGGCTGCGCTCCTGCATGATCGACGAGCCTTCGCCGTAATCCTCGCCCACGATCATCAACGCGCCGCCGGTCACCCCGCCGGAGGCAAGGTTGGCGAGCGCATCCGAGGCGACATTCGCCCCCACAGGCCCCTTGAAGGCAACCGCCCCCCGGATCGGGTAATGCACCGAGGCCGCCAGCATCGCGGTCGCGGCCGCTTCCGAGGCGTTCGCCTCGAACCGAACGCCCAGATCGGCCAGAATATCCTGCGCGTCCGACAGCACATCCATCAGGTGGGAAATCGGCGCACCCTGGTAGCCGCCAACATAGCCCACCCCGTTTTCCAACAGCGCCTTGGTGATCGCGAGGATACCCTCCCCGCGAAACGTCTCTCCGGCCCCGATCCTGAGATGCTGGACTTCCCGTTTGAAACTGCGTTCTGCCATGATGGCTCCCGTAGGCTGAATGGACCAGGTGCGAAGAAGGACGGGCTGACCCGCCCCGCCGATGGTCCGGCGCTCAGCCAGCCCGACCATCCGGACGAAAGCCCGGAAAACGGGCCTGCGACATCGGACTTCCTCCCTCCAAAAGCGGCTTCCTCAAACCACGGCGCCACCATGACCGCGCCAAAGGGTTAGGTCAATGCATTTGCATATATATTTTGCTGATCACCTCTATGTAATTGTTTTAGCGATATTTTCGGTCCTTCCTAACAGCCAGAAGCGACCGAAATCCGACCCCCAGCAGGTTCGCCAAACCTCAGAGCAGGAAACATATTGCATTTACATATATAGTTTCCGATACCCTGAAGATGCCGGGGCCCGCGCCGACCCTGAACACCGCCTCGGCCAGCGAAGGAAGGATCAGGTGCCATGACAGAGGATAAAGATGGTCGCGACCTCGTGTTCGGGGAACCGCTGCGAGGACAGTCGGCCCAGCTTCTTCTGGAATCGATCATCCCCTACCAGGTGAACCGGCTCAGCTACCGCATGAACCGGCTCTTGGACCAGGATCTGCGCCAGCACGACCTGTCGATCTCAAGCTGGCGCGTCATGGCCGTGCTGGATTTCAACGAACAAGCCACCGTGGGCGAACTCGCGCGCTACGCGATGATCGAACAATCCACCCTGAGCCGCATGTTGCAACGGATGGAAGCCAACGACCTGATCCACTCCCGACGCACCGAAGGCGATGGCAGGCTGAGGTCGATCCACCTCACACCGCTTGGCCGCGAAAAATACGACGCGGTGCGCGAAGTGACGTTGAAACATGTCGGTCGGATCGTGGACGGGTTCAGCCGGGAGGAAAAAGCCACGCTGATGGATTTCATCGGTCGCATGCAGCACAACGTCGAAACGCTGGCAACGGACACCGACCCTGCCGGGTTGGAGACAGGGCGCGGGGACTAAAGAGACACGCCCCCCGAACACCCGTGTTCGCCTATCGGCTGGCGATCGGAACTGAAAACGCGAACGGCCCCGCCCCAAGCCCCTCCGGCGCTTTCGGGAACCCGCCCGCAGCCCTGACCGCCTGAACCGCGAGACGGTCGATCCGGGCGTTTCCCGAGCTTTTCGCAAGACCCGCGCTGACCAGCGCGCCGTTACCCGCGACGCGGATGGTGACAACCGCTGTGCCACGGCCCGCCCCACGCGGGGCGCGACGTGCGAGATGCGATTGGATCTGCGAGCCCCATCGGCTCATCAAGGTCCCGCGCTGCGCCCGACTGAGGTGCGCTTGGTCCCGTGGCGTCGTCTCACCCTGCGTCGCCCCGTTGCCCGCACCCTTGGCCGTCCGTTCGACCCGCGGCGCGCTCGCCGGGGCCGGTGTGGCCGGTTGCGCGCGCGCCGTTTCCCGCCGTTCAGGACGGTTTGGCGGGCGCGGAGAGACACTGGGCGCCATCCGGGGCGGTGGCGGAGCCATGTCCTGCGTCGCGGGCGCGGTTGGCTCTTCCGGCGCCCGCAGAGTGGGGAGCGGCAAGGACGGGCGTGCGGTGGGCGAAAGCTGCGCCACATCCGGGACCACAGGGGCCGGGGTCGGCGCCACGGGGCTGGCCATCGCGGCACCCTCGGTCGCCGCCTCTGGTGGTGCCGTCCATGTCTCAACCAAGGTTTCGATGGAGGCATTCGACGCTTCCACGGTGACCGAGTTCGCCCCACCCGATCCGCCGCCGTCTTCCCCAAGGCGCGGCACCGCAGGAACAAGCGTCAGCGCCACAATCGAAACCAGAGCAGATGCCCCGACGATTTCCAGAACGTCCTTCACTGTTCAGTTCTCCGCCACCAAATTGACGGCAACACCCGCACCCGCATTGATGCGGGCGAGCGTCCGGGCGAGCAGGGCGCCGGGAGCGGCCCGGTCAACACGCAAGGTCAACGGTTCGCCGTCCTTGCGTTCCGCGAAGATCGGCCAAACCGCCTCGCCGGAGTGTCCCGCGTAATAGACGACCCCGTCCTGTGAGAGCACAAGGTCATCCGCCCCGCCGTCAAATGGCGCACCCTTCGCCTCCGGGGGGTTAATCTCGACCGGAAGCGGCGGCGTGATGCGCGCCGTTATGAGGAAAAACACCAGCAACAGGAACACGACGTTGATCATCGGGATCACGTTCTCAACGGGGCGTTTGGGTTGAACCTGCCGGATGATCCGCATCACTCCACCATCACGAGGCCGGTGTATCCAGCCTCCCCCAACGCCTCCATGACCGAAACCATCCGCTGCACCTCCGCACCCTCCCTGGCCCGCAAGACGATGGTGTCAGCGGGCGTTTGGGTCAGGTTCTGCAACTGGTCCGCCAAGGTCACCTCGCGAATATCGCTGCCGTTCAAAAGGACACCGTCGGGCAGAACGTCGATCAGCCGGGGGGGTCCAGTGTAATCGCTCGGCCCGGCCTCAGCCCCTGCAATCGTGATAGCAGTCTCAGAGCCGAACCGGGAAGCGAGCATGAAGAACACGAGCAGCAGGAACACCACGTCGATCATCGGTGTAAGGCTCGGTCGGCGAGCGCGACGCGGGCGGGCCAGGGCAAGTGTCATCGGTTCACTCCGCCGCCAGCCTCTGGTCACCCGTGCCGCTTTCGGTGTGGAGCAACAGGCGGGTCACGATGTCTTCGATCCGCGCCTGCGCGCGATCCGCAACACTTTCAAACCACGTCAACGCCGCCGAAGCCGGGATCGCAACCGCCATGCCGACAGCGGTCGTCAGAAGCGCCTCCCAGATCCCCCCTGCAAGCGCCGATGGGTCCGCGCGGCTTCCCGCCGCTTCCAGCGCCTGGAACGCAGACACCATGCCAAGAACGGTGCCAAGCAACCCGATGAGCGGGGCAATCGTTGCGATCAACTCCAGACCCCGCAACCCGGCCCGTGTGCGGGCAAGCTGGATCGCCGCGACACGAGAAATTTCTTCCCGCATCGCGGGCCCGTCGAGCCGTGCGCCCTCGATCAAGTCGAACGTCGCCGCCACCGGCACGCCGTATATCCCCCGCGCCTTGCCCAACCGGGTCCGCGCCGTTTCCCTATGGCCCACCATCCAGTCCTGCGCGGCCCGCTCGGCACGACCGGGATGCCAGGCGCGCATCACCGCCAGCCTGAGCGCTTTCCAGAGGATCAGCCCTGTGGTCAACGCGGCCAGCACCGCCAGTACCCAGATCGCGACGCCGCCCTTGTCCATGAAGTCGCCAAGTGCCGTGAGTTTTTCGGTCATCGTCTCGTCCCTCTCAAGCCCTGGCCGCATGTGGCAGGATATAGGTCGCAGCCGGTGGCACCGTGTTGACGCGCAGCGAACAGGCGTAGGCCCGCGACAGGTTCTGATCGGTGAACACGTCGTCCACCGGGCCTTGGGTCACGATCTCGCCCAGGGCGAGCAGGGCGACCGATTGTGCGAACATCGCGGTGAGGTTCAGGTCGTGCATCACGGCGACGACACCGCCACCGGCCCGCGCGAAGTCGCGGGCAAGGGTCATGACCTCCAGCTGATGCGCGATGTCGAGGCTGGCGACCGGTTCGTCGAGGATGAGCCAGTTCGGCCCGTCCCCGCCCACCGGGTCCCAGACCTGCGCGAGCGCGCGGGCCAGTTGCGTGCGTTGTTGTTCGCCGCCGGACAGGTCGTGGTAAGGACGCGGGCCGAAGCCGCTCAGCCCGACCCGGGCAAGCGCGCGCTCGGTCAGTTCCGATCCGGCCCCCCGGACGCCCGCCGATTGCCCGATATGGACGATCTCTGCCACGGTGAACGGAAAGGCGACGCCGGTGAATTGTGACAGCACGCTGCGGCGCGCGGCCAGCTCCCAGGGTTTCGCCCGCGCAACGTCAAGCCCTTCGATCCGGGCGTCGCCTGAGAAACCGACATCGCCGGTGAGCGCGCGCAGGAGGGTGGTCTTGCCGGACCCGTTCGGGCCGACAATGGCGGTGATCTCGCCGGGCTTCGCCGCGAAGTCCACGCCACGCAGGATCTCGCGCCCGCCAAGAAGAACGGTAAGGTCTTGTGCTTTCAACATGTTACATCTCCAAAATTCCGCGACGGCGCAGGAGGATCCAGAGGAAAAAGGGCCCGCCGATAATCGCCATGACGATCCCGATGGGAAGCTCGGCCGGGGCGACGATGACGCGGGCGATCATGTCGGCAACGATCAGGATGATCGCGCCAAGCAACGCCGCGTTGATGAGCAGGAACCGGTGATCCGGCCCGGTGGACAACCGAAGAAGATGCGGCACGACGATCCCGACGAACCCGATCCCCCCGGACACCGCAACGGCGGCCCCGACAGCGGCTGCCACGAGAAGAACCGCAAGACGCTTCAGCCTTTGCACGTCCAGCCCCATGTGCCGCGCCGTGGCTTCGCCCAGGGCCAAACCGTTCAAACCCCGCGCCAGCAAAGGTGCGCCGACAATGCCGATCAGCATGAGCGGCGCGGCGGCAAGCACCTTGCCCCATGTCGCGCCAGCCAATGAGCCAAGGCCCCAGAACGTCAGGGTGCGCAATTGCGCGTCGTCGGCGAGGTAGATCAGGATCCCTGACACCGCGCCCACCAGTGCGGCCAGCGCGATCCCGGCCAGAAGCATGGTCGCGACCGATGTATGCCCGCCGCGCGTCGCCACGGTGTAGAGCGCCATGACCGAGAGCCAGCCGCCGACGAAGGCCGCGATGGGAACGAGGGCGTATCCCATCGCGGCACCAAGCGCAGACGGAAGCAGCCCACCCAGCACGATGGCCAGGATCGCACCCAGTCCGGCCCCCGCGCTCACCCCCACCAGGCCGGGATCGGCCAGCGGGTTTCTGAACAACCCCTGCATCACGACGCCAGAGACGGCGAGCGACGCCCCCACGAGCAGCCCGAGCGCGAGACGCGGAAGCCGGATGTCCATGATCACCACACGGGCCCGCAGGTCGATGTCCCGCCCGGCGATCAGGTCGATCATCAACGCGACCGGCGACACCCCGGTCGCCCCGACAAACAGGCTGAAACCGCACAGCAGGATCAACGCGGCGGCAAGCCCCAGCATGACCCAACGGGCCAGCTGACCCCGATCCGTCATGGCGCGCGACGCGGCGGTGGTATCTGCCAAGGCGACCATCAGCTTCCAGCCTCCGTCAAGGCCACGGCAAGGGTCCGCACGGCCTCGCCCACCCGGGGACCGAACCCCAGAAGAAGCAACCCGTCCATCCGCACAACGCTCCGTGTCCGGGCCGCCTCCGTCGCGGCAAACGCCGGATGCGCGAAAAGGTCGTCATCGGTGATCGCGTGGTCGCCGGTGCGGTCCATCATCAGGACAACGTCGGGCGCCGCGCGCGCAATGGCCTCGTCCGAGAGCTGTTTGTATCCCGAGACCCCCTCCACCGCGTTCACACCACCGGCCATTTCGATGATTGCTTCTGCCGACGTGTCTTCGCCCGCCGCCGTGATCCGCCCCCCTGCCGTGGACAGAACAAAGAGCACCCGTTTGGGCCTGTCCGTCGTCGCCATGGCTTTTGCGGCGTCCAGATCGGCGGAGACTTCGGCGGCCAGCGCCTCGCCTTTCGCGGGGACCGACAGGGCGTAGGCCACATCGCGGATTTTTTGAAGTACGGCCACCTCGGTATAGCCATCCGACACTTCGACAAAAGGCACCGCCGCCGCGCGTAGCAACTCGACCGCCTCGACCGGCCCGGCCCCGGTTTCGCTGATGACAAGGTCCGGGTTCACCGACAACACGCCCTCTGGCGAAAGCTGCCGGATATACCCCACGTCGGGAAGCGCGGTTGCCTGGGCCGGATAGGTCGAGGTTGAATCGCGCCCCACCAGCCGGTCTTCTTCTCCCAGTTCATAAACGATTTCCGTGACCGAGCCGCCGATGGACAACACACGTTCGCCCACCACCGGCACGGGGGCCAGCGCCAAGGCACAGGTTGCGAGAACACGGATCATGCGGGCACCTCTTCGGCATCGGCCAGGTCGCACAAGAGCGTTTCGAAAGCGGCGACATGATCCGCATCCTTCGCGCGCATTCCGAAGATTTGCAGGATGATCGCGCCGTGCTTGTCGAAAGCCTCGACCGAGATCGCCATGCCGCGTTTCGTCGGTTTGCGCACCTCGTAGACCTCGGCGATATGGTCCGACCGCAGGTGCAGGTTGAAGCCGGGGTCCATGACGTTGTTCCAGAACCCGACCTGTTTCACGGTCTTGATCGGACCGGAATGGATCTGGATACAACCGTGGTTCCCGACAAAGACCATGCAGGGCACGCCGCTCCCTGCGAGCTTGTCCAGAAGCGCATCCACCGCGCCCGTCTCCAGCCGTCGGACATAGGGAGCACCGGCGACCCGGTAGGCTCCCAAACGGTTCATCTTCAACTTGCGGGTCAGGAGCATGAACTGGTGCGTATCCGTCATCTTGTCCCATTCCGCACGCAGAACGTCAGCCTTGTCCTCGCGGATCAGCGGCGGGGTGGCGGGTTGGACCGGCTCCACGTTGAGCGTGTCGGATTGCATCCGGGTGGCGAGGTTTTCGACAATCGCGGCCCACTGGTCGTGGTTCGAGCTGTCGCGCATGTGGATCTTGTGCACCGCCTGCCCCGCCGCATCGAACACCTGGATCGACCGTTTCGGCCCGGCATCGGTGATGGTTTCCACCGCGAAGGCCGAAACCCAGTGCTGCGGGAAAATCCTGAGATCGACGGCCTTGCCCAGAACCATGCAGGCGTGCTGACCGGATTGGTAATTGTCGTAAACACCGACCTTTTCATGCACGACAGACGGCGTGCGGGTCAGCGCCATGACCTCGCCCAAAGCGGGTGCCGCCGCCATGATATCGTCCGGATGGGTCGAAAGGCGCACCGTCCCATGCCCGACATGCGCGGCCACCAGTTGCCCCTCGGAAATCCCGAGGGTCTCCGCAAGATCACGGGCACGAAGGGTGTGATTCTCAGCGTGTTTCTCGCGAATTTCACGCGACGACAGGGAAGCGGTGTCCGACATTCGGATGCTCCTTTTTCTTTTGATTTTAGGTGATTACCTGGCGGCGCTGTGGCCATTTGGCCGCGCTTGCTGGGTGGGTGCGCGCTTTGCGCACTAATTGTTGACGGAAATACTCAACTATTCTATCGAACGCAAGTCATTTGCATGACCCGATCGTGCACCGGACCAAACACGGTCCTCAGCCAAGCCAGCGCACCGCCAGCTCGCAAGACATCATAACATCAGGAGGGGAAACCCATGAACGCGCACCTTGCGATGCGAGCGGCTTTGCTGTCGAGCGCCGCACTCATCACCGCCCTGCCCGCCACGGCGCAGGAAACATTCGAACTCGATACCGTCTTTCTCGCCGAATCGAAACGCGAGGTGGCAACGGATACCGCCGTTGCCGAAACCACCGTCGATCAGGAAGAGATCGAGGACCGGCAGGCCGATACCATCGCCGAACTTGTCGACACCGTCCCGGGTGTCCGGCTGATCAACGGCAACACCGCTCAAGGCTCCGGAATAAACATCCGGGGCTTCGGGGCGAACGGCACCTATGGCACCGATCAGAAGGTCGCGGTTCAGACCGACGGCGCGAGCGTCGGCTCCGAGGAACTCTACCGGATCGGCACACCGCCCTATACCGATCCC
>DOUP01000045.1 GCA_003520545.1 Maritimibacter sp. | reverse complement strand
GCGACGGCATGCACGTGTGGCAGAGGCATGGTGCACACGCGGTGCACGTTCAGATCGGTGGGGTTCCGGGGCGGCATGAGCCGAGAGCAGGCGAAATCGACTACCCGGCCTTTTTCGCGGCCTTGGACGAGGGCGGATACAATGGCTGGGTCTCGGCAGAGTACAACCCGGAAGGCGATACGCGCAAGGGATTGGGCTGGATGGACACCGCGAAAGGCTCCTGACAGAATGCTGTCAGTTGGGGGGTGTTAGACTGGTCTCATCAACCAACCAAGGAGATGAGACATGATCAACCAACCTATTGTCGTTTGGGCAGAAATCCCGGTGAAGAGCCTTGAGGCGGGGGCGGCTTTCTACGACGCCGTGTTCGGCTATACCAGCCAGGTTGACAGGAGCGGCCCGGCCCCCATGGTGCTCTTGAACGGTGCTGGCGATACGGTCGGTGCGAACCTGTGCGAAGGCGAGACCGCGACCGGCAACATCATTCATTTCGCGGTGCCGGACACCTGCGAGGATGCCGCGAACCGGGTGACCCAAGCGGGCGGCAAGGTTCTGACGGATCCTATCACCATCCCGCCCGGCCGCTTTGTCATGGCGCTCGACCCCGACGGAAACCAAATCGGTCTCTTCCAGCCCCACGAGGCGGCATGAGGCGCGCCGACCGCCTGTTTCAGATCGTGCAATTTCTGCGCGGCGGTCGGCTCACCACCGCGCGCAAGCTGGCCGGGAAACTGGAGGTCAGCGAGCGCACCATTTACCGCGATATCGCGGATCTCATCGGCTCCGGCGTTCCTATCGAAGGGGAGGCCGGGGTCGGCTACGTTATGCGCGCAGGTTATGATGTGCCGCCGCTCATGTTCAGTCGCGAAGAGATTGTCGCGCTCGTCGCGGGCGCGCGCATGGCGCGGACATGGGGCGGGCTTGAGATGGCGCGGGCGGCCGAAGAGGCGCTGGTGAAGATCGAAGCGGTTTTGCCGGAGGCGCTGCGCGCCCGTGCCGGGAATGTCGCCATTCACGCTGTCGACTTTCTGGGGCAGGACCCGGTGGACCGTGCAAAGCTCGACCTGCTTGAGAGCGCCGCCGATCGGCGAGAGTGCGTGTCTTTCGACTACATCGACAAAGAGGGGAAGCCGAGCGCGCGGCGTGTGCGGCCCCTCGGGCTGTTTTTCTGGGGCAAGACCTGGACGCTCGCCACTTGGGACGAGCACCGTGAAGATTTCCGAACCTTCCGTGTGGACCGTATGGAGGGGATCGTGCCCGGTGACACCTTCCGCGACGAACACGACAAAACGCTACATGCCTATTACCTCCACCACGGCCGCAGTCCGACGACCTGATCAGCTCCCGATCTGTGCCGGGTCAAGGCAGGCGTGTTCGCTGATTTCGGCATCCAGCGTGACGTGACCGATGCCGAACCCATCCTTGAGCGCGTCCCGCACGGCGGACTTGATGCGGGCCAGAGTGCCAAGATCTTGCGCCGTGACAACCACATGCGCTTCAAGCGAGGTGACGTGCTCGGAGATTTGCCAGATATGCAAATGGTGGACCGAGGCGACACCGTCGATATTTTCCATGGTCTCAATCACCTTATCGGGGTCGATGCCGGGTGGTGTGCCGAGCATCAGCATCCGGATGACCCCGCGCAATTCCGTGACCGACATCCACAGGATATAGCCAGCGATAAGGAGGGTCGCGACCGGGTCTGCCCATGTCCAGCCGAACTCAATGATGAGAAAACCGGTGATAATGACGGCGACAGAGCCAAGGGCATCGGCCAGGTTGTGGAGAAATGCCGCGCGGATGTTCACGCTCTCTTTCGACAAGCGGTAGGTGAGCCAGGCGGTCGCGAGGTCAACGACCAGCGCGAACCCCGAAACCGCGATCATGAGCCAGCCTGTCACTTCGGTCGGGGTGATAAGCCGCTCGACGGCCTCGTAAACCAGGTAAAGACCGATCACGATGAGGGTCGTCAGGTTGATGAGCGCTGCGACCAGCTCCGCCCGTTTGTAGCCGAAGGTCATGGTCGTATCCGTCGGCCGCCGTCCGATTTTACGCGCGGCCCAGGCAATGGCGAGGCTGATGGCATCGGACAGGTTGTGGACCGCATCCGCAATCAGCGCGACCGATCCCGACAGGATCCCGCCGACGATCTCCGCCACGGTCAGGAGGATGTTGATCCCCACGGCTGTGCCGACCGCGCGGTCGCCGGCGTCCGGGTCAACGTGATGATGGTGGCCGTGGTGTGAGTGATCGTGGGGCATGGTGTTCTCCGTCTGCCCAGCCTATGTAATTCCTCTAGCGACTAGAGGTTCAAGAGGTTTTCTCATGCTTTCCATTGGCGAATTGTCACGGGCGACCGGGGTCAAGGTGCCGACCATTCGGTATTACGAACAGGCCGGGTTGATCGAAGCCGACGAGCGGACAGAAGGTAATCAACGGCGGTATTCAAAGGTCGGATTGGAGAGGCTGAGGTTCATTCGACATGGGCGGGATCTTGGGTTGTCGCTTGACGCGATCCGCGCGCTGGTAGGTTTGGACCCGACCGATCACGCGACCACGCATGCCATCGCGCGCGAGCATCTAGCAGATATTCGCGACCGTATGGCGCGGCTTGCACGGTTGGAGGCGGAGTTGAAACGCATCATGGCCGCCTGTGACGGCGGCCATGACCATGAGTGCAATATCCTGGAGGCCTTTGCGGATCACGGGCACTGCGCCCAGGACCATTAACTTTCCTCGATGGACCATCCACCGTCGATGATGAGTGTTTGACCAGTCGTCCAAGCGCCGGCCCGAGACCCGAAATAAAGCGCGGCCCCTGCGATGTCATCCGGTTCGCCGAGACGTTTGAGCGAATAGGATTTGGCGATGGCTTTTTCCCGCTCCGGGTCTTCGTAAAGCGCCGAGGCAAACTTGGTTTTGACCACCGCGGGCGCAATGCCGTTCACGCGAATATTGTCGCGCCCGTAAGCGGTCGCGAGGTTGCGCACGATCTGGGCGTCCGCCGCCTTGGTGACAGCGTAGATACCGAGGTTCTTGGACCCTTTGAACGCGGCGATGGATGAGATGATGACGATGGCCCCGTCGCCCTTCGCCTGCATCCCGGGAACCACGGCTTTGCACAGTTTCATGTTGGAGCGCACGTTGACCGCGATGGTCTTGTCGAAGGCTTCATCCGGCGTGTCGAGGAAGGGGCCCATATAGGGGTTCACGGCCGCGTTGCAGACGAGGACGTCGACGGAACCAAGCGCCTCTTCGGTCTTGGCCACGAGCGCTTCGATATCGCCGTCTTCCGAAATATTGGCCGGGATGGCGACAGCCTTGCCGCCGCTTTTCGCGTTAATCTCGGCCGCGACCTCGTCGCAGGTGTCGGCCTTGCGCGACGAGATCACGACGTTCGCCCCGGCCTCGGCCATCGCTTCGGCAATGGCCTTGCCGATCCCGCGGGTCGAACCCGTGATGAGTGCGGTCTTACCGGTTAGATCGAACAGGCTGTGCATCACGCCACCTTTACGATCTGTTTGCCAAAGTTGCCGCCTTTGAGCATCGACATGAAGGCGTCCGGAGCGTTTTCCAGCCCTTCGGCCACATCTTCGGTGAACTTGATCGTGCCGTTGGCCACCAGCGGCGCAGCGTCCTTCAGGAATTCCGGGAACATGTCCCAGTGGTCCGAGATGATGAAGCCGTGCGCGACGGCGCGTTGCACCAGTAGCGTGCGCCAGAGCTTCGGCAGGTCGTAGCGTTCCGCACTGGCTGCACCGTCATAATAGGCGATCATGCCGCAAATGGGCACGCGGGCGAAGACGTTGAGGTTTGGCAGCACGCCTTCCAACACGGTGCCGGCCACGTTCTCGAAATAGATGTCGATCCCATCGGGGCAGGCCGCAGCGATCTTGGTGCGCGCGTCTTTCGCGTCCTCGAAGGTGCGGTGGTCAAGGCATTCGTCGAAGCCGAAATGCTCCACCGCGTGTTTGCACTTCTTTTCGCCGCCAGCGATGCCGACGACCCGAAGGCCTTTGTGCTTGGCATATTGGCCCACCATCGAGCCGACAGGCCCGGTCGCAGCTGCGACGACGAGCGTTTCCCCTTTTTTCGGCTGGCCAATTTGTGTCAGCCCGTACCAGCCTGTGAAGCCCGGCATGCCGAGAACGCCAAGCGCGGTGGTTTCCGGAATGTCGTTGGGCAGCTTGCGAAGCTCCTTGGCCCGCATGATCGCATGATCGCACCAGCCGGTCATGCCGAACACCTTGTCGCCAGGGGCCAGTCCATCGGCTTTCGATTCGAGCACTTCGCCGACCGCGCCGCCTTCCATGACGCCGTCCACTTCGACGGGCGCTGCATATGACTTTGCGTCATCCATCCGGCCCCGCATGTAGGGATCGAGTGACATTGCCGTGACCTTGATCAGAACCTCGCCGGCAACGGGTGCGCCGAGCTCCTTGTTTTCAAGCCGAAAATTTTCGTGGGTGACAGGACCGCTCGGGCGGCTCGCCAGGACGATACGTTTTGACGTGACAGACATTTATGCTTTCCTTCTCCCTGAGTCTTGCTGATACTCGAGGCTGAAATTCAATTTCGCAAGGCAAAACGCCTCGGATGACGCGACGGAGGAGAAATCTCGCGCATCAAGGGTAAAAGGGAGGAGATACCATGCAAGGCATGATGATGAATCGGCCGTTGTCGATCATTTCGATTTTGGAATACGCGGCCGAAGCCAACGGGGATGCAGGGATCACGACCCTTGAGACCCACGGCGAGGTGACGAAGCAGACTTACCGCGAAACCTATGCGCGGGTCGGACAACTGGCGCATGGGCTGCGCGCCATGGGGATCGAGCCCGGCGATCGCGTGGCGACGCTTGCCTGGAACAACCGCCGTCACTTCGAACTCTATTACGCGATCTCCGGGATCGGTGCGATCTGCCACACGATCAACCCGCGCCTGTCGGCGGAACAGATGATCTACATCGTGAACCATGCCGAGGATAAGGTGATCTTCGTCGATGCGACCTTCCTGCCGATCCTTGCCGCCCTGCGTGACAAGTTGCCCAAAGAGCTGCGCATCGTCGTGATGGCCGATCACGATCATATGCCAGACACCAAGCTTGAGGTGTTCTGTTACGAAGGCCTGCTCGATGGTCAGAAGTCGATCTACGATTGGCCCGACCTGGATGAAAACACGGCCTCTGGGCTGTGTTATACCTCCGGCACCACCGGCAATCCAAAGGGAGCGCTCTATTCCCATCGCTCTTCGGTCCTGCACGCCTATATGGTGGGCACGGTACTTGGGCCGGCGCTGCCCAAGAGTGAAGACGGCTCGATCAACATCCTGCCGGTCGTGCCGCTCTTCCATGTGAACGCATGGGGCCTGCCCTATGCTGCGCCCATCGTCGGGGCTTCGCTCGTCATGCCCGGGCCGGGGCTGGACGGTGAATCTCTTTGGAAACTGATGGAGGCGGAGAACGTCAATTCGTCCTGGGGTGTGCCGACCGTCTGGATGGGTCTCTTGGCCGAGATCGAAAAGCAGGGCCGCAAACCCAAGGCACTTGCCGACGTGGTTGTCGGTGGTTCTGCGGCGCCGCGCTCCATGATCAAGACGTTCGAAGAAATGGGCGTTAACGTGAATCACGCCTGGGGCATGACCGAGATGTCGCCCATCGGCACCCATGGCGTCATGCCGCCTAGCGTCAACAAGCTCCCGCTCGAAGAGAAGCTCGATTACAAGCAACTTCAGGGGCGTCGTTGCTTTGGCGTAGACCTGAAGATCGTGGACGAAGAAGGCAACCGCCAGCCGCATGACGGCAAAGCAATTGGTGAGCTTTTCGTGCGCGGCAATGCGGTCGTCTCCGGTTACTTCAAGAACGATGAGGCGACCGAAAAAGCCATCGATGCGGAGGGCTGGTTCGGCACCGGCGACGTGGCCTCCATCGACGAGAACGGGTTCCTCACCATTCAGGACCGCGCCAAGGACCTTATCAAGTCAGGCGGCGAGTGGATTTCTTCCATCGACCTGGAGAACGCCGCGATGAGCCATCCGGGCATCGCGAACTGCGCTGCCATCGGCGTGGCGCATCCGAAGTGGGACGAACGGCCCATTCTGGTGGCTGTGGCCGCTGGTGACTCCAAGCCGTCTTTGGACGAGCTTCGCGATCACATGGAAGTGCATTTCGCCAAGTGGCAATTGCCTGATGATGTGATTTGGGTGGATGAGCTTCCGTTGACCGCGACAGGTAAAGTCTCCAAACTCACGCTGCGCCAGCAGTTGGGCGACTACAAGCATCCCGAGGTGGCCTGAGGCGGTAACCGCCTGAAGGCCAACGTGAGTGACGGGTAGGGGCGGCGCGTAAGCGTCGCCCCGTTTTGTTGGCGCGGCTGTTGCCGCGCGCTCGATCTTTGGCGATTTCGCAAATTGGGGTATAAGGGCGCCGGGCAAGGCAAATCGGGACGGGTCGGGCATGAAATTTTGGCAACCGTATCTGGCGTGGTCAGCGTTCGGTCTGATCGGCGTCGTCTTTGCCGCGTTTTCCGTGGAGCTCGAGTTGATTTCAAGCACGCCGGGGATGGAAAACCTTTCTCCGGTCGTGTTGCGTTTCATAGCAGGGATTCAGCCCGCGATCCTCGTCTTGATCGCAACCGCTTTGGGGGTGCATCTGGCGGATGAGGTCGGGTTTCGGTCGTGGCTCACGTCCCGTTCGCGGGGTGCTCCGATTGCTTTTCCAAAACCGCTGTTGCCGCTGGCCGGTGGCCTGGTCCTGGGCGTCACCGCCGCCATGGCGGACACGGTATTCTTCAGGATCATAGATGGTGTTGGGCCGATCGCGATCCAGCCTGGCCTTGTCGAGCGGCTGACGGCCCTGACCTATGGCGGTATCAGCGAAGAGCTTATCATGCGCTACGGTCTGCTTTCGCTTCTCGTCTGGATGCCGATGAAACTCATGGGGAGAACGAGGCCCGGCGCAATCACGGTGTGGACCATGATCGTGCTGGTGGCTTTGCTGTTTGGTGCCGCGCATCTTCCGGCCATGGCACAGCTCACGACCCTGACCGTCCCCATCGTGATCCGCACCATCGCGCTCAACGCTGTCCTGGCGATGTTCTTGGGCTGGCTGTTGTGGCGGCGTGGGCTGGAGGCTTCGATCATGGCGCATGTAGCTTTCCATCCGGGCCTGTGGCTGGGCCTTCTGCTCCTGACCTGAGCCAAAAAAACGCCCGGAGAAACCCCGGGCGTTCTTGTTTGTCATGGGAAGACCGGATCAGACTTCGAGCCACTCCGCCCGCACATCGTCACGCTTGGCGAACTCGGCCGGGGTGCCGGAATACACGATCTCGCCGTGCCCCATCACGTAAACCCTGTGCGCGATCCGAAGTGCGATGGAGAGCTTTTGCTCGACCAACAGGATGGCGACGCCGGTTTTTGCGATCTCGGCGATCATGTCACCGATCTGCTGCACGATCTTTGGGGCCAGCCCCTCGGTCGGCTCGTCGATGATGATCAGCTCCGGGTCGCCCATCAAAGTGCGGCACATAGTCAGCATCTGCTTTTCGCCACCAGACAGAACGCCCGCCTGGTTGTCGGCCCGTGCCCTGAGATTGGGGAACATGTCGAGCATGTCGTCGATCGAGTGCCTGCCCGGGTTGCGGGTGTCCTTGACCCCCATCAGAAGGTTCTGGCGAACCGTCATGGTCGGGAAGATGTCCCGCTCTTCGGGCACGTAGCCCAGACCCATGCGCGCGATCTTGTGGCTTTCCAACCCCGAGATCGGTTTGCCCCGGAAGGTGATGTCGCCTTTCGGCGCGACCTCTCCCATGATTGCTTTGGCGGTGGTCGACCGACCCACGCCATTGCGCCCCAGAAGCGCGATCACCTCGCCCGGCATGATTTCCATGTTCACGCCGCGCAGCACGTGGCTTTTGCCGTAGTAGGCGTGTAGGTCCTTCACGGACAACATCGGTTCGGTCATCACACGACCTCCTCTGGCAAAGCTTCGTCGCCCAGGTAGGCTTCGCGCACTTTCTCGTTTCCACGGATATTCTGCGGCGTGTCCGTCGCGATGATCTCGCCATAGACCAGTACCGAAATCCGGTCGGCAAGATCGAAGATCACGCCCATGTCGTGTTCCACGATAATGAGCGTTTTGCCTTCGGTTGCTGTCCGGATCAGTTGCACCGCGCGGTCCGTCTCGGAGTGAGACATGCCCGCCGTCGGCTCATCCAGCAAGACCACGTCGGCCCCGCCCGCGATAGTGATCGCGATTTCCAGGGCGCGCTGGTCAGCATAGGGCAGGAGCGAAGCGGGCAGGGGGGCCTTATCCACCAGCCCGCAGCGTTCGAGGATCTCGAACGTGCGTTCCTGCACCGCCTTGTTGGACCCGATGTTGCGCCACCACGCATAGCCCTGTCCCATCGCGTTCAACACGCCGCACCGGACATTTTCCCGCACCGTCATGTTGGTGAAGATGTTTGACACCTGGAACGACCGGGACAGGCCCTTTTGGTTGATGATGTGCGGAGGCACCCCTGAAATCTCTTCTCCATGGAGCTTCACGCTGCCAGAGGTCGGCGTGTAGAGGCCGGAGATCAGGTTGAAGAGGGTGGACTTGCCCGCCCCGTTCGGCCCGATGATCGCATGACGCTCGCCTTTTTCGATGTCGAGGTTCACGTCATTGATGATCTGTGCCGGACCGAAGCTCTTGTTCAGCCCGCTGAGGGACAATGCATAGGTGCTCATGCTGTTGCCTCCTTTTGTTTCTTGACGAAGAGGGACAGCGCGATGCCGGCCACAGAAGCCACGAGGAACAGGAACCAGGTCAGCGGATTGGTGTGGCTCAGGTGCATCCCGAAGGGTTCGTAGATATCGCCGTAGCCATTCGACCAGCGGACCGAGACTTCGACCAAGATAATCAGACCGATCAACATCAGGAGTATCCCCAAAAGGTTCAACGCCCAGTGCTTGATATAGATCCCACTCTCGGAACCACGGATGCCGTCGATGAATCCGAAGACGATCCCTGCGATCCCACGCGGCGCATACATCACGATGGCGATGAAGAGCACACCAAGGTAAAGCAGCCAGGCTTCGGTGAAGTCCGACAACATCGACTGCATGTAGGTCAGGAGGATCGCACCGAAGATCGGGCCGACGAAGTAAGTGATGCCACCGACATAGGCCATGATCAGCACGAGCCCCGAGGGGATCAGCGACAAGGCGTCGGGCGTGAAGATTTCGTAGTTCACGGCGGCCATGCCCCCGGCGAGACCGGCGAAACCGCCTGCGAAGATGAACACCATGTAGCGCACTCGCTGCGGGTTGTAGCCGATGAACTGCACACGCTGGGCGTTGTCCCGTGTCGCCTCGGACAATTTGCCGAGCGGCGTGCGGGTGAAGGCCCACATGCCTAGAATGCCGACAAACATCCAGAACGCGATGAACCAGTAGACCTCAGCGATGGGCCCCATGGACAGGCCGAACAGTTCGATCCCGTTCATCCGGTCTCCCGAGATGCCCTGTTCGCCACCGAAGAAGCTGTCGAACATGAAGGCGGCCGCGAAGATCAGCTCGGCCACACCGAGCGAGATCATGGCGAAGGTTGTGCCTGCTTTGCGCGTGGAGGGCCAACCGATCAACGCGCCGGCCAGCGCGCCGCCGACAAAGCCGACGACGGGCAGGAAGAACACCGGGATCGACCCCCAGATGCCGACCTCATCCTCGATCCAACCCATCGCGTGTACGGCGAGATAACCGCCAAGCCCGAAATAGACCGCGTGACCGAAGGACAGCAGGCCGCCTTTGCCAAGGATCATGTTGTAGGACAACGCGAAGACCACGTTGATCCCCATCTGGTGCGCGATGGTGTAGAAGGTGCGCGACGGACCGGTCATAGGGATCGCGAGCAAGATGGCCGCGAGGATGATGAACGGAAGCGTGCGCTGCGTGAATTTCTGCCCGCGCGAAGGGGCGAGGCGTTGGTAGGTGCTTTGATCGCTCACAGCTCTTTCTCCCCCATGAGACCTTGCGGCCGGAAAATCAGGATGAGGACGAGAAGCAGGAAGGGCAGAACCGGCGCCAGGCTGGAAATGTTGATGCTTCCGACTTCGCTCATTTCAGTGAGACCCAGGAACCCGAAGATGTCTGCGAAGGATGCGTTGATACCCACCGCGAGGTTCTGCAACAGGCCGATGACGAGCGAGGCCACGAAGGCGCCCTCGAGACTTCCGATGCCTCCGACAACGACGACCACGAAGACGATCGGTCCCATCTGGACCGCCATGGCCGGGTCGGTGACAAAGATGTTGCCCGCCATGACACCGGCGAGACCGGCAAGCGCGCACCCGATGCCGAAGACCATCATGAAGATGAGCGGCACGTTATGGCCAAGGTGGCCAACCATGTGCGGGTGCGTGAGGGCGGCTTGAATGATCAGACCGGCGCGCGTGCGTTTGAGAAGGAACCAAAGGCCGATCAACATGCCGACCGCGATCACGATGATGAACAGGCGATAGGCCGGGAAGGACGCGCCATAGACCTGAAACGCCGAGAAGTTCAGCAGCTCGGGAATGCGGTAATCGACGGCTGTTTTGCCGTAGACGATCTTCACCA
This sequence comes from Maritimibacter sp., assembly GCA_003520545.1. Lineage (GTDB taxonomy): Bacteria > Pseudomonadota > Alphaproteobacteria > Rhodobacterales > Rhodobacteraceae > Maritimibacter. The sequence continues at coordinate 2,303 of DOUP01000045.1, read as the reverse complement.
CCTCTTCGATGAGATAAGCGAGACCGAAGGTGAAAAGAAGCTCAGCCACGTGCCCGTTCGGGTGGACCTTGCGAAGTCCGTAACGTTCCACAACGGCGCCGACGAGGCCGACGAGCACCGGAGCGATGAACAGAGCGACCCAGAAGGACGAACTGCCGGAGATTGTGAATGCGAAATAGGCACCCAGCATGTAGAAGCTGGCGTGCGCAAAGTTCAGGACGCCCATCATCGAGAAGATGAGGGTCAGTCCGGAGGATAGCATGAACAGGAGCAGACCATAGCTCACACCGTTCAAGAGCCCGAAGACTAACGTTTCCATTAGAGACCTCGCCTAGGTGGAAAAAGGGCGCCATGCGCAGCCGCACGGCGCCCAAAGATACAGGTGAATTGGGTCCGAATTACTCCGGGCGTTCCATTTCACAAGTGGTCGGCTGTTCGGCCACATCCATCGCGATGGTGCCGTTGTCGACGAGCTTCCAGCCCAGGTCGATGTTGTCGACGCCGTATTTCACGTCATCCGACACGACCGAGATGAAGAGCGGTTGCTGGATCTGGTGATCCTCGGCACGCATCGTCGCGGTCCCGTAGGCGTGCTCGATCGACAGACCTTCGAGCGCTTTCGCGACCGGGATCGGGTCCGTGCTACCAGCCTCTTCCGCAGCCTTCTTGAACATGTCCATGACATTCCACACGCGGTGGTAATAGTAGTCGTAGTCAGGGAAGCGCTCTTTGTATTCTTCGATCAGAGCGTATTGCTCATCCGAAGCCTCGAGGTTGGTGATGCCTTCGGTCACCTGGTGCAAAAGGCCAATACCGTTTTCGCCCAGCGAGGACACGGCACCCTTGGAGCCACCGTAGAAGGTGAGATAGGGCACGTCGGATCCGTTTTCGGCCGCAGCTTTGGTCAGCAGCTGCATATCCGCACCCCAGTTGCCGGTGATAACCGCATCAGCGCCTGACGAGATGATCTTCTGGATATACGGCGTGAAGTCTTTCACTTTCCCAAGCGGGTGAAGCTCGTTGCCGACGATTTCAATGTCGGGACGCTTCTCGGTCAGCTGACCTTCGGCGGCAGCGGCCACGGCTTGACCGAAGACATAGTCCTGACCGATCAGGTAAACCGACTTGATGTCGTCTTGCGTTTTGATCCAGTCGGTGATCGCGGCCATCTTCATGTCCGCATGCGCGTCAAAGCGGAAATGCCAGAAGCTGCACAGCTCGTTGGTGAAGGCCGGCGTCACGGCGGCGTAGTTGAAGAACAGCACTTCGTCGCCGGGGTTGCGTTTGTTGTACTTGTCGACCGCGTCGATCAGCGCTGCGGCCACGGAGGACCCGTTCCCCTGCATGATGTACCGAGCGCCGTCGTCGATTGCCTTTTGAAGCTGGACGAGGCTTTCTTTCGGGTTCACCTTGTTGTCGTAGCCGGTGACTTCGATCATGTCGCCGTTGATACCGCCGTTGGCATTGATGTGTTCGGCGGCCAGCAGGTAGCTCGTGTAAGCGGCTTCACCCGACGGGCCGAAGGGGCCGGAGAGCGGGTCGATGAAGGCCATCTTGATCGTATCAGCGTTTGCCGCAGACATCGCGATGGCAGACGTCGCAGCCGCCAGAATGGCGGTTTTCTTGAATGACATATTTTCCTCCCTTTACGGATACCGGGATTCTATCCCCGTGGTCCTGCGTTTCAGTCAAAGCGACGAGGTCCGACCTGTCAAGAATTTTGTGAAACTGAATTTTGCATTGCAAAACTGACAGGCTTTATGTCGTTATGAGGAAAACGGGAGGAGAATCGCCTATGCCTGATGGGGATAAGCAGTCTTTGTCAGATTTCCGGGCCGAAATCGCCGCGTGGATCGACGAGAACGCGCCGGCCGATGTGCGTGGCCGTGACTTTTCGGAGGACGATATCTGTTGGGGCGGCAAGCGCTGGACCTTCAAGTCCGAAGGTCAGAAAGCCTGGCTCGAAGCCTGCGCCGCGCGTGGCCTGACCGCGCCGATGTGGCCTGAACCCTACGGTGGCGCAGGGTTGAGCCGCGCGCAGGACAAGGTATTCAAGGAAGAGATGGACCGCCTGCGGGTGAAGAAGCCTTTGGACAGCTTTGGCCTGTGGATGCTTGGACCCGCGCTGTTGGCGTTCGGAACGGAAGAGCAGAAAAAGCACTTGCTTCCCCAGATCACGCGAGGCGAAATCCGTTGGTGTCAGGGGTATTCGGAGCCAGGTGCAGGTTCTGACCTCGCCAGCGTTCAGACCTTTGCCGAAGACAAGGGCGACCATTGGGTCGTGAACGGCCAGAAGATCTGGA
>DOUP01000098.1 GCA_003520545.1 Maritimibacter sp. | reverse complement strand
CGGCGCGGGCGCGTTCGGCTGCTTTCTTGCGGTTGCCGCGGGTGAAGGGCATTTCGATGGCCTGCGTGTCCGCGGTTTCGATGATGGATTTGATCCAACGTTGTTTCTTGTTCATGACTGGCCTCATGTCGTTGTGGGGTGTGTCCCGGTGTCTGAGGACATATGGCCCCGAGATTGGGGCGAGTGTTGGGCACAAGCGGGGAAAGTTGGTGCTGAAACTGGGGTGATCGCGGCCTGCTGCGTGTCCGGTGCACAGGGCCAAGCCCTTGGTTTTACAGGCGGATGGCGGAAATCAGCCGGCCATAATCGGCCTCTTTGCGGTGCACGGACCGGCGGTAGGAATAGAACCGTTCGGGATCGGAATAGGTGCAATGGCGCGTCCACTCCGCTTCGCCCACACCGGCGTTGCGAAGGCGATACAATCCGAAAGCGGGCAGGTCGAAGTGCATCCGGTCGCCTTCGCCGCCTGCGAAGAAACGGCCATACTCCGGATCCTCGTCCATGAAGCGTTCGAAGAACTCGGGACCCACTTCATAGGCACGTTGGCTGATGGTCGGCCCAATGACGGCAGAGGTGTTTTCGCGTTTCGCGCCAAGCGCTTCCATCTGGTCCAGCGTCGCTTCGAGCACACCGTCGATGGCGCCTTTCCACCCGGCGTGCGCGGCGCCGATCACGCCTGCGTCACGGTCGGCGAAGAGCACGGGTTCGCAATCGGCGGTCAGGACGGCGAGCGCCACGCCGGGGGTGGTCGTGACCATTCCGTCCGCTTTGGGTTGGTCCCCGGTCAGCGGGCCATCAACGCGCGCGACATCCGCTGAATGGACCTGGTGGACCGTGACGAGCGCTTCGGGCGCGACATCCATCGCCTGGGCCACGCGGGCGCGATTGAGCGCCAAGGCATCGGATTGATCGTCCGAACCGCCGCCGCAGTTCAGGCCGGCGTAGACCCCGGACGACGCGCCGCCCTGGCGGGAGAAAAACCCATGCGTGACGCCCTTCAGGGCCGGGGAAGTGATGATGTCCAATGTCATGTTTGGCTCAGTCCTGGCAGCATCGGTGCCCCGGGCGCGGTGAGGCCCAGCACCTTGAACAAGTCTCCCATTTCTTCGGGGTGCGTCAAGCGGCGATGCGCGACGATGTGTTGGGCGAGCGGATCGCCGGAGAGTTTCGAAGCGAGCGCTTGGGCGCGCGCCGTGATGCCGAGCCGTTCGAGAAAGACGCCTTGCGGGGTCAGGGCGCTGGCGGCAAGGCCGGGCGCCGACTGGGCCAGCGCGCGGAAATCGACGTGTGCCGTGAGGTCGGCTGATCCGGGGGTGTCCAGAGGCGCGACCTTTTCGTGCCCGCGCACCGCTTGGAAGGTATCGCCGGGTTCGCCCCATGTGCCATAGTCGACGACGAGCGCGGCGCCGCCGTGGGTGTCTATCCTCGGGGCGATCTCGGCCATTACGGCCGCTGCGGCGGGGCGCAGTTCGATGAGCGTTCCGTCCGGGGTGTCGGACCACGGGGCCAGCGTGGGCTGGTCGGTGGGTCCGCCCAGCCCGAAGGCCAGTGCGCCGTCGGTGACGCCCACCTGGCGTTCGCGCCATGTGCCGCCGTCGCGCAGGAACTGGCGGATGGGGAGGGCGTCGAAAAACTCGTTCGCGACTACGAAGAGCGGCGCGTCGGGCAGGTCGGCGGCGCTGTCGAGCCAAGTGGGGGCGAAGTCCGCGAGCGTTTCGGCTTGCCGGTCCCGCAGGACCGGCGAGGCCTCGACCAAGGTGATCGTGGCGGCGTCGTGGAAGCCCGGCACCGCGCGGGTCGCGCGCAGGATGTCGGCCATGAGCGTGCCGCGGCCGGGGCCAAGTTCGGCCAGCGTAAAGCGCGGCGCGCCCTGGTCGATCCAGGCTTGTGCCAGCGTCAGGCCGATCAACTCGCCGAACATCTGGCTGATCTCCGGCGCGGTGGTGAAATCGCCTGCAATGCCCAGCGGATCGCGAGTGGTGTAGTAGCCGTGGCGGGGATGCAGCAGGCATTCCACCATGTAATCCGCAACCGTCATCGGGCCGGTTTCACTCACGCGGGCTATGAGCAGGTCTTCGAGGCTCATTGGCTACGTCGCGCGGCCCAGACGATGGTGAGGATGCCGACAATCACCATGGGGAGCGACAAGAGCTGCCCCATGGTCAGGCCGAGGTCACCGAGGCGGAGGACGTAGCCCATCGGGTTGTCCAGCGTGATGAATTGCGCATCTGCCTGACGGAAAAATTCCACGAAGACACGGGCGAGGCCGTAGCCCAGAAAGAACACGCCCGCGAGGAGCCCGGGGCGTTTGAGCCAGTGAAACCCGAAGGCGAGGGTGAGCAGGACCAGGGCGAGGACGATGCCTTCCAGTCCCGCCTCGTAAAGCTGCGAGGGGTGACGCGCACAGGGGCCTGCGCTGGTGGCGCAGGATTGCGCGGCGGCACCGGGGAAAACCACGCCCCAGGGGGCGTCGGTGGGACGCCCCCAAAGCTCTGCGTTGATGAAGTTCGCAACGCGGACCAGCCCGAGGGCAGGTGGGGTGGCGATGGCAAGCAGATCGGCCACCGAGGCGGTGACAAGCCCGTGTTTGCGCGCAAAGAGCGCCACGCCGACCCCCACGCAAAGGAAGCCGCCGTGAAACGACATGCCGCCGGTCCAGAGTTTGAATATGTCCAGGGGATTGGAGAGGTAATAGCCGGGTTGGTAGAACAGAACGAACCCGAGCCGCCCGCCAAGGATGATGCCCACCACCATCCAGGTGACCAGTTCTTCGAGCTGTGCCTTGGTCATCGCCGGTTGCTCGCCCGCCCAGAGCCGAGGCCGTGTGATCGCCATGCGGATGATCCACCACCCGATGCCGATGCCGACGATATAGCCCAGGGCGTACCAGCGGATCGCGAGATGAAGCCCGAAGAGATCGAACGACAGGGCTTCGGGTGAAATATTCGGGAACTGGAGCGCGGCTAACATGTTGGGTTGGTGCGACGCGGGAGCGGCGGTGTCAACGGGAACGGTTGTGAATTGCACGTGATGCGCCCATATGTGAAGGTAACGAGCGCGGACAAATGAGGCCCGCGCGGGGCGAAAAGCCCCGATAACAAGCGATCACGGAGACGATCATGCAGACGCGCAACAAGGTGTTCGACGACCTGTCCCAACTGATGACCAATGCCATGGGTGTGGCGCAGGGGGCCAAGACCGAGGCCGAGACGGCGATGAAGGGTCTTGTCGACCGTTGGCTTGCGGATCGCGACTTCGTGACTCGTGAAGAATTCGATGCGGTCCGCGCGATGGCGCAGAAAGCCCGTGAAGAGAACGAAGCGCTCAAGATGCGGATCGAAGCGCTCGAAGCAGGCTCCAAACCCAAATCGACAAAGAAGACGTCCAGCTGATGCGACACCCCGCGCGATCCCTCCGCGCGGCCCTGGTCGCGGCTGGCCTTGCCTTGGCGGCAGCGCCTGCGGCCGTGGCCTGCGAGGTGCCGGGGAATGCGGCGCGGCTGATGGCGGATGCCGGTGTCGCGATCAATACCGAGCGGCGGAGTGCCGGGCGCAAGGCGTTGACACGCAACGCGGCGCTCGACCAAGCGGCGCAGCGCCATGCCTGCTGGATGGGCGTGCAAGGGGAATTCAGCCACCAAGGCGTGTCAGGGTCGCGACCCAGTGACCGGATCGCGGCGACCGGATACCGGGCGCGGGTGACCTCCGAGAACATCGCGGCCGGGCAGACCGGTGCCAAGCAAGTGGTTGCAGAATGGATGGCGTCGCCGGGGCACCGGACGAACATTCTGCGCACGTCTGTCACGGACTACGGGATCGGTGTCTCGATGCTGAACGGTCGTCCGCTGTGGGTGATGCTCTTCGCGGCGAAGATGTAAGCGATTGTGCGAAGACTGTAAGGCGGGGCGGCTTCCGGCCAACCTTTTTCGTTTCGAATGTCGGAAACGGTCAAGTCACCATTTGATGATCGGCGGCTTGTCCGGGTCTGATCCGGGCGCTTTCGGCTCGGGTGTCTCGGGCGCCGTCGGAGTAGGGATGTCGAGCTTGAACCCCACCGCGTCGATCCGCGCCAGAGCCGGGTCGCCGGGAGAGAAGAATGCCACGTCGAGCCGTTCGTCGGCATCGGAAAAGGTCATGGCCTCCTGCGCCGCGCGGGCGAGCGCGGCTTCCGACCCTTCGTTGGTGCCCGCGAAGGCCAACACGAGGCCGCGCGATCCATCGTCATAGACCGCCCGAACGAGGGTGGCATATTGTGCGATCCCGGCGGCGGTGACGATCTTGTCCGAAAGCGCCACGAGCACGCGGTCCGCGATGCCAATGGGCGCTTCCAAGGCGGTGACCTGGCCTTCGACTTCCTCCGGCTCCGGGCCGAGCGTCTGGGCGAGCCAGTCGACGGCGGCGGCCGGAATGAGGATCGACGACGGAGCGGCGCCGAGGTTCACGCCAAGCCCCAGGCCGCTGCCCGCGACCATGGCGGCGATGACGCGACCGGGGAGCGCGGCATAGGGGGCCGGACCGTCCGTGAAGGCGGCGAGCCGGTCTTCGCGGTCGAAGACGAGGATATAGGTGTCCGGCGCTTCGTCTTCGCCAGCTTCGAGTTCTACGACTTCCGGGTCGAGATGCTCGCCCTTGGGTTCAACTTTCAACAGAAGGAACAGCTCGGTGTCGGCCAGTCGTTCGTAGAACGCCAGCCGCGCCGCATCGTCGTTCAGGTCGGCCTGCATGGCGGCGTGGGCCTGATCCAGCCGTGTCTCTTCGTTCATCCGATCACCTCCGCGACCCGCATGCGCAGAAAGGGCACGAGGTCGTCTTCGAACCAGGGGTTTTTCCTGAGCCATGCGGTATTGCGCCAGGACGGATGAGGCAAGGGGAGAATGGCGGGCGCATGGTCCCGCCAGCCCGCGACGGTTTCAGTGACGGAGGTGCGGGTGCCCAGATGATGTTTCTGCGCGTAGCCGCCGATGAGAAGTGTCAGCTCCGGGGCAAGAACGCCGTCCACGCGGTCGGCCCAAGTCTCGGCGCAGATCCGGGGCGGTGGCAGGTCCGAGCCCTTGGCGTCGTAGCCCGGAAAACAGAAGGCCATGGGTGTAATCGCAATGCGGTCGCGGTCATAGAAGGTGTCGCGGTCGACGCCCATCCAGTTGCGTAACCGGTCCCCCGAGCGGTCGTTGAACGGCAGGCCGGTTTCATGGACCCGCAGACCCGGTGCCTGCCCGATGATCCGAAGTCGAGCGCCGGGCGCGAACCACGGCACGGGGCGTGGTCTGTGGCCCGACTTCGTTGCGCGGAATGCGGCAGAACAAAGGCGGCATTCCGCGATGGCTTCGGTTAATTCGTGCATTGGATCAAGGAATTCTCGTGCGTCGAAAGGCCAATCATTCGGTCCGTTTCAGGTATTTTTCACCGATTGTTCATGAGTCCGCCCCAATTCGAACACCGCATCTTGGTTGTTACTACCTTAAGGATACCACGTCCCCTTCGGTTTTAAAAAAAGTCTTCGAGTTCAACGCGAACTGAGTGGAAATGAGAACGATGACGGCGAGCAGGCTTTCAGCCTTTTACATCGGAACCTACACAGAGCTGGATCTTGCAATGGGCGAGACCGTTGCGAAGACCGCTGGGCGGCTTGTCGGGTTTCGTTTGGGGGATGACGACCATCCGGCCCACTCACGGGAAGTGACCATTTTCCTCGATAACTCGGAGGACGACGCCAGCGTTGCGGATCGCCTGACCTTTGGCGGAACGACTGCCGAGGTTCTGGCGTCGCTCCATGTCTCCGTGGAGCTTGCCTACATGGACCGCAAGACTGACACGACCTGGATGGTGGTGCTTCAGGATGACGCGGGTCGGGTCTTCCTGACCCCCTTCGCGGATGGGTCGGACTTCTCCGAAAGCTTTGTCGAGAAGCCGATCAAGAGCATCGAGGTGCAATCCATCACCGGCGAGCATTACCGGGCCGCGGTGCGCAATCTCGCCAACAGCGGTTATGTTTGTTTCGGGTCCGATACGCGGATCCGGACGCCCGGGGGCACGAAAAAGGTCGTGCGGCTGAAGCCCGGCGACCTGGTCGATACGGTCGATCGCGGGCCGCAGCCCGTTCGCTGGGTCGCGATGCGCCGGATGGGGCCGCTCGAATTGCGCGCGCATCCCGAAGTTCGCCCGATCCGGGTGAGACAAGGCGCGTTGGGCCACGGCCTGCCCCAACGGGACGTGCTCTTGTCGCCCCAGCACAGGGTCCTGGTGCGGTCGCGGCTGGCAATGAACATGTTCGGGACCACGGAAGTCCTGGTGGCGGTCAACGCGCTTGTCGGTCTGCCCGGGGTCGAGGTGGCCGAGGATGTGGGAGGCGTGATCTATGTCCACCTGCTCTTCGATCAGCACGAGGTGATCTTTGCCGACGGTGCGCCGATGGAGAGCTTGTTTCTCGGTGCTGGCGCGCGGGAGGCCGTGGGGGACGCGGCCCTGGAAGAAATCCGCACCATCATGCCGGAGCTGGTCGCGTTGATGGAAACGGGGCAGGGCACGCCGGTGCGTCCGCTCACCGAACCCGAACGCGCCGCGGACATGGGTCGGACCCACGTCACGCGTGATGTGCCGCTGGTCTCGGGCTTCTAAGCCACAGGTCGAGGCCAAATCCCGGACCTGTATTGAGGGCCCGCACGCTTTCGATTACGCCAATGCAATCCAAGCTGGGGGCGCCATGTATCGCGTGTGGAATTTCGTCGCGACCTATTCGGTCCTGTTGATCGCCGGGGCGGTCGTCGCGCTGGTCTGGGCGAACGCGCACCCTCTGAGTTACCACCATTTCGTCGAATACCCGATCTGGTTCAACGATCGCTACGGTGTCGATATCGCCTCTTGGACCCGCGCCTTGGGCGAGGCGTCCTATCACTATGAAATCGGTGATGTGCGCAGGGTGGTCACGCTGCATTACCTGATCAACGACCTGGGCATGGCGCTGTTCTTCGCCATTGCCGGGAAAGAAGTTTGGGAAGCGCTGGTCCTGGAAAACGGGGCGCTGCGCGGCAAGAAGGCGGCGACGCCTTTGGTCGCGACCGTGGGCGGCATGGTGGGGCCGATTGCGGTCTACCTCGGGATTGCCGTGGGTCTCGGGTCGGATACCTTTGACGCGGTGTCGCGTGGCTGGGCGATCCCGACGGCAACGGATATCGCTTTGTCCTACGTGATCGGACGGCTTGTCTTCGGCGCGGGCCATCCGGCGGTGCGGTTCCTGCTGCTCCTGGCGATTGCGGACGACGCTGGCGCGCTTCTGATCCTGGCGATCTTCTATCCGACCGCGGAGGTCGCGCCGGAATGGCTGCTCCTGTCGCTCGCGGCGGCGGTGATCGTGTTCGTCCTGTTCAACTGGCTTCCCCGACGTCTGGATCGGGGCGACCAGATGCGCCGGCGCTCGACCTGGGTGCGCAAGCGGTTGTCCTGGTATCCTTACGCGATTGCAGGGCTGGTGAGCCTCTATGCCTTCACCCAGTCGGGCATTCACCCGGCGCTGGGCCTGCTGCCGGTGATACCGGCGATCCCCCATGCCGACCGGGCCTTTGGTATCTTCGCCGATGCGGAGCGGCATCTGCATGACGTTCTGAACCAGATGCAGCAGGGGTTGAAGGTGCCGGTGGAGGTCATCCTGTTCCTGTTCGGGCTGGTCAATGCGGGCGTCGCGCTGTCCGCGATTGCCGAGCCGACCTGGCTGGTCCTGGCAGGGTTGGTCGTCGGCAAGCCTGTCGGTATCTTTGTCTTCGGCGCCCTGGCCGCCCATGTCTTTGGGCTGGGCTTGCCCAGGGGGATGCGGACCGTCGATCTGGTCATCATCGGGTTGATTGCCGCGATCGGGTTTACCGTGGCGCTTTTCGTTGCGTCGGTCGCCTTCGAACCGGGGGGCGTGCGGGACGCTGCGAAGATGGGGGCGTTGTTCAGTTTCGGCGCCGCCGGGCTTGCGCTCGTGGCGGGGCGACTGTTCCGGGTTAGGAAACAAAACGGGTGAATTTCGGCCAAATGGTGCAGATTGTTTCGTAATGGGGGTTAATTTGGGGTGGAAATCGTCTCTTTCACGCCGCATTCACGCACTAGTCGTTGAAAAACAGGGTGCTGGTCCGACATAATATGGTCTAACTGGGCCATTATGACTCATCGTTAACAAAACCCGGATACACCGGGTCTAGGGGCCGCAGCAGTCACCGGGGTTCGAATGATCGAATTCGACAATGTATCTAAGTCCTATTGGACGGGGCAACGGCGCAAGGTCATTCTGGACCATGCGTCTTTCCGCGTGGAATTGGGAAATTCGCTCGGCATCCTTGCACCGAACGGCACCGGCAAGACGACGATCATCAACATGATGGCGGGATTGGAACAGCCCGATGAGGGCGTGGTGCGGCGCACCAGCCGCGTGTCCTTTCCCCTGGGATTCATGGGCGGCGTCGTGAACAAACTCTCCGCCAAGGAAAACGCGCGCTACATCGCGCGGCTTTACGGGCTGGACCCGGATTACATCGAAGCCTTCACACGTTGGCTCTGTGGGCTGGAAGAATACTACGATTTCCCGATCGGCACCTATAGCTCGGGCATGAAGGCGCGGTTCACCTTCGCATTGCTTCTGGCGCTGGATTTCGACATCTATCTGATTGACGAAGGGATGCCGCAGACCACGGACGCGGAATTCAACCGGAAGGCGGGCGATGTGCTTCGCCAGCGACTTGAAAGTGCGACCGTGGTGGTGGTGAGCCACCAGGCCGCGACGCTTGAGAAGTTCTGCCGCTCGGCGGCCGTGCTTCACAACGGGCAATTGTTCATGTTTGACACCTTGGAAGAGGCAAAGCAGCTCTATGACTACTCCACCCAAGGCTAAGAAGTTTCGCATCCGGCGGCCCAGTGGCCCAGGCCCCGAGGCCGAGGCGCCGCAGTCCACCGGCACCGACCGTGTCCGCCCGGCCCGGCCCCAGGCGGGGCAGGAGGCTGCGCCGCGCCGTTTGAACGCGATGGAAGAGGCAGCGATGGACCCGCGCGAAGACGGCTTTGGCGGGGCGCCGTTCCCGGGATCGGCCGCGGCCGACAGGTCGTCGCAGGACGCTGAGACGGGAAAACAGGCCGACGAAGGGCAGCCCCGGCGCCCGCAGGCGGAGCGACCGTCGACTGAGCCGACGCCGACCGTGCACGGTGAAAGCGCCGACGTGGCCATCGCCAAGATCAAGCAGGAGGGGCTGACCGGGCGTCAGCTTCGCATGGCCCGCCGCGTGGCGCAGAAGCACGGGCTTCCCGCGACGTCCGATTACGATGCGGTCCGGTTGCTGCGCCAGGCCGGGGTCGATCCGTTTCAAGCCGCGAACATGCTGCAACTCGTCTCCAGCGAGGAAGAAGCCGCGGCAGCGTCGCAGGACGGGCAGCTGCCCGCGACGACCAAGCAACAGCTTCCGCAGACGATCAAGCCCGAGGATGCACAGCTTCCCTCGACCAATGTTCTGGATGCCGCCGACCGCGCCCGTTCGGTGCAGGAGATGCAGGAGGCCATCGTGCGCCGTCGCCGCAAGAAGCTCTTGCTGCTGGCGACCCGCGTGGCGGCCTTTGTCCTGCTCCCGACCTTTGTCGCGGCGTGGTATTTCTACGTGGTGGCGACCCCGATGTATGCCACCAAGTCCGAGTTCGTGATCCAGAAGGCCGAGGGCGGCGGGTCGTCCATGTCGAGCCTTTTCGCGGGGTCCGGGCTGGCCACCTCGCAAGACTCGATCACGGTTCAATCCTATCTCACGTCGCGCGACGCGATGCTGCGGCTCGATACCGATCTCGGGTTCAAGGAGGCTTTCGCGGCTGACGATGTGGACCCGATCCAGCGGCTCGATCCCGGCGCGACGAACGAAGAGGCCTACAAGGTTTACAAGCGCAACGTGAAGATCGGCTTCGATCCCACCGAGGGCATCGTGAAGATGGAGGTCATCGCCCCCAATCCGGAGACTTCGGCGGCGATGTCCGAGGCGCTCATCCGTTACGCGGAAGAGCGGGTCGACAACCTGACACAGCGCCTGCGTGCCGACCAGATGCAGGGCGCGATCGACAGCTATAAAGACGCCGAGCGGGAGATGCTCGACGCGCAGGCCGAAGTTTTGCGGCTGCAAGAAAGCATGGGGGTGTTCGATGCAACCTCGGATGCGACCTCCGTTATGTCGCAGGTGAATACCTTCGAAGTGCAGCTTCAGCAAAAGCGCCTGCAACTCGAACAGCTTCTCGACAATCCACGCCCGAACCAGGCGCGTGTTGACGGGGTGCGGGGCGATATCGGGCGGCTCGAAACGCTGATCGCCGAATTGCGCGCGCGATTGACCGAAGATACCGCGGGGGGCAACAGTTCGCTCGCCTCAGTAGCCGGTCAGTTGACCATCGCGCAGACCAACCTGACGACGCGAACCGCGTTGATGCAACAGGCGCTGCAACAGCTTGAATCGGCCCGGATCGAAGCGAACAAGCAGACCCGTTACCTGGAGCTCGGCGTGAATCCGGTTGCGCCCGATGAGCCGACCTATCCGCGTGCGTTTGAAAACACGCTGCTGGCGTTCCTGGTTTTCGCGGGCATCTACCTGATGGTTTCGATTACCACGTCGATCCTGCGTGAGCAGGTTACGGGGTAATGTCGAAGATCGTCGAGATCGCCGGGCGGCAGGTTGGCAACGACCTGCCGCTCTGCGTGATCGCGGGGCCCTGCCTGCTGGAAGGGTTGGATCACGCGCTGGGCATTGCCGAGACACTGGCCACGGCCTGTGAGGCGCAGGGGCTGCCCTTTGTTTTCAAGGCCAGTTTCGACAAGGCGAACCGCACCTCGGTGGACGGGGTGCGCGGACCGGGGATCGACGCGGGGCTTGAGATGCTGGCCGACGTCAAGGCCCGGCTGGGTGTCCCGATCCTGACCGATGTGCATACGCCCGAACAGGCGGTGCGGGCGGGCGATGTGGCGGACGTTCTCCAGATCCCCGCGTTCCTGTGCCGCCAGACCGACCTTCTGATCGCCGCCGGTCAAACGGGCCGGCCCGTGAATATCAAGAAGGGTCAGTTCATGGCGCCCTGGGATATGGGCCCGGTCGCCGAAAAAATCGCCTCGACGGGAAACGACGACATCCTGTTCACCGAGCGCGGGGCGTCCTTCGGCTACAATGCCCTGGTCGCGGATATGCGGTCGCTCGCGGTCATGGCCGAAACCGGCTACCCGGTCATCATGGATGCGACCCATGCCGTGCAATCGCCGGGCGGGCAGGGGCACGCGTCGGGAGGGGACCGAACCATGGCGCCGGTTCTTGCACGTGCCGCCGTGGCCGTCGGCGTGGCCGGTGTTTTCCTCGAAACGCATCCCAACCCGGACCAGGCCCCGAGCGACGGGCCGAACATGGTTCCGCTGGCCCGGATGCCCGACCTGATCGCCGACCTTGCCGCCTTGGACGGGGTCGCCAAATCCCGGCGCATCCGCCCCTGAAACCGCTTTCCCGAATCCCTGGCGCCGGTCTAAGGTTCAGAAAACCTTGAGGGGATGGGATGATTTTCGTGAGATTGCTGGCACTTGTCCTGTGCCTGACGGTGTCTGCCGGCGCGGGGTCGCCCGCCGCGGCGCAGAACGGGACGATCACCACCGGGGAGGGAACCTCTACCGAACAGGGGCAGGCGGACGCGGCCATCGCAACCAAGATCCGGGACATCATCAGCGAGCTCGACGGGTTCGAAGACGTCACGGTGTCGGTCAAATCCGGGATCGTCACCCTGCGGGGCACGACGCTTGAACTGAGCAAGGTGGAACAGCTGACCGCGCTCACCGGGCGCGTGGAAGGTGTTGTCGCCATCGAGAACGATGTGACCATATCAACGGACGTGGCGAAACGGCTGACCCCGTTGGTCACGCGAGTCCAGACCCGGTTCTGGCAGGGCGTCGCCTTCTTCCCGCTTGTCGGGATCGCGCTGATCGCCTTCGCGGTTGTCTTGTGGGTCGGCTTCTTCGTCGCCGGGCGCAAGAAGCCGTGGGACCGTCTCGCGCCGAACGCCTTTATCGCCGACATCATCCGTGCCGTTATCCGGATTGCTGCAATTGTCGCGGGGCTTGTCGTGGCGCTCGATATCCTCGGGGCGACGGCGCTTCTGTCGACCATCCTCGGGGCGGCGGGGATCATCGGCCTGGCCATCGGTTTCGCGGTGCGCGACACGGTGGAGAACTTCATCGCCTCGGTGCTCTTGTCGGTGCGTCAGCCGTTCGCGCCGAACGATGCGATCGAGATCAACGGCGACGAGGGCAAGGTCATTCGCCTGACCTCCCGCGCCACGATCCTTCTGTCCTTCGACGGCAACCACATCCGCATCCCGAATGCGACCGTCTTCAAGTCTCGCATCGTCAATTACAGCCGCAACCCCGAGCGGCGGTTCGAGTTCGAGATGGGGGTGGGCTATGGCACCCATCT
>DOUP01000186.1 GCA_003520545.1 Maritimibacter sp. | reverse complement strand
ATCCGCTCGGTCTGCATTTTCTGAAGCAGCACGCCAATCGGCATCGACGGGGGCGCATAGATCAGGGGCCGCAGGAGCGCGGCCATATCGAAATCGCCCGGCGTTCCGTTGAACCCGTATTTCAGCGCGACGTCCTTGAGGTGGAGAAGCCCGATGGGCGTATCCAACGTGCCGCGAAACACCGGCACCCGCGTGTTCCCGCTATCGCGAAACACTTCGACCAGATCGTCCAGAGAGATATCTTCCGCGACCGCGACAATTTCCGCGCCGGGGATCATCACGTCCTCGACCCGCATGCTTCTAAGGTTGCCGATGCCCGGAATGAGCGCACGGGGCAGGCCCGTGGTGTCGAACCTCGTCGCACCGTCCTCCGGTTCTTCCACGTCCGAGGGGCTTAAGGCCCCGATGATCCGGCCGAAAAACCCTTCCGACCCCTTGCTTTCGTCTTCATCCTGCGCGCCATGCGCTGCGCTAGAAGATCCGTCAGTTTCGCCCATTTTTCCTTTTCCAGAAGCTCGAAGATCACGTCTCCGTCTGTCCATATGGGTCCGCCAGACCCAGTTTGCCAAGTATTTCCACTTCGAGCGCCTCCATGAGAGCCGCATCTTTATCGTCGACGTGGTCATAACCCAACAGGTGTAACAGCCCGTGAACGATCAGATGGGTCACATGGTCGCCCAACCGTTTGCCCTGTTCCTTCGCTTCCCGTGCACAGGTTTCATAGGCAATGGCGATATCGCCAAGCTCGGGATCACTGGGCGGATCAGGCGGTCCGCCGGGATCGAGCGACGCGCGCTCTTCGCTCGGCCAGGATAGCACGTTGGTCGGCGCGTGTTTGCCGCGAAACTCGGTGTTGAGCTCTGCGATCCGCGCGTCGTTGCAGCCCATCAGGCAAGCCTCTGCGCCGTCCTCCAGCCCCATGTGAACGAACAGCGCACGGAAGGCGTCGGTTGCCAAGGCTTCCAGCCCCACCTCCGTCCAGCGGTCGTCTTCGATGATCACGTCAATATTCATGGCGCCCTCCTACTCCGAAGCCGGGGCCGGGAAAAGCGAAGATGGGCGGTATTTTGCCATGATCACCCCCCTAGGAGGTCAGGCAGACCTGACGTGGTCAGCCTGTGAACCACGAAGGTGCCGGACGCTTCAGCGACCGACACCTATTGCAATGGTCTTGAGCAATCAGCCCTTGGCCGGGTCCGCCGCGTCGTAGGCGTCGATGATCTTCCCGACCAGCGGGTGACGCACCACGTCCTTGGCGGTGAAGTAGTTGAACGCGATCTCATCAATGCCTTTCAGCAGGCTTTCCGCATCGCGCAACCCGGAGTTCACGCCGCGCGGCAGATCGACCTGCGACCGGTCGCCGGTGATGACCATCCGCGAGCCTTCGCCCAGGCGGGTCAGAAACATCTTCATCTGCATCGTGGTCGCGTTCTGCGCCTCGTCCAGCACGACGAAGGCATTGGACAGCGTCCGCCCCCGCATGAAGGCCAGGGGCGCGATTTCGATCCGCTTCTCGAAGATCAGCTTCTCGACCTGCTTCGCGGGCAGGAAATCGTTCAGCGCGTCATAGAGCGGCTGCATGTAGGGGTCGACCTTGTCCTTCATGTCGCCCGGTAGGTAGCCGAGCTTCTCCCCCGCTTCGACCGCGGGGCGCGACAGCAGAATGCGGTCGACATGGCCGGAGATGAACATGTTCACCCCGACCGCCACCGCGAGATAGGTCTTGCCGGTGCCCGCAGGTCCGATCCCGAAGGCCAGTTCCTTCTTGAACAGGCTCTTCACATAGGCTTTCTGCGCGTCGGTGCGCGGCTCGACCAGCTTCTTGCGCGTCTTGATCTCGACCCGCCCGCCCTTGAAGAGCTCCATCTGGGCATCCGGGCCCGCCGGCTCATCGTGCTGGTCCATCCGGATTTCGCCGTCGATATCGCCAGCTTCGATCTGTTTACCTTGCTCCAAGCGTTGATACAGCGCCTGCAGGACCGCTGCCGCCTGACCACGAGCCGTCCCGTCGCCGACGATAGCCAAGTGGTTGCCACGGCGCAGAATATGCACGTTCAACTGATGTTCGATCTGGGCGAGGTTTCGGTCGAATTCCCCGCATAGGTCGATGAGCAGCCTATTGTCGGGAAACTCCAACAGGGTTTCGTGAATGTCTTCGGGTTTCGGCGGGTTCAGCGCATCTAGTCCCAAGTATATCTCCGTTTCACGGGTGCCTATACAAGTTATGGTGCGCCCGCTTCTGCCGTCACGCAAGCCCTAGTGGAAAAATTTCACACTATTTACACAAAATGGCCGCGCACAGATCCGTGCACGGCCATTTCTTGAGCGGTTTGCGAACCGGCTTACGGCAACCAGTCCGAAAGGTCGGGCGAGGAGCGCCATTCGCCGATGACGGCGCCGCGAGGAAGCTCGTTGGAACAGCGCGGCAGGCCCGATTTCGGGTCAGACCGGACGCTGCCATAGCCTTCGACACCTTCGTCCACGATCCAGGCTTCACACCCGTCGGGCAACACGGCCACAGCCGCGACGCCGTCGCGCGGCCCGGGACTGTCACCGAGGGTGCGGTCGTGGTTGGTCGCAATCAGTTTCGGGGCGCCGCCGTCGTAGGCAGTAGACTGACACGCGGCCAGAGCGATCGGCGCGACAAGCGCCAGCAGAGCGGTTTTCTTCATCATGGGTTCGGGTACCTGTAGCAAACGATTTCAACACGACGGTTTTTCTGCATGTTCGCTGCGGAATTGTTGGGCGCGACGGGGCGGCGTTCGCCAAAGCCCACGACCCGGTCAACGACCGCACCGGACGAACGGGCGACTTGTGCCACCGTGTTCGCTCGGTTTTGCGACAGGCGCATGTTATACTCATCCGACGCGCGGCTGTCGGTGTGCCCGTAAACCGCATAGGCAAAGGCCCCGGCCGAGGCGAAGAACTTGCGCAACCATGCCTGCCCCTGGTTCGTCAGCTTGTAGCTATCGGTGTGGAACAGCACGTCCGAGTTCTGAACGGCGCAGGTGTTTTTCTCAAGGCACATGTGGCGTCCCGTTTTGGGATCACGGCGCGAAACCATGTACCCTTCGAGACCACCGTCCGACCACCAATGCATGCAGCCATCCGGGTCCACCCAGAGGCCCCAGTTGATCTTGCCGGTCACGGTAACTTGCGATTGTGCCTCGGCAGGCGTGGTCACCCCACCGGCAGCAGCGAGCCCGAGAACAGCCGCCATGGCTGCCGTTCTGAGCGTCGAGAATACCCGATACTTCACGTTAAATCCCCCAAATGGCCGTGTGGCATACGGCGCAGCGTTTATGGGAACGAGTTAACCCGATGCTTTTTCACATGTAAATGCCAAGCCCCCGGAAATCGTGGCTAAGCCGTGGACATTCCACATCATTTAGTGGGTATTTTCGCCGATTCTTGAAAAGACCGCTGCATGTCGCGGATTCAGAGAGCCAAGCACAACCGGCTTACACCAATTCGCCAGCCAGGGAATTTGGCCCGGCTTCGGTGATTCTCACGCGGCGCAAATCGCCCGGAGCGATTCCCTCGGCGGTGACGTGCACCGCATGGAGGTAGTCGGATTTCCCGACCATCTGCCCCGGCATCCGGCCCGGTTTCTCGAACAACACGCCAACTTCGCGCCCCACCATGCTCTCCATCACCTCGCGCGCCTGATCGTTGATCAGCGCCTGAAGCCGCTGGAGGCGATCCGAGGACACAGCCTCATCGACGAGCGGGCGTTCGGCGGCAGGCGTGCCCGGGCGGGTCGAATATTTGAACGAAAACGCCTGCCCGTAACCGACCGCGCGGATAAGCGACATGGTGTCCTCGAAATCCGCGTCGGTCTCTTCCGGGAACCCGACGATGAAATCGCCCGAGATCAGGATATCCGGCCGCGCCGCCCGGATGCGCTCGATCAGCCGAAGATATTGCTCGGCGGTGTGCGAGCGGTTCATACGCTTCAGGATCTTGTCCGATCCTGACTGCACCGGCAGGTGCAGGTAGGGCATGAGCTTCTTGCAGGTGCCATGCGCTTCGATCAGGTCGTCTTCCATGTCGTTGGGGTGCGAGGTGGTGAAGCGTATGCGCTCCAACCCGTCGATCTCATCAAGCGCCCAGATCAGTTTGGCGAGCGACCACGTCCCGCCCGGCCCCTCACCGTGGTAGGCGTTGACGTTCTGCCCAAGAAGCGTGATCTCCTTCACGCCCCGCGCCACCAGCTCGCGCGCTTCCCGCAGGATACGGTCGACCGGGCGGCTCACTTCGGCGCCGCGCGTATAGGGCACCACGCAGAAGGCGCAGAATTTGTCGCAGCCCTCCTGGACCGTCAGGAACGCCGCCGGTGCGCGCGTCGCGGTCGGGCGGTTCTTCAGCTTTTCGAATTTGTCCTCGAGCGGGAAATCCGTATCGACCGGCTTCTCACCCGCCTCCACCTTGGCCACCATGTCCGGAAGGCGGTGATAGGTCTGCGGCCCGACCACGAGGTCGACCATCGGCTGGCGCCGCATGATCTCCTGGCCCTCGGCCTGCGCAACACAGCCCGCGACCCCGATTTTCAGATCCGGCTTCGCCGCTTTCAGGTCCTTGAACCGGCCCAGTTCCGAATAGACCTTCTCGGCGGCCTTTTCGCGGATATGGCAAGTGTTCAGAAGGATCATATCCGCCTGGTCGGGACTGTCGACTTCCTCATATCCTTCGCCGCCCATGGCCTCGGCCATCCGTTCGCTGTCATAGACGTTCATCTGGCACCCATAGGTGCGGATGAAGAGCTTTTTGGTGTTGGTCGGGGTCTCGGACATGGCGCGCGCTCCGGGATGAAATCAAGGGCGCGTCCTACCGCAGAAGCCCCCGCCCCGCAACATCTGGCGCGCCTCTTGCCTGTGGACCCGGTTTCAAGGATTGTTTACCAAACCGGAACGATCCGGGGATAAAAGGCAGGACATGCGGTTTTCGTCACTTTCCGAGTTCATCGACAAAGGCAAGGACGCGCTGGCCAAGGGGCCGGTCGCGCTGATTTTCGTCGAGGACCTGGTCGAGGTGGAAAGCACGATCCGCTACCACCAGCTGACCGGCTTCCCCTCCATCGTCGTCTTTGCCCCCATCGAACTGGAATTGCCCCTGTCGCTCGAACGCGACATCACCCGCGTCGACTACCCCGTGATCGACGTGACGGACGTCCAGACCGCGGTCGACGCCTGTAACGAGGCAGCCCCGGGGGTCTGGTTCTACTATTGCTACAACGCGGAATACCTGTTCTTCCCGTTCTGCGAAACGCGCAATGTGAACGAGCTCCTGGTCTTTCACACCGAAGAGCGCCGCGACGCGATGCTCACCTACGTGATCGACCTCTACGCCGACGACCTGCACCGCTACCACAACGCCGTGTCGCTCGATCACGCGTGGCTCGACAAATCCGGCTACTACGCGCTCGGGCGCGCCGACCCGGAAAACCACAACTACCCGAAAGAACGCCAGCTCGATTTTTTTGGAGGGCTGCGCTGGCGATACGAAGAGCACGTCCCGAAGGACAAGCGCAAGATCGACCGTGTCGGTCTGTTCCGCGCCAAACCGGGGCTGCATCTGCGCGACGATCACACCTTCACGGACGAGGAATACAACACCTACGCCTGCCCATGGCACAACAACCTGACCGCCGCGATCGCAAGCTTTCGCACCGCCAAAGCCTTGAAAACCAACGCCGGTTCGACCTTCGACATCCCGACGTTCAAGTGGCACAACTCGGTGCCGTTCGAATGGACGAGCCAGCAGCTTCTGGACCTCGGCCTCATGGAACCGGGACAATGGTTCTGAGCGGTATACCCCCTGCCCGGCCCGATCGGCGCTGATACCCCCACCTTGGCGCCGCGCCGCTCCACCAAAGCCATCGAACAGCTCCCGGTTTACATCTGATCACCGGTTCTTATGTTCAGGGGGAACCCTGCAAGCACCTGCGCAACCCCGTGGCCTTGCGAAATTCATTCCCAAAGATCGAGAGGTCCCATGACCGAAGCCAAATCGGGCGATACCGTCCGCATCCATTATACCGGCACGCTGAACGACGGCACCGTGTTCGACTCGAGCCAGGGGCGCGACCCGCTCGAATTCACTGTCGGCTCGGGTCAGATCATTCCCGGCCTCGACAAGGCCATCCCCGGCATGGCGCCGGGCGAGCAGAAATCCGTTCCGGTTCCGGCCGACGAAGCCTATGGCCCGCACCACCCCGAAGGCGTGACGCAGGTGCCGCGCGGCGACATCCCGGACGACATTCCGCTGGAAGAAGGGATCATGCTCCAGATGTCCACGCCGGACGGCAAGCAAGTCCCGGTTACCGTGACCGAAGTCACCGAAGCCCAGGTGACCATCGACGCCAACCATCAACTGGCGGGCAAGGATCTGACCTTCGACATCGAACTGGTCGAAATCGCCTGATCCAAGGAGAGTTTTCGAATTGCCTGGCGGCAATCCGACCGACGCGGGCGCGATGCGCCCGCGTTTTTTTTTGGATATTTTTGGCACGATGAAAGGGAAATGCCGCACGTCCAAGAGACCGGCGCGCAGCCGGATCCCGGTCAGATCAGGACTTCGATTTCAGCCGAATGACCACGTCCACCTTGGAAATCTCGGCCCCGTCCGGCGCTTTGGGGAGCGCGGCGATTTCCAGCCCTTCCTTGGGCGCATCCTGGAGCCGCCCGTCGTCTTCCCAGAAGAAATGCGGGTGGTTCGTCGTGTTGGTGTCGAAATAGCCCTTGGTGCCGTTCACGAGGATTTCCCGAAGCAGGCCCGCTTCGGAAAAAGACTTCAGCGTGTTGTAAACCGTCGCCAGGGACACTTGTTCGCCCGCCTCCCGGCTGGCTTCGAACAGGCTTTCGGCGGTCACATGACGATGCTCGCCATCGCCCACAAGCAGCTTCGCCAGCGCGACACGCTGACGCGTCGGTCGCAAGCCGGCGGTCGATAGCCAGTCTTTTGAATTCTGCGTTGCCTGACACTCAGTCATGAACCATCCTCGTGCTTGGGTCACCCGGTTATATCGCCATTCGCGCCTGATTTTCAATGCGGTTCACGTTCCGGCGCCCCGCCCAGACCCCGCCCCGACCCGGCGGCACACTTGCACCGTCTGAGGCGCGGGTGATAGAGGGAGACGACCAATTTCACCACACGGGGGCCTGATGGCTGATTTTCCGACAAGTTTCGACAAGGACGACCTTCTGAAATGCGCCGCGGGCGAGCTTTTCGGCCCCGGAAACGCGCAGCTTCCAGCGCCGCCCATGCTGATGATGGACCGGATCACGGACGTGTCGGCCGATGGCGGCCAACACGGCAAAGGTCACATCGTCGCGGAATTCGACATCACTCCGGACCTGTGGTTCTTCGACTGCCATTTCCCCGGCAACCCGATCATGCCCGGCTGTCTTGGACTCGACGGCCTGTGGCAATTGACCGGCTTCAACCTCGGCTGGCGCGGCTGGCAGGGACGCGGCTATGCGCTTGGCGTCGGTGAAGTGAAGCTCAAGGGCATGGTGCGTCCGGACCGCAAGATGCTGACCTACACCATCGACTTCACCAAGGCGGTGCAGACCCGCCGCCTGACCATGGGCGTCGCCGACGGGATCGTGGAAGCGGACGGCGAAGTGATTTACGAAGTCAAGGACATGAAGGTCGCGCTCTCTGAGAGCTGATCAGGGAACGGGCGCAACCAGAAAAGGAGACACCATGCAACGTGTCGTCGTAACCGGTCTTGGAATCGTGTCGCCCATCGGCGTCGGCACGGACGAGGTCACGGCATCGCTGAAAGCGGGCCGCTCCGGCATCACAGCCAATGAAGACATGGTCGAACACGGGTTCCGCAGCCAGATCGCGGGCGCCGTGGATATCGACCTGAAAGAGCACGTCGACAAGCGCGCGCTTCGGTTCATGGGACCGGGGGCAGGCTATGCCTACCTGTCCATGGAACAGGCGATCGCCGACGCGGGGCTTGAGGAAAGCGACGTCGTGAACGAGCGAACCGGGCTGATCGCAGGCTCGGGCGGCCCCTCGACCTCCGCGATGTTCGCCGCCCACCAGACGGTGCTCAAGTCCGGCAGCCCGAAACGCATCGGTCCCTTCGCGGTGCCGAAGTGCATGTCCTCCACGATCTCGGCCAACCTCGCCACACAATACAAGATCAAGGGCATCAACTACTCGATCACCTCGGCCTGCTCGACCTCGCTCCACTGTATCGGCAGTGCCGCCGAGCAAATCATGATGGGCAAGCAGGACGTCATGTTCGCAGGCGGCGCGGAAGAGCTCGACTGGACCCTGTCCTGCCTGTTCGACGCGATGGGCGCCATGTCCTCCAAGTTCAACGACACGCCGGACAAGGCCTCTCGCGCGTTCGATGCGGACCGGGACGGGTTCGTCATCGCGGGCGGTGGCGGCATCGTGGTGCTGGAAAGCCTGGATCATGCGCTCGCACGCGGCGCGAAAATCTATGCCGAAGTCACGGGTTTCGCCGCGACCTCGGACGGCCACGACATGGTCGCGCCCTCGGGCGAAGGCGGTGAACGCGCCATGAAGCTCGCCCTCTCGACCCTGCCCGAAGATCGGAAAGTGGGCTATATCAACGCCCACGGCACCTCGACCCCGGTCGGCGATGTCGGAGAAGTGCAAGCTGTGCGGCGCACTTTCGGGGAAGGCTCCACCCCGCTCATCAGTTCGACCAAGTCGATGACCGGCCACGCCCAGGGCGCTGCCGGCGCGATGGAGGCGATCTTCTCGCTCCTCATGCTGAAAAACGATTTCATCACCCCGTCGATCAACGTCGAGACCCTTGATCCGGCGATCAACGCGAACGAGATTGCAACCAGCCTCATCGAAAACGCGGGCCTCGACACGGTGATGACCAACAGCTTTGGCTTTGGCGGCA
>DOUP01000166.1 GCA_003520545.1 Maritimibacter sp. | reverse complement strand
ACCGCGAGATCATGCGTCACGATCCGCATACGCTGATTGAAGGCTGCCTGATCGCCTCTTTCGCGATGAACGCGCATGCCTGCTACATCTACATTCGCGGCGAATACATCCGCGAGCGCGAGGCGCTGCAAGCGGCCATCGACGAGGCCTATGACGCCGGGCTTGTCGGCAAGAACGCCTGCGGTTCCGGTTGGGATTTCGACATTTACCTGCACCACGGGGCAGGGGCCTATATCTGCGGCGAAGAAACCGCGCTCCTGGAAAGTCTTGAGGGCAAGAAGGGGATGCCGCGCATGAAGCCGCCGTTCCCGGCGGGCGCGGGGCTTTATGGGTGTCCGACCACGGTGAACAACGTGGAATCCATCGCTGTCGTGCCGACCATCCTGCGCCGCGGGCCGGAATGGTTCGCGGGCTTCGGACGCGCCAACAACGCGGGCACCAAGCTCTTTGCCGTGTCGGGCCATGTGAACCAGCCCTGCGTGGTGGAAGAAGCCATGTCGATCACCTTCGAGGAGCTGATCGACAAGCACTGCGGCGGTATTCGCGGCGGTTGGGACAATCTTCTGGGCGTGATCCCCGGCGGCTCTTCGGTGCCTGTCGTGCGCGGCGAGAAGATGAAGGACGCCATCATGGACTTCGATTACCTGCGTGGCGAGCTTGGCTCGGGCCTTGGCACCGCCGCGGTGATCGTGATGGACAAGAACACCGACATCGTGAAGGCGATCTGGCGGTTGTCCAAGTTCTACAAGCACGAAAGCTGCGGCCAGTGCACGCCCTGCCGCGAGGGCACCGGCTGGATGATGCGGGTCATGGAACGCCTCGTGCGCGGTGAAGCGGAACTGGAAGAGATCGACATGCTTTTCGACGTGACCAAGCAGGTTGAGGGGCACACGATCTGTGCGCTCGGCGACGCGGCGGCCTGGCCGATCCAGGGTCTGATCCGCAACTTCCGCGAAGAGATCGAGGATCGGATCAAGGCACAGAAATCGGGTCGTATCAGCGCGGCCGTAGCGGCGGAGTGATCATGAAACATGCAATCATAGGTATTTTGGCCCTGTTGGCGCCCACCACGGTTCAGGCGGTGGACTTGACGGAATCGCAGCAGCTTTATCTGGAGTGTCAGACCCACACCACGATGGCGTTCCTTTTCGTGTCGCAATGCCCGCAGAAATTCGGGGCGCAGCCGCCGGTCTCCATGCGCCAGTCGCCCGACTGCACAGAGCCGAACGGGCTTTACGTGGCCAACTCCGACCCGAAGCAGGCCTCAGAAGCGGGCGCGGCGATCAACGAGCAGATCGACGCCTACAACCAGGCCAAATATGCGGAACTGGAGTGGGACGGGAACAGCCAGTCGGTGAACGAAACGGTGGTCGCGAACATCTGCGAGCAAGTCGACACTGAGCAGGCTGCGGGAAGCCCGACATGGGACGAGATCCAGCGCGTGACGACATGGATCGAACGATGATCGTCTGTCGCGCGGTCGGAATGGTAAATGCAGGCAGGGCCATGGTTTTCGGTTGGCCCCGTCTTCGATAGGCCAGGCGGCATCCCGGATCGGGATGCGGGGTAATGGCCGCGGAATGAAAGTCGCCGGGACGCCCCGGCAGGGAAATAGGTAGGCACATGAGCGACCTGAAAAAAGTTGTGATCGACGGTGAAGAGATCGAGGTGGATGGTGCGATGACCATCCTTCAGGCCTGTGAACAGGCCGGGGTCGAAGTGCCGCGCTTTTGCTATCACGAGCGGCTGTCCATCGCGGGCAACTGCCGGATGTGCCTGGTCGAAGTGGTGGGCGGTCCGCCGAAGCCCGCTGCCTCCTGCGCGATGCAGGTGCGCGATCTGCGCCCCGGGCCGGAAGGGGAGCCGCCGGTGGTGGAGACCAATTCGCCGATGGTGAAGAAGGCGCGCGAAGGGGTGATGGAGTTCCTGCTCATCAACCACCCGCTGGATTGCCCGATCTGCGACCAGGGCGGCGAATGCGACCTTCAGGATCAGGCGATGGCTTACGGCGTGGATTTCTCGCGTTACCGCGAGCCGAAGCGCGCGACCGAGGACCTGGACCTTGGCCCGCTGGTCTCGACCCAGATGACGCGCTGCATTTCCTGCACCCGCTGCGTGCGCTTCACGACCGAGGTCGCGGGCATTCACCAGATGGGGCAGACCGGGCGCGGCGAAGATGCCGAGATCACCAGCTACCTGAACCAGACGCTCGACTCGAACCTGCAGGGCAACATCATCGACCTGTGCCCGGTGGGCGCGCTGACGTCGAAACCCTATGCCTATACCGCGCGTCCGTGGGAGCTGACCAAGACCGAGACCATCGACGTGATGGATGCGCTCGGCTCCAACATCCGGGTGGATACGAAGGGGCGCGAAGTGATGCGGATCCTGCCGCGCAACCATGACGGCGTGAACGAGGAATGGATTTCCGACAAGACGCGCTTTGTCTGGGACGGTCTGCGCCGTCAGCGCCTGGACCGCCCTTACGTGCGCAAGAACGGCAAGTTGACCGCCGTGACATGGCCCGAGGCGCTTTCGGCCGCAGCCGAGGCGATGAAGGGCAAGAAGGTCACGGGCCTGGTGGGCGATCTGGCCTCGACTGAAGCCGCCTATTCGCTCAGGCAGTTGATCGAAGGACTGGGGGGCACCACCGAGTGCCGCGTGGATGGTGCCAAGCTGCCGGCGGGCAACCGGTCCGGCTACGTGGGCACCGCGACCATTGAAGACATCGACAATGCCGAGATGATCCAGTTGATCGGCACCAACCCGCGCGACGAGGCCCCGGTGCTGAACGCGCGTATTCGCAAGGCCTGGATCAACGGCGCGACCGTTGGCTATGTCGGCGAGCCGGGTGTCGATCTGACCTATGATTACGTGCATGTCGGCGACGACCGCGCGGCGGTGGTGGCGCTGTCCGAGAAGACCATTTCGGATGAGACCAAGGCCAAGAACACCTTGGTGATCGTGGGCATGGGCGCGCTGACCGAGGCCGATGGCGAAGCGGTTCTGGCCCATGCCATGAAGCTTGCGGAAAACACCGGCGGTAAGTTCATGGTGCTGCACACGGCGGCGGGCCGCGTCGGTGCGATGGACGTGGGCGCGGTGACCGAGGGCGGCATGAAAGCCGCCACGGACGGTGCCGAGGTCATTTTTAACATGGGCGCCGACGAGATCGAGATAGATGCGGGGCCGACCGTGATCTACATGGGAAGCCACGGCAACCGTGGGGCGCACCGGGCCGACATCATCCTGCCGGGGGCCGCCTACACGGAGGAAAACGGCCTCTTCGTGAACACCGAGGGTCGTCCGCAGCTTGCGCTCCGCGCGGGCTTCCCGCCGGGCGAGGCCAAGGAAAACTGGGCGATCCTGCGGGCGCTGTCGGCGGAACTGGACGCCACGCAACCGTGGGACAGCCTTGCTGGCCTGCGCCGCGCGCTGGTCGAGGCGCACCCGCACCTGGGGAACGTGGACGTGGTGGCCGAAAACGCATGGCAGCCGCTCACCGTCAAGGCGCCGGGCAAGGCGACCTTCAAGCCCGCGATCAAGGATCATTACCTCACGAACCCGATCACCCGGGCGTCCGAGGTGATGGCCGAGTTGTCCGCGAACGCCAAGGCGCGCGGGTCGGAAAAGGTGGCGGCGGAGTGATCCGTCCCGCCGCATATCTCGGCGCGGCGCTGCTGTCGCTGACGGCTTGCGCCGAGCAAGCCGAGGTCAGCCGTGCGATGGCATCGGCCAAGGCGGCGGTGACGCCGTTTGAACCCGAGTATCTCGGGATCGACACGCGGCTGCTGGACGGCGACCTCGTTGCCTTCGATGTCCGGATGACGGGCGCGCGTGGCACGCAGGACGTTGCGGACTATGCCGAATGCGCGGCAGCCCAATACGCAGTTATTCGCGGATACGGATTTGCGCGGCATGTGCGCACAGGTGTGGACCGCAAGGGCGAGGTCTGGCATGGGGACGCGGCATACGTGATCTCCGATGCGCTGCCCGATGGATTGGCCAAGATTGACGCGGAAGTCGTCACCGAGGCTTGCAAGGAAAACGGAATACCGACGATCTGAGGCGAAACCTAAGATGTATGAATTCTTCACGCAAACCAATCTGGGCATCGCCCTGACCCTCGTGGGCCAGGTGCTGCTGGTCGTCGTGCCGCTTCTCGTGGCGCTGGCCTTCCTGCTCTACTTCGACCGCAAGGTCTGGGCGGCCGTGCAGCTGCGCAAGGGGCCGAACGTTGTGGGGGCTTTCGGGCTTTTGCAGTCCTTCGCGGACTTCCTGAAATACGTGGTGAAAGAGATCGTGGTGCCGGCGGGGGCGGACAAGTTCGTCTTCTTCCTCGCGCCGATGCTCTCGCTCGTCCTGGCCATGGTGGCCTGGGCCGTGATCCCGTTCGGGGACGGCCTGGTCCTGGCCGACATCAACGTCGCCGTGCTCTTCGTCTTCGCCGTCTCCTCGCTCGAGGTTTACGGCGTGATCATGGGCGGCTGGGCGTCGAACTCCAAGTATCCGTTCCTGGGGTCGCTGCGGTCCGCCGCGCAGATGATTTCCTACGAGGTCTCCATCGGCCTGATCATCATTGGCGTGATCATCTCCACCGGGTCGATGAACTTCGGCAACATCGTGAATGCGCAGGACGGCATGGGGATCTTCTCGTGGTACTGGATTCCGCATTTCCCGATGGTCTTCCTGTTCCTGATCTCGGCCATGGCGGAAACCAACCGCCCGCCGTTTGACTTGCCAGAGGCGGAATCGGAGCTGGTTGCAGGCTACATGGTGGAATATTCCTCCACGCCCTTCCTTTTGTTCCAGATCGGCGAATACGTGGCCATCGTTCTGATGTGCGCGCTGGTCTCGCTGCTGTTCTTCGGCGGCTGGCTGTCCCCGATCGAGGCGCTGCCCGATGGCATGATCTGGTTCTTCATCAAGATCGTCTTCTTCTTCTTCATCTTCGCGATGGTGAAGGCGATCACGCCGCGCTACCGCTACGACCAACTGATGCGCATCGGCTGGAAAGTGTTCCTTCCCGTGTCGCTGGCCTGGGTTGTGCTGGTGGCCTTCTTTGCACAATACGGCGCGTTCTGGGGCACCTATGCCCGCTGGACCGTGGGAGGCTAACGAATGGCATTCGACTACACCCGCTCGGTCAAATACTTCCTGCTCTTTGACTGGATCAAAGGCTTCCAGCTGGGGCTGAAGTATTTCTTCAAGCCGAAAGCGACGTTGAACTATCCGCACGAAAAGGGCCCGCTGTCGCCTCGTTTCCGCGGTGAACACGCGCTGCGCCGCTATCCCAACGGGGAAGAGCGCTGTATCGCCTGCAAGCTGTGCGAGGCAATCTGTCCGGCGCAGGCGATCACCATCGACGCGGAACCGCGCGACGATGGATCGCGCCGCACCACGCGCTATGACATCGACATGACCAAGTGCATCTATTGCGGCTTCTGCCAGGAAGCCTGCCCGGTCGACGCGATTGTCGAAGGCCCGAATTTCGAGTTCGCGACCGAGACCCGCGAAGAGCTGTTCTACGACAAGGAAAAGCTGCTTGAGAACGGCGACCGCTGGGAAGCCGAAATTGCCCGCAACCTGGAGCTGGATGCACCCTACCGATGAGCGATTTCACCAAGACATACGCGCGCATGATGGAGCAGGGCACAGCGATGCTGAAAGCCTTCAACCCGGCGCTTGAGACGTTCCAGCCGGAAGGGTTGGACAAGCTCATGCCGACCATGCCGCGTGACTGGATGGAGGCGATGTTTGGCAACGCCTTCAACCCGGAGGGCTTGGACGCGAAGACGCGGCTGATGATTTCGCTGGCGGGGCTGGTCGCGACCGGCGCCACGGCGGACCCGCAGATCAAGTACACCGTGCGTCACCTGCTGGAAGCGGGGGGCACGAAACAGGAAATCGCCGAAGTCATTTACCAGATGTCGATGCTGGGTGGGCTTCCGGCCATGAACCATGCGCTCGAACTGGCCCAAGAGGTCTTTGCCGAGCAGGACGATGAGGAGGGGAACGCATGAGCGTTGCCGATTTTGCATTCTACGCCTTCGCGCTGACCACGTTGGTGGGCGGCCTGTTCACGGTGGTGAGCCGCAACCCGGTTCACTCGGTGCTCTGGCTGATCACGGCGTTTATCGGGGCCACCGGGTTGTTTGTGCTTCTGGGCGCGGAGTTCGTCGCGATGCTTTTGATGATCGTCTACGTCGGTGCGGTCGCGGTTCTGTTCCTCTTCGTGGTGATGATGCTGGATGTCGACTTTGCCGAGTTGAAGGCGGGGATGGCGAAATACATGCCGCTCGCGCTGTTGATCGGGGTCATCCTGCTCATGCAGTTGGGCATGGTCTTTGGCACTTGGCAGTTCTCGGACGGGGCCGAGGCCGCGCGGGCCGCGATCACGCCGGACATGGCCGAGGTCGAGAACACCGCCGCCCTCGGGCAGCTGATCTATGACGATTACATCCTGCTCTTCCAGCTGGCGGGTCTGATCCTGCTGGTCGCGATGATCGGGGCGATCACGCTCACCCTGCGTCACCGCAAGGATATCAAGCGTCAGAATGTCATCGCACAGATGCACCGTGATCCTGCCAAGGCGCTGGAGATGCGGGACGTGAAGCCGGGCCAGGGGCTCTGAGAGACGACCGGCGGCCTGTCCGGGCCGCCATGAAAATGCGTCACCGTCGAGGGTGACAGAATCAACAACGGGCAAAAGCCCGGAGGGACTGAGATGGTTGGACTTGAACATTACCTGGGATTGGCGGGGGCGCTTTTCGTCATCGGCATTTTCGGGCTCTTCCTGAACCGCAAGAACGTGATCATTCTGCTCATGTCGATCGAACTGATGCTTCTGTCGGTCAACATCAACCTCGTCGCGTTTTCCTCTTTCATGGGCGATCTGGTGGGGCAGGTCTTCACGCTCTNNCAACGTGATGAAAGGCTGACGGACATGGCAACGATCATCCTCTTCGCGCCGCTTATCGGCGCCATCATCGCGGGGTTCGGGCACCGGATCATCGGTGACAAGGGGGCGCAGGTTCTGACCACCGCGCTTTTGTTCCTCGCCGCGATCCTGTCCTGGATCGTCTTCCTGACGCTCGACCCGTCCGAAACGCAGCACATCACCGTGCTGACGTGGATCGAGAGCGGCACGCTGGCGGCGGACTGGGGCATTCGGCTGGACCGGCTGACCTCGATCATGCTGATCGTGGTGACCACGGTGTCTTCGCTCGTGCATCTCTATTCCGTGGGCTACATGGCGCATGATCCGC
>DOUP01000167.1 GCA_003520545.1 Maritimibacter sp. | reverse complement strand
ATATGCGGGCGATCCGGGCTGCCGTGCAGGCCAATGCGACTGCCGCCTAGAAAACGCGTTTTTCAATCAACCGGATGACGGCCACGATGACGAAAACCACGACGAAGGACACAAGTGCGAGCGCGATGTATCCCGCGCCGACAGCGGTTCCGATCGCACCTGCGGCCCAAAGCCCGGCGCCCGTGGTCAACCCGTGCACCCCATCCCCCCGGTCCCGGAAGATGGCCCCGGCCGCAATGAAGGCCACACCCGCCGTGACCGCTTCGATAATCCGGACGGGGTCGGAATTGGAGGACTGGCGCGTGGCTTCGGTAAACAGTTCCAGCGCCACCATTGCGAAAATCGCCGATGACACCGAAATCAGCATATGGGTGCGCAGACCTGCGGGCCGCCCGACCAACTCGCGTTCAATCCCGATGATCCCGCCGAGCACCGCCGCGACGAGTGTTCGTAGCGCGATGATGTCGGGAGCGAGGAGCGTGCCCTCCCACAAGGCGCTCCAACCGTTCGTGATCCAATCCAAAAGCCAACTCCCATGTTCCAAAATGAACGCCGCGGGCCGCCATGCGGTTCCGGGCGCGGATCCAGACGCCGTTTTGGACATCTTGTCAGAGATCGGCAAAGGTGTCGCTGATTTCCAGAAGCAGGAGGACGCTTAATGGCAGTCACACCACCGGTTTGCGACTTTGGGTGGCAAGCACCCTCCTTCACCCTGCCTGCCACGGACGGTCGTTTGGTTTCATTCGCGGACATCGCGGGCCCGCGTGGCACGCTGGTCATGTTCATCTGCAACCATTGTCCCTATGTCCGCGCCGTGCTGGACCGGATTATCCGGGACACACGAGAGTTGGAGGCGCTCGGCATCGGTGTTGCGGCGATTTCCTCGAATGATGCCAAGGCCTATCCCGCCGACAGTTTCGACGCCATGCGGGACCTCGCCCAGACCAACGACTTCCCGTTCCCTTACCTCTACGACGAAGGCCAGGACGTTGCGCGCAGCTACGGCGCCGCCTGCACGCCGGATTTCTTCGGCTTCGATGCAAGCCACGGCCTGCAATACCGGGGGCGGCTGGATGCGAGCCACAAAGACACGGCGCCTGAGGGCCTGCGCCGTGATCTCTTCGAAGCCATGAAACAGGTGGCCGAGACCGGGCAAGGCCCGGCAGACCAGGTCCCGTCCATGGGCTGTTCGATAAAATGGAGAGATGGATGACCGCGGCTCCCATCGTTTTCGATCTTGACGGGACCCTGGTGCACTCGGCCCCCGACATCCAGCTGGGTGTGAACCGGGTTATGGCGGCGCGAGGTTTGGCGGAGTTCAGCTTGCCCGAGATCATTTCCTTCATCGGCAACGGTCTTCCGAAACTGACCGAACGGGTCATGGAGGCGCGGGGTCTGGATACCGGCGCGTTCGATACGATCCATGCAGAGGTTGCCACGAGTTACGACGAGGTGAACGGACGCCTGACGACGCTCTATCCCGGCGTGGCCGATGCACTTGCCCGGCTGTCCGCGGAGGGGCACCCGCTGGGTCTGTGCACGAACAAGCCACTTGGTCCGACCCGCGATGTGCTTGTGGCTCTTGGGATGGCCGACATGTTCGCAGCCGTTGTCGGTGGCGACACGCTCACGGTGAAAAAGCCGGACCCCGCCCCGCTTCACAAGGCTTTCGACGCGCTGGGGGGCGCGGGGGTCTACGTCGGCGACAGCGAGATTGACGCCGCGACCGCCGAGGCCGCGGGCGTTCCGTTCCTGCTCTATGCCGGCGGCTATCGAAAAGTCCGGGTCGATGACATGCACCGGTCCGCGGTCTTCGACCGTTTTGACGCCCTGCCCGACCTGATCGGCAAAACCGCGGGGCTGGTCGCATGAGGTTGAAAGCCCTCATCTTCGACGTGGACGGGACGCTGATGGAAACCGAGGAAGCGCACCGCCGGGCTTTCAACGATACCTTCCGCGAGGCTGGGATCGACTGGCATTGGACGCGGGATGACTACGCATGGCTGCTCAAGACCACGGGCGGCAAGGAACGTATGAAAACCTACCGAGCGCACAAGCGATCTGGTCCGACCGACGCCCGGATCGCAATCCTGCACCGGACCAAAACCGAGAAGTACGGCGAGATTATCGCGTCCGGCCTCTTCCCTCTGCGCCCCGGTGTCGCGGACCTGATCGACAGGGCGCGCGCGGCGGGTCTCAAGGTTGCCGTGGCGACCACCACCAACCGCCCCAACGTCGACGTGTTGGCTCGCGCGGCATGGGGCTGTCCCGCCGAAGACATCTTTGACGTCATCGCGGCGGGGGACGAGTACGCAATGAAGAAGCCCGCCCCGGACGTGTTCAAGTTGGCGCTCGACCGCCTCGACCTGCCGGCACACGCCTGTGTCGCATTCGAAGACAGCGAGAACGGACTGCGTTCGGCCAGGGCCGCAGGTCTCAGAACCATCGTGACCCCTTCCGCCTATACCGCCGCAGATGACTTCAGTGACGCCGACGACGTCCTGCCAGATCTCACCTATTGGACGCTGCCCACCCTGACGTCTGCCGAGACCTGAACGCGAGAGCGCCGTGCCGCACCGGGCTTTCATTTTGCGGGGTAAGACCCGAGAACCGGGATGTCGCTCCCATTGTTCGGGCGGGCATTGTCGAGCTTGGCCCGGTAATGATGTTGGATTTCACTGGCGAGTTTTTCGAAGAACGCCAGAAGCTTTTTGTTCGTCGCCATCTGTTGCGGCATCGCGAGGCCCATACGTTGTGCAACGATGCCGGTATCGTAAAACCGGACGCAGTCGCGAACGCGGGGCGGGAGGTTTTCAAAGAGTGTCGTGGAGACGTGGCAGGTGGCCAACCCTTCTGCAACGATCTCCGCAGCGTTATGGTGAAGATCACTCCAGAAAAACGGGGTGGCCGACGGCAACTTTGTCGCGAACCATTCCTCACTCTTCTGGCGCCAAAGATGCGGCACTTCGACAACGACCCGGTTTAACAGGGCCTGAGGCATAGCGCGTCCGGAGACCTCTTCTTCGCCCGCAAGAATGCTTTGGGCCAGGTCGTCGCTCACCGAGGTTGGCACGGCCCAAATGATCCGATCTTCGTAAAGCACGCGGGTCGTATACCCCGGCATGTTACCGTCCGGTCCAGTCAAGGCCAGGAGCGCGACGTTCGCTTTGCGGACCTCCAGCAGTTCCCGGACGGTTTCGCTGGACGGCGCCCATCTGAGCGCGAATTCCGAGATCACCGGCTCTTCGCGGGCGATCCGCGACGCGATTCCGACAATCCGTCCCCGATGGGACGGGATCGTCGCAAAAGCGATCTTGTAACTGTTGCCATCGAAGAGTTGCGCGTGCTGCTCGAACCCAAGCTCGATATCGTGAAGCACTTTGCGGGTGATCCGGGCCCAATGCCCACCAGCGCGTGTCAGAAGCTCGCTTCGCTGCCGGTCGCGATTGATCAACTCCATACCCAAGGTTTCTTCCAGTTTCGCCAACTGGTGAGAGACGGTCGGTTGTGACACGCCGAGAATTATTGCACCTTGGCGGATCGATCCGCCAGCAATGATCCCGTTGAGGACTTCAAGCTGCCTCAGAGTTATGGAGTTCGCGTAAGGCATTGGTTAGTAATGACACACTACAGGCAGGGCGCATCCTTTCCAAGTAAAACAGTCAATTGCTGCGGATCGGCAATCCACCGCCGCGCAATGGTCAACCCGGCAAATCGTATTCCGCTATCATAGTCCAAATTTCTGTATTTGCGCTACGTATTTCATTGAGCGTCTGATCGAGCGCTTCGACACTCGCCTCGTCCAGCATCGTTTCCTCCCCGATCCGGAACCCCGTCTTGCGATCGGCGATCTTCATTTGGATCGACCGCATTGTCCCGGCGTCCGGGTCGAATGCGTAGAGCGAATGGTTCAAGCGATTGCGAATGCCCGACAGGCGGCGCATCCTGCGGGTCAGTTTCAGGATACGGTCCGTCGCGGCTTCCGGCAGAGGTCCATCGCCCCGTTTTGCCAGCCGTTCGAGCAAATCGATCCGCGCCCTCGTCGTATTGAGCGAGACGTGGATGATGGTCGCGGTTTCCTTGTCGGTCGGCACCAGTCCGGCCAGAATGTGGATCAACATGCTCTCGGTGTTGGTCCACGCGTAGTTCAGGTAACCGACGCGCGTGAGCAATCTGTCGAACTCTGGCGGCACGTTCGGCAAAGCCGACGCCGGGGGGCGGCCCCGCGCGTCAATCATGACGGGTCTGGTGATACCAAACCGCCGCTTCCGTCCGGTTGTGAACCCCGAGCTTCGCGATGATCCGATGAATATGGAGTTTCACGGTGTGCGACGAGACGTCCAGTTCGTTCGCGATCACCTTGTTGGGCTGCCCGGCCGCAACCAGTTTCAACACTTCCGCTTCCCGCGGGGTGAGCTTCGGCTACACGGTCCCGGGCAGGGCGGCAGCCGCCTGTGGCGTATCAACCTCGGCCGACTGCATTTGTTCACTCGGCGCATCGACCACGGCATCCGGCACGGGCTGAACCTCGGCCCAATCGGAATACAGGATGTTCGACGGCAGGTAGTTGGCACCGCAATCAATCGCGCGCACAAGCTGTATCCATGTCGTCAGGTTCAGGTTCATGGGGAGGATGCTGATCTTGTGATCCGCAATCATCGGTCCATGGAACGTAAGCAGGCGGCGCGCACTTTCGTCACTCCGGGCCGCCAGAACGAGGCGGACGTCGTCCAACAACGGATCAATTTCACCAACGAGTCTTGCAAAGCGTTCGATATCGCGTTCGTCAACGATAAGCATACGGGACTGTAGATGCCCGAACCGTGTCCCGTCGCGCTGCACGAGCGCCCATGTATCCAGATCCGGCATCCGGGACGCCCGGACGTCGTCAAATTCAGTTTCGATCGTGCGCAATACCACGTCGGAGAACAGTCGCCCGGACCCTACGAAACTGAACAGAAATCGCGCGCGGTTCTCTTCGGGTCCAGGCGATCTCAGCTCTACCAATTCATCATGTGTCGGAATACGCATCTTCGCCCCCTCAAGCGTTGCCACGTGATTTCCAGTGCGCCCTCCTAGTGGCAGACCAGCAGCTTTAGATTGATTTCGATCGTAATCACTTCGATCAGCTTTCAATGATGGGACGATAACACGTTTTCTACCTAAGTTAATCTATCCACAGTATCTATATCCCTTGGGCACCCCCTGTCCTTCGGCATCGGCGCATTCGCCAAACACCGGATTTCATGTGATAAAATCCTGCGACTGGGTGAAATCCACTGCAAATTGCAACCAATATCCGGGGTATCAATCCTACAATAATCCGCCAAATGGCTAGCTGTGCAGGGTGTCACATTTTTCACCCACCCGGATCTCTGGTTAGCAAAATGGGCTAGTTCCTGGTCTTGCCGGGAAAATTTTCGTTAGGTTTCAAAACCCTAAGTGAGCAAATGAGGTGGATAATCTTATTTCCAACTATTTGCGACTCGGTCATCGGCTCAAATTGATCAGCGTCGGCCAGAACGGTCGGTGCTTTTCCATCGCCCTGTTTCACAGCTTCGGGCCCCGGAAAAGCGGGGATCATCCCCATCACAACGTAACAGGTTCGACGACCGTTTGAGAAATGAGTGACGGCGTCCGAACCCTATCTACTAGGAGAATCAAAATGGGACGTTCACATCGCGGCCATCATCACCCGCCGGCAGGAAATGCCGGTAACCAGAACCAGTCGCAGACTGAGGCTCAGGCTCAGGCTCAAGCCGAACTGCAAGCGCAGCTTCAGGCGCAGGGCCAAGGCCAGTTGCAAGGTCAGGGCCAGCACCAATCGTCGGAGAGCACCAACCTCAACGGCAACGGTAACCTCAATGGCAACCTGAACGGTAGCCTGAACGGCAACCACAACGACAACGGCAACACCAACGGCAACACCAACAGCAACTCGAACGGCAACAGCAACTCGAACACGTCGAACACCTCGTCGACCAATGACAACACGAACACGTCGAATACGACCGTGGACGTGGACGTTCTCGTGGACATGCAGATGAAAGGCTACATGCCCGACGATAACGACTCCATCGACATCGACGATGCGACCGTTGGTGACATCATGTTCGCCGAAGGCGAGATCAACTACGATCCGGGCAACGAGATGAACCTCAGCGACATCTTGGAAGAAGCCCTTAACGGTAACGGCAACGATACCGGGCTGGTCACGGCGCAGTCGAACAACAACTACGACAATGACGAGCTTCACAACCCGTCCGTCGCCAACAACGGTGGTTTCACCGTGAATGGCACGGTCAGCGGCGGGACTGCTGAAACCGGCGACGGTATCTCGGCTGCAGGCGGTGGTGCCGCGGCAGACGACGATAACGGCCACGGTGGCGGTCACGGTGGCGGTCACGGCGGCTGGGGCTTCAAGAAGCCTGGGCATGGCCAGGACGACGAAGATGATGCCTTCGCCAGCGACGTCGGGGCCTGGGGTTCCGGCAACGGTGACGACGGTTACGTCGGTGGCTCGGCCAGCGCTTCGGCTGATGCGATCCAGGACGTGATGGCGTTCAACCAGTCGATCGTCATGGGGGCCAACGTGCTCGGAAACACCGTGGATACCACGGTCGTTGGTGGCAACATGAACTCCACCTACAGCATCGGTGACGACGACGCGTAACCCGCGTAGGACCACCAACGGACACGCCCGCCAACGGCCACCCCACGGCCAGGGCGCGTCCCCTCTCTCCCCTCCGCAACCCGAGGGGAGAGGGACCTTTGAACAGGCACCGTCCCGTCGGGACGCCTGTAATTCCCATCCCACTATCGACGGGACAAGAACTCCGTTGACCGGCAATCACCTCTTCCGCCGGTCAACGGTTTTCAAAGGACTGAAACCATGCTGGACCGTCACACCGAAATCATTGCGCACTTCATCGGGTCTTTCGATCAGGCTGTCGAGGAAAGCATCCTCCGGCTGCAATACGACGAGTTTCGCGCCGTCAAAGCGTTGATCGAAGACGGCAATCCGCTTCTCCAGATCGACGTATCGGTCCGCTCCGAATTAATCCTCGACCCCTACGACCCCGGCGTATTCTACGCCGCACCCTATTCCATCGGCCCCCTGCCCTATCCGGGCATCATGGTGGGCCTTTCGGGGTCCGACTATCCCTCCGTCGACAGGTCTCTGGATCTCCATTTCCGCTTTCACGACTTCCAGGGTCAGGGCATCAGTTATGTCCTGCGCACCGGACCGTTCGAAGTGCCCCCGCCGGGCAGCTGGGTCAATATCGTCGCCCAGTCGAACTGGCTCTTTGACGACGACCTGGTATTGCAGCGGCCACTGGATCTCGACGCGGACCTGGCCGCGTCGCGCACGATGGATGCGCTGGATGCCCAGTTCCAACATCTTGTTGCGCTGACTGCGGGGCTCTCCCCGCTCGGCACCGAGTTGACGCCCCCGACCGACGACCTGAGCGTCGAGCACTTTCATGACACCCTGTCAGCCTTCGACGAAGCTCAAGACGGCTCCGCAAACGAATGGGTCGACAGCGCCGTGTTCCGCTCGGGAAGTCACGCGCCCCAGTACAGCGCCGCGATCCCTGTCGGGGGCGTCATTGTGAACGGCGCGCAGGAGGATGCCATTCCAGACACCCTGACCGAGCGTCTCGAAGCTCGTTCCGGGCTGGAAGAAGAACCCGACGAAGACGAGTTGAATGACGCGGCGCTGGCCGTGGGAGACACGCTCGACGGGGTGATCTCGCTCGAAGAGGGCCAGCTCGCGGATGAAACCTCCGGGCTTGGCGAGCTGATCCAAAGCATCGCCATGGGTAACAACCTTCTCATGAACGAAGTCGTCCTGCAGCACGCGTCGGTCGATGCCCCGCTGATC
Organism: Maritimibacter sp.; assembly: GCA_003520545.1. GTDB lineage: Bacteria > Pseudomonadota > Alphaproteobacteria > Rhodobacterales > Rhodobacteraceae > Maritimibacter. The sequence goes on along the minus strand of DOUP01000167.1, from coordinate 4,921 downwards.
GTGGTCGGGGGCGCGGCCCATGACCTGTCGATCATCTCGCAGGTCAATGTGGTCTCGGACCACGACATCATTCTCGCGGACGCACTGTCGACCAACACCAACGGGCCGACAGAAACCTTCAACATCGCGCAGATCGAGTGGATGGAGAACCCGTCCATCGGCCCGACCTATGTCGGCCCCGCCGAGCACCAAGGCCAACCAGCCGCTTATGCGGTCGCCGAGTTGACCGGCGATCTGGTCTATTACTCCACCACCATTCAGATCAATCTCGTCTCCGACGACGACGTCGTGACATTCGAGACCACGTTCCACGCCTTCGATCTGACCACCGGCGACAACGTCGCCGCCAATGCAGCGGTAATGCAAGGGTTCCACAGCGGGTTCGACATGATCCTCGTGGGGGGCGACATGCTCTCGCTGGCCTCGATCCAACAGGTGAACCTGCTTTTCGACGACGATGTGGTCGCGGGCGACCCCGGCACGACAGGCGCGCTGGAAACCTCGGGCAACCTTCTGTGGAACGAAGCCACGTTGGGTCGCACCGGCGTTGATCAAGGGGTCGACATGACCGCAAGCGCCTCGGCCGCGTTGGACGCGATCGCCGCCGGCACCTTCGACCCAACGATCTTCAACACGGATCAGACTTTTGACGATTTCTACGTGCCACGCATCCTGACGGTCGAGGGCAGCTTCCTGACGCAGCACCATCTGGTGCAGGTCAATATGCTGTCGGACGCGGACACTCTGCAGCTCTTTGCAAGCCTTCTCGAAGGTCTCGGAATGAACCGCGTCGACCTCAGCACGGGAGGTAACATCCTGGCGAACATCGCCAACCTCCAGCTGAACGGATTGGACAGCGAGGTCATGACCTATGACGGCGTCTATTCCGACGCGGTGATTTACCAGGCCGGGATGCTGGATACCGAGGGCGATCTATTCGACATGGACTTTGGCGAGGGAGCCCTGGGCGATCTTGCCTCCGAAGCGGTCGCCTTCCTGGCCGATGGGCTGCTCATCGACCAGGAACAAAACGATCATGACGCCGGGTTCGGCGGCGGCAACGACGGGTCGGGTTCCGGCTCCGGCGCTTTCGACACATTGAGTACGATGGTGGCCTGAGGCTGCCGGGTTGAGATGACAACCAGTGGGGGAAATGATGTCCAGTAAAGAAACGGAAAGCGCCGGTGCACCCGACGTTGCAGACAGAGACCGAAACCCGCGCATGATCCTTGGGGCCGCCAAGGAGGTCGAAACCGTCGAAGACGCGTCGCCGGAAGACCGGGGTACACTTGCGCGCACCCCAAATGGCGACGGCGGGGGTGGCGGATCGCGTGGCCCCACCACCCCGACAATGCACCGCCGCATGGAGCCGGAGGATCACTCCAAGACGCTCGGCAAGGTCAAAAAGCGGATCACCGGAAACATGCTGTTCGTGGTGCTCATGACCACGGGCACGAACGTCCTGATCCTTTCTGTCCCGCTCTACCTGTTCCAGATCTCCGACCGCGTTCTGACCTCGCGTTCGATAGATACGCTGGTCATGCTGACCGTGGTCATCGTCGGTGCGATCGTGATCCAGGCCATGCTCGATGCGATCCGCCGCTTTGTCCTCATGCGCACTGCCGTGGACGTGGCGACGCGCTTGGGGTCGCCGGTCCTGTCGGCCGCCGCACAGGCCTCGCTGCACTCGAACGGGCGTGAATACCAGGTGCTTGGCGACCTCCAGACCCTGCGCGGTTTCCTGGTTTCCGGGACGCTCTTGTCCTTCCTTGACGTGCCCTTCACACCCTTCTTCATCCTTGCGATTTTCCTGATCCACCCGCACCTGGGTATGATCGTCATCGCAACCGCCATGCTCCTGGCCCTGTTGGCCTTCATCAACCAGAAGATCACGTCCGAGGGGTTCAAGGAAGCCAATACCGCGCAAGTGCGTGCGAACCTTCATCTCGACTCGATGGCGCGCAACAGCCAGATCATAAACGCCATGGCGATGATCCCGGAAGCCGTGCGCATCTGGGGCACCGACACGGCCTCGTCGCTCAAGGCACAGGTACGGGCCCAGGACCGCAACATCCTGACCGCATCGGCCAGCCGGATGTTTCGCCTCATGGCGCAGATCGGGATGCTGGGCTGGGGCGCCTGGCTGGCGCTCGACGGCCAGATGACCGGCGGCATGGTGATCGCGGCTTCCATCGTGGCCGGTCGTGCGCTCGCCCCGATCGAAGGGTCGATCGAAGGCTGGAACAGCTACCTCATGGCTCGCGGGGCCTATGAGCGGGTCGCGAACCTTCTGAACCGCTCCGCCCGCCGGAACGACAAGCTCCGGCTTCCAAATCCCGAAGGCCGGGTGGATGTCGAGCGCCTGCTTTTCGTCCCGGCAGGCACCAAGAACGTCGTTCTGAACGCCCTCACCTTCACCATCGGCGCGGGCGAGACGCTGGCGATCATCGGCAACTCGGGCGCTGGAAAAACGACGCTTGGCAAGATGCTGGTGGGGTCGATCCTGCCCACCTCCGGGGCCGTCCGTCTCGACCTCATGGACCTGCGCAACTGGGACCCAAGACAGCTTGGCGAGATCGTCGGGTACCTGCCGCAAGACGTGCAGCTGTTTCCCGGCACGATCAAAGCCAACATCGCCCGGATGCGCAACGATGCCTCGGACGAGGCGATCTACCGCGCCGCGATGCTGGCCGATGTCCACGACATGATCGCGGACCTGCCGCAGGGCTATGAAACGATGGTCGCCGCCGATGGTGCGCCTTTGTCAGGCGGACAGAAACAGCGTATCGGCCTTGCCCGGGCCTTCTTCGGCGACCCCAAGTTCCTCGTGCTGGACGAACCGAATTCCAACCTCGACACGCATGGTGACGCGGCGCTCGTTCGCGCGCTCGGGCACGCCCGCGACAACAGGATCACCACCATCGTCATCACCCAGAAACCCGCGATCCTGACGGCGGTCGACAAGATCATGGTGCTCGATAGCGGCCATATCTCGATGTTCGGCTGGCGCGACAAGATCCTCAAACAACTGGCAGAACGACGCGCCGCCCGCCAGACCGCGAGCACCGACAAAATGCCCCCTCTAGAAGGAGCACCGGCATGACCATGACCAACCTTCCCGTGACCATTGATCATGATGTCGCCCCTTGGGATGCCGAGGTGCCGCGCAAGATCACGAAACTGGTGATGATCGGCCTGCTTCTGATCGCTTCGGCCTTCGGCGGCTTTGGATTCTGGGCCTTTTCCGCGCCGCTCGCCGCCGCCGTCATGGCCCCCGGCTCATTCGTTGCGACCGGGCGCAACAAGATGATCCAGCATTTGGAGGGTGGCATCATTGCGGAACTCCATGTGAACGAAGGCGACCGCGTGAAAGCCGGCGACCCGATCCTGCGGCTGGACGAGACCACTGCCCTGTCGAACGAACGTGCCCTGTTCCTGCGCCGCGTCCGACTGGAAGCCATCGAAGCGCGGATCCTCGCGGAGTATAACGCGGAGTCGGAACTGGTGTTTCCGAAATGGCTACTCGAAGCGCGCGCCGACCCCGAAGTCGCGACCATGATGGACAGCCAGTTCCTGTCTTTCAAAGTGGCACGCTCCCGGCTTGAAAACGACATCGCCCTCATCGAACGCAACATCGCCGTTCTCGACAGCCGCGAAGAAGGCTACCGCGTGCAGCGCAAATCGATGATCCGGCAGATGGCGCTCCTGCGCGAAGACCGGGATGCAAAAGAGACCCTGCTCGAACGCAAGCTCATCCGCCGCTCCGAATTCAATGTCCTGCAACGCGCCCTTGCCGAAGCGGAGGGGCAATTGGGCCGCATCGACGCCGAGATCAACGAAAGCCGGGAGTTGCGTGCCAAGTATGAAGCCCAGAAGACCCAGGCGATCGACACCTATCGCCAGGCAGCCCTGGACGAGTTGGAGAGCGTGCAGACCGAACTGGATACCGTGCGCGAAAAGGAACGCGACGCGAAATCCGTGCTACGCCGCGTCGTCGTTGAGGCGCCCGTATCGGGCACGGTGATCCGGTTGAACTATGCGAGTGCCGGCGGGGTGGTCGAGGCCGGTAAGGTGATCGCGGAAATCCTTCCCACAGATGTGCCGCTTATCATCGAAACCATGATCGCCCGCACCGACATCGACAGCGTCCAGATCGGCCAGCACGCCTCGGTCCGTCTCACCGCGCTCAACGCCCGAACCACACCGATCCTGAGCGGCGAGGTCTTCTATGTCTCAGCCGACGCCATCGTGGATAGCAAGTCCGACACGCCGCGCGAAGTCTACGTGGCCCGCGTCAAGATCCCGGCAGACGAGCTCAATCGCATTCCCGGTTTCAGCCCGGTCCCCGGCATGCCGGTGCTCGTGATGATCCAGACGGCGGAGCGAACCTTTGCCCAGTATCTCGTCAAACCCATCGCAGATTCGATGCAACGCGCATTCCGGGAGTATTGATCACGTCCTTGCGCACCGGCCATCTGGCCACAGCGGCCGAGATAACCGCGGCGGCAGCACCGCGGCCGAATGGTGGTGATCCGGAGCGCCAAAACGGCGTCACGGGGGCGGATCGAGATCGGCGGCCCACCCGGAAACCCTGCGCGACACCACGTCCCAAGTGATAAGAAACCCACCTCGATTTTTCGCCGCTTTGGGACGAAATCGCGGGTCAAACGGTGATTCGAATCACGAATAAAAACCGTTGTTTTGTACCGAATAGTTCACTTAAGTGACTGAAAACGAACCCGAAATTAGACCAAGAAGTATGGAAAACCTTAAGGTTTCAAATGCCTTTTCGCCCCAAAAATTGAATAAACTGCCTTTCTGAGCGCAAAAGCATAGGTGGGCCTGATCTGCGCCACAATTTCGCCCAATAGGTTATCCGAAATGGTTGCAAAGCAAACGAATAGGACGGCGGGGACATCGA
>DOUP01000220.1 GCA_003520545.1 Maritimibacter sp. | reverse complement strand
TCAGCGCCCCGGCGATATCCAGCCGCCTACCGGCGAGGACACACAGCCCCTTCACGGTCAGATGTCCGCGCGCTGCGTCGTAGGTATTCGTCACCCGGCAGCGGACCTGCTCCAACGGTGCCGCGGTTGTTTCGCGGACCGTGCCCGACCCTTGCCAGGCACCGGCAAGGGCCTGAAAAGGGTCCGCTGCGGCGAGACCGGGCGCGGCCAGCGCGAGCGCCAAGATCATTCCACGCATTCGGAGCCTCCTTTATTCCTCACGTTCAGCAAAGCGGGCAATACCAGCAAGTCCGCCAGAAGGGCGGCCCAGAGAATAGCAATGATCATGCCGCCGAACAGCCGGATCGGGGCGAAACCACTGAACAGCGTCACCGCCAGCCCAGCGCTCAAGAGCATCGTCGTCAGCACCATGGACTGCCCTGCGCTGCCGGTCGCCAGCCTGAGCGCCGGGCCGACCGACTCCCCGTTCTCGCGTGACCTGTAGAACCGTCCCAGGAAATGAATGGTGTCGTCGATGGCGATGCCGAAGGCGATGGTCAACGCGAGGACGGCGGTCGGGGTCAGCCGCCCTTCGTTGAAGAGATGCAGCGCGCCGCCCGCGATCATCAGGGGCAGGACATTGACGATGAGAAGCAGGGGCAGAATGCACGGTTTGCGAAAGGCGTAGGCCACGAAAAGCGATGCGCCCAGCGAAGCGATCACCAGGCTCCGCGCCAGTTCGGTGATCAGCGCCATGCCCTCTTGCCGCATGACCACGGGCATCCCGAAAACCCGGTCCGCACCGGCCTGTTGCGCGACCTCGAACAACCGTTCGTATAGGTTCAATGTTTCGGCGTCGCGCATCGGTTCCGGCATGGTGACGAAAATCCGTTGGGTTGCCTCGCCGGGGCGTAGCGCCGTGATCAGACCGTCAGGAAGAAGACCATTCGCTTGCGAGGCGGCACCTGGGTCCGACCCGCGCCACCGGACAAGACCGGCCTCGGATAGTACCGTGCCCGGCCGCGCTGCTTCGATCAGGGCTTCGGCGACCGCTTGGGTGCGGGCGGGGTCGTCCTCGACCTCGACGATCATTTGGAACACACCCCCAAAATCCGCCGCAATCGCGTCGTTGGTATCACGCAAATGGCTGTCTCTCGGCAGGTTGTTCTGAAGCGCGAACCAGGGCGTCGTTTGGGTAAAGGCGAACCCCGTGAGCGCGAGCAAACCGACCGCCGCGATGGTCGTGATGCGGGGCCGGCGTGCGCCCATCGTGGCAAACCAATCCGCCAGCGCCGCGCCGGCGCGTGTGGGCCTGCGGGAACGCCCGCCGAGATGCAGCGCAAGAAGGGCGAAAGCGATGTTCGAGATCAGGTAGGACAACAAGGTGCCGAGGGTGCCGAGCACGGCGAATTCGAAGACCTGCGAATTCTTCGTGATCATGATGGAGGCAAAGGCGAATGCCGTCGTGATCGACGACAGCGCGCAGGCCGGTCCGATCTCTCGCAAGGTGACATGAACCGACCCGCTGCTGTGGCGCAGGTGGCGGGCCAGATGCAAGCAATTCGCACCGCCCAAGACGAGGAGCAAGATAGGGATGACATTGGACAGGACCGTGATCGGATATCCAAGCCAAACCGACAAGGCCAGCACGCCCGCCGCTCCGAAGAACGCAGGCACCACGGTCAAGAGGGTCATCCTGACGTCGCGTAGCAGAAAAAGCGTGGCCAGCGACACGAGCACGATCCCCGCCAGGTTCAGGCGGACCAGATCGCGTTTCAGCCCGCGCGAGATTTCCCGGCTGATCAGTGTTTCCCCGGTGATTGCATAGCTCAGCCCGTCCGGAAGACCCGCTTCGATCACCGCCCGCGCCTCGGCTTCGGCAGTCTCCAGATCGGTTTGCTCCCGGTCCACGGTGATCGTGAACTGTGCCGCGTCCAGATCCCGTGAGAGATAAGTCGGAAGCCCCGTGTCCAATGCGACGAAGGTATCCACATCCTCCGAATAGTTGGCCGGAACGTCCGGACCGAAGAGGGGTCGTCCGGAGGGGGCCGTTTCGTCGGGCGGTGTGCGAAGCAGGAATGGTGACCCGACCGCCAGAACGCCTTCGTTGAATTCCAGATCAAGTGCGATAGCCTGAAGTGCGGTCATTTCTTCGGCTGTCAGCGGCTTGGCGCTGCTGATACGGGCCATGATCGACAAGGTTTTTGGCGACTGGGACGTCTCGAAGTCTCGTTGCATCTGCGAGACCGGGCTTTCGCTCAGGAACACGCGGTTGATCTGCTGGTCGAACTGGAGAGACGGAAGTGACAGCGCGATGGTTGTTAGGAGAACGAGCATCGCGATCGCAGACAGGAGTGGCGCACGCAACGCTGTCAGCGCGATCCGTTCCAACCCGAAGCTGATACTTCTGCGCATCAGCGCGCCTCGCCTTGGTTGAACAGTGCTTGGGTCAATGACGCTCTCCTGCCCGACCACGCACCGGTCCCGCGCGACCCGATAAATGGCTGTCTGACCAACAGTCTAGCAAAGCCTATTTGGCAAGACAATTTCGCAGGACGGCCAGGAGGGTGCGGACTATTTTCTTGTGGTCTGGTCCGACAGGGCGGCACGCACCGCTCGCACCCGGTCTGCGTTCGAGGTGGCGAGGCTGCCATCCGCGTGCCAGAGCGAGTTTTCGAACCCGACCCGGATCTTGCCGCCCAGCCGGTGGGCGTGGGTCAGGCAGGCGGTTTCGCCGGGGCCGAAGGCGCAGACCATCCAGTCGGGCGTCAGGCCGGTGTCCGCCAACCAGTCCATGAAGGGCTCCAAATCCTCCGGTTTGGAATCCTGGTGGACCGCATAGCGCCCGAGAACGAACAGAAGCTGCAGGTCCGGCGCGCCGAGGGTTGCCCAGGGCAGGACGCGGGCCAGTTGTTCGGCGTCGCCCAGATCATAAAGGATGTGCTGTATGGCGATTCCCGCCTGATCGCAGGTAGCGTAGAAATCTTCGGCGTCTTTTTCGCCGTCGCTGCAAATCTCCGCGACCGAAGCCGAGACCATTCGCGCCCCGCTTTCCAGCGCCACGCGTTTTTGCTCCGGCGGGTCGTATTTCCCGACGGCTTCGGTGGTGATCTGGACGGCCAGCCCCGGGGCGGCGTCTTCAATGGCCTCGATCGCTGCGCGGTAGGCTTTGGCATCCAACAGGTGCCCGCCGTCTGCGTCGCGAACGTGAAGGTGGAGGCCATCCGCCCCGGCCGCATGGCAGTCCTGCGCGCAGACCACGATTTCGTCGAGGGTCAGGGGAATGGCCGGGTGATCCGACTTCTGCCGTCGCGCGCCGTTCGGCGCGACCATGAGGGAGGGGAGAGCGGTCACAACACGTCCTCCAAGGCATCCGCGAGTTTCTCAACCAACTCGTCAATCTGGTCTTCGTTGATGATGAAGGGCGGCGCGAGCAACACGTGATCGCCGTTCTGTCCGTCGATGGTGCCGCTCATGGGATAGCACACCAGCCCGCGGGCAAAGGCTGCCTTCTTGAGGTTCGCGGCGACACGTCGCGACGGATCGACGGGGTCTTTCGTCTCGCGGTCTGCGACAAGTTCCAGCGCACGGAACATGCCGCGACCGCGTATGTCGCCAACATTCGGGTGTTGACCGAAACGCTCCACGAGGGCTTGGTTCAGAACCTCGCCCATCTTCGCCGACCGCGTCACCAGGCCGCCTTCGGTCAGTTTCTTGACCACCGCGTCCCCGGCGGCGCAGGCCGTGGGGTGGCCGATATAGGTGTGGCCATGTTGGAAAAATCCGCTGCCATCGCGGATCGCGTCATAGATTGCACCGGAACAGAGGGTTGCGCCGATTGGCTGATACCCGGCTCCCAGACCCTTGGCGATGGTCACGATGTCGGGCGATACGCCGTCCTGTTCGCAGGCGAAAAGGGTGCCGGTCCGACCCATACCGCACATCACTTCGTCGAGGATCAGGAGCACGCCGTAACGGTCGCAGATTTCGCGAATGCGTTTGAAATAACCGGCCACGGCGGGGAGGGCCCCGGCGGTCGCGCCCACCACGGGTTCGGCGAGAAAGGCGATGACCGTCTCCGGTCCGACCCGCAGAAGCTCTTCTTCCAGAAGGTTCGCGGCGCGCAGCCCGTAGTCCTCTTCGCTCTCGCCCGCCTCGCGCAAGCGGTAGTCGTAGCAGGGGTCGATATGGCTGGCCGACACCATGACCGGGTCGAAAGGTGCACGCCGCCACATGTTCCCGCCGGTTCCCAGCGCGCCAAGCGTGTTGCCGTGATAGCTTTGCTTGCGGGCGATGAACCGGGTGCGTTCAGTCTGCCCTGTCTCGATCATGTATTGACGCGCGAGCTTCAGCGCCGCCTCCACCGCTTCCGATCCGCCGGAGACGAGATAGGCGCGGTCGATCCCTGGTGGGGCATGGGCGACGAGCCGATCCGCCAACGATTCGGCCGGTTTGGATGTGAAGAACCCGGTATGGGCGAAGGCGACCTGGTCGAGCTGTGCCTTGATCGCTTCGGTGACGTCCGGATCGCCATGTCCGAGGCAGGAGACCGCCGCGCCGCCGGACCCGTCGAGGTATTTTTTGCCATCGGTATCAAAGAGATAGACCCCATCTCCCCGCGCGATGGTGGGCGGGGTGCTGGCGGTGTGGCGGGCGAAGACATGCGACATGGCGAATCCTTGAGAACCGGTACCCATGAAACAGATACCACAGGGTTTGACAACGACTGAAACAAAGTGAACAGTCTATCCGACTGAACAAGGGTGGTTTCTTGCCGACGACCTTCGAATCCCGTCTTGCGGACCGATATGGCGACCTGAGCGATGCGCTGCGACAGGCGGCGGATTTCCTCCGTGCGAACCCGGTGGATATGGCCACCCGTCCCTTGCGCACCGTTTCACGCGAAAGCGGGGTGTCGGCGGCCGCGTTTTCGCGGCTCGCGCGGGCGCTGGAATACGAGACGTTCGATGATCTGCGCGAGGAATTCCGCGCCTCACTGGGGCGACGGGTAGAGAATTTCGCGGATCGGGCCGAGCAATTGCAGGACGCGCATGGGCGCGGTGGAACGTCGTTTTTCGATGACCACCTTGCGGCCTGTCGAAGCAACCTCTCCAGCTTGTCCGAGCGGACCGATCGACGGATGCTCGAAGCCACCGCCGACCGGCTGGCCTCGTCGCGCAAGGTGTTGCTTCAAGGCGGGTTGGGATCGACTGGCGTGACCGAATACCTTGCCTACCTTGCATCGTTTCACACCACGGATTGGGTGATGGCCGGGCGCATGGGGGCCTCGTTGGGTGGCGGGATCATCGGCATGGACGACCGCGACGCGATCATCATCGTGACAAAGCCACCCTTTGCGAACCGGTCAATCAAGGCGGCGGAACTGGCGGCGGCGCGCGGCGTTTACGTGGTCGTCATTACCGACACCCCGGCCTGTCCGGCATTGCAATACGCGCAGAGCCGTTTCATCGTGCCGACAGAGTCGCCGCATTTCTATTCGTCCTACGTGGCAACATTGTTCCTCGTAGAAACCCTGATCGGCATGGTGGTGGGTCGCACCGGGGAAGCCGCCCGGGCGCGTATCGCCGACGTCGAGAAGGCCAACCGCACGCTTGCAGAAGTGTGGAGCGGCTAACCAGAAAATCGAGATCAACCAAAAGGGAGTAAGATATGTTGAAAAAAGTGAAATTCGTTGCGGCGGGTGTCCTGTCCGCTGCGGTCATGGCCCCCGCGGCTTACGCGGAGGAATTCGTTACCATCGGGACCGGCGGTGTGACGGGTGTCTATTACCCGACCGGTGGTGCGATCTGTCGCCTTGTGAACAAGGGCCGTAAGGATCACGGCGTGCGCTGCTCCGTCGAGTCCACCGGCGGTTCGGTTTATAACATCGAGACCATTCGCGCCGGCGAACTGGAATTCGGTGTGGCCCAGTCCGACTGGCAGTACCATGCCTACAACGGCACGTCGCGCTTCGAAGAAGGCGGCGCTTTCGAAGGTCTGCGCGCGGTCTTCTCCGTTCACCCGGAACCCTTCACCGTTGTGGCCCGTGCCGATTCCGGCATCGAGAGTTTCGACGACCTGAAGGGCAAGCGCGTGAATATCGGCAACCCCGGGTCCGGTCAGCGCGGCACGATGGAAGTGCTGATGAACGAGATGGGTTGGACCACCGACGACTTCGCGCTCGCGACCGAGCTGAAGGCCGCCGAACAATCCGCTGCGCTTTGCGACAACCAGATTGATGCGATGGTCTACACCGTCGGTCACCCCTCCGGTTCGATCCAGGAAGCGACCACCGCCTGTGACTCCGTTCTCGTGGAAGTCGCCAACGACGCCGTAACCAAGCTGGTCGACGAAAACCCGTTCTACCGGACGGCGACCATCCCGGGCGGCATGTATCGTGGCAATGACGAAGACACGATGACCTTCGGTGTCGGCGCGACCTTCGTGTCCTCGACCGATGTGTCCGAAGATGCGGTGTATGCCGTCGTTTCGTCGGTCTTCGAGAACTTCGAGGATTTCAAGGGCCTTCACCCGGCATTCGCGGACCTGAAGCCGGAAGAGATGATTTCGGCCGGTCTGTCGGCTCCGCTCCATGACGGTGCCGCAAAGTACTACAGGGAACAAGGCTGGATGGAGTAATCCACCTGTCTCATATGATCGACGGGGGCGTGATGCGCCCCCGTCACCGTCACGCATAATAACGAGTGGATTTATGGCCATCTGGCCGGGGACGGAGGGGTCATGTCCGAAAAAGAAAACAAGACGCTCAGTGAAGCCGAACTTCAGGAACTTGTCGCTGCCTCCGACAGCGGTGCGCGCGCGGTGCCCGGCAATCTCGGGCTCTTCATCGCCGCCGTCGCGCTGATCTGGTCGATCTTTCAGGTCCTTCTCGCATCGCCCTGGGCGCCCTATATTCTGCCCTCCGACGCGATCAACAATTCACGTCAGATCCACCTGGCCTTCGCGATTTTTCTTTCGGCGATGGCCTATCCGCTTTTCAAATCCGCGCCCCGGCACAAGGTCCCGTGGTATGACTGGATCCTCGCACTGGGCGGCGCGTTCTTTGCTCTCTACGGCTATTTCTTTTACGAAAAGATCGTCCAGAACGGTGGCCTTGCCGACAGCACCGACGCCATCGCGGGCCTGATCGGTCTGACCCTTCTGTTCATCGCTGCCTATCGGACGCTTGGCCCGGTCATGGTGATCCTCGCGTTGGTGTTCCTGGCGTATGTCTTCTTCGGCGCGTCCGAGCTTGTCCCGGATTCGATCCGCTGGGCCGGCGCGAGTTTGCGCAAGGCGATGTCCCATATGTGGATCACATCGGAAGGTGTGTTCGGGATCGCGCTGGGTGTTTCGACCAAGTTCGTGTTTCTCTTCGTGCTCTTCGGCGCGCTGCTCGATAAGGCAGGCGCGGGGAATTATTTCATCAAGATGGCCTTCGGCGCCTTGGGTCACCTGCGCGGTGG
>DOUP01000255.1 GCA_003520545.1 Maritimibacter sp. | reverse complement strand
CGAACATGTCGCAGGGCCTTCTGATGATCGACGCAGAAGGCAAGCTGGTGCTGCACAATTCGCGCGTTGAGGAGATTTTCGGGCTGCCCCCCGAAGCGATCAAGGCAGGGATGACCGTACCGGAGGCTATGGCGTTCGGAGACAAGAGTTCGGGGGTCTGGGATGTGAATTCGGAGGAAACGCTCGCTCAGTTGGCGAAAGTGCTCCAAGACCCTGCGGGTGGAACATATGTCCAGCGCTTGAGCGACGGCCGGAGCATTTCCGAGGCGTTTCGGCCGATGCCGGAGGGCGGGGTCGTGGTGACCTTCGAGGACATCACCCAGCGGCTTGGCGATCAGGCGGAGATCCAGCACATGGCGCAGTTCGATGCGCTGACCGATCTGCCGAACCGCTCGAGCTTCTACGAACAGCTGGAAACCGTCATAAAGCATCATAGGCCGGGCGAATTGGCCGGGGTGCTGAGCCTCGACCTCGACCACTTCAAGGCCGTCAATGATACGCTCGGGCACCCCATAGGCGACCTGCTGCTGCAGGCGGCCGCCCGGCGCATGCAAAGCTGCCTGCGTGGCGAAGATATCCCGGCACGGCTGGGCGGAGACGAGTTCGCCATTATCCAGACGCCGGTCAAGGAACCTTCAGACATCACCGCACTTGCAAGCCGCCTTATCGAGGTTGTCTCGGCGCCTTACGAGCTCGAGGGCCGTCAGGTGATCGTGGGGGTCAGTATCGGTGTGTCCGTCTCGCCTGGTGACGGCACGGATCCCGATGCCCTCATGAAGAACGCCGATCTGGCGCTCTATCGCGCCAAGGCCGACGGGGGCGGCGTCTACCGCTTCTTCGAGCCCGAAATGGATGCGCGTATGCAGGCCCGCCGCCTCATCGAGCTCGATCTGCGCAAAGCCATCCATAACGGGGGCGAATTCGAGCTGCTCTACCAGCCCATGGTCGACGTCAAGACCGGAAAGGTCGACAGTTGCGAGGCGCTGCTGCGCTGGACCAGCCCCGAACGCGGCCTGGTGATGCCGGCGGAGTTCATTCCGGTGGCGGAGGCGACAGGGCTGATCGTGCCGCTGGGCGAATGGGTGTTGTACAATGCCTGCGTCGAAGCCGCGCGGTGGCCGGAGGAGATATCGGTTTCGGTCAATCTCTCGCCGGCCCAGTTCAAGAGCAAGAAACTCGTCCAGTCCATCAAGAATGCGCTTGCCGAGTCGGGACTACCTGCCAGCCGGCTCGAGCTCGAGATCACCGAACAGGTCCTGATGAACGAAAGCGAGGGCGCCTTTTCCATTCTGCATCAGATCCGCGATCTCGGGATCAGGGTCGCGATGGATGATTTCGGCACCGGCTATTCCTCGATTGGTTATTTGCGCGCCTTCCCGTTCAGCAAGATCAAGATCGATCAATCCTTCGTTCGCGACCTGCCCGGCAAGAAAGACAGCATCGCGATCGTGCGTGCGGTTGTCGCGCTGAGCGGCAGCCTGGGCATTGTGACCACTGCCGAGGGTGTGGAGACCGAAGAGCAATACGCCAGCGTCACCACCGAAGGCTGCAACCTGGTCCAGGGGAACTTCTTCAGCGAGCCCCGCCCGAGCGCCGAGGTCGTGCAGTTCTTCAAGAAGCGTTTTCACGAAGACAGGTGACAAGACGACGCCGCTGAAATTCTTGAGAAAAGCAATGCACAAGCACGGTCGGCCCGAAGTGGTCGTGACCGACAAATTCCGATCTTGCGGTGTGACCTGCTGACCCGTGCGCAACCATTTCCTCTTTCGAGTATCCGAGCCGCCGCAAGGCCGCGTTGTGGGTGTTGTTGTTCAAGGGCCGTCCCTTGGTGTGCTGGAACGTGAGAATGTATTGGTCGCGCCCAGTGAGCGGGTGGACAGACCGCGGGAACTCCTCCACCTGAGTGCTCAGTGGCACCACGTGCGGGCGAGACAGCTTCATGCGCTCCGCCGGAATGTTGATTTGCCGGGCTTCCCAATCCACGTCCGTCCAACGCAGTCCTGTGACCTCACCGGGTCGCAGGGAAGTATCGGCGCAAAGGTGCAGGCCCACTTCGTGGGGAGGACCCCCGGATAATCGCGGATCGCCCGTATCAAGCCGCCGACTCCGTTCGGCTCCACAATGGCCAGGTAGCCTTTCGACTGGACGCTGACCAACGCACCAACCAAGGCCGCCGACGGGTCCACCTCCGCCCGGTCTGTCGCGGCTGCGTATCGGAACACCCTGCTACAGGCAGACCGCGTGTCCGCCGCCGTGGTGTGCTTCCCCTCGGCTTCGATCCGTTCGGTTGAACGTGGAGTTACAGCCCTCCACCGTCGCTCATCTTCCTGAGCTTGGGTCCGGGTTGTGCGAATTTCACGGCGGCATCGGTTAAAGGCATTTGTTGGTATCACCGGCCAACCTACCAACAAAATGTCTCCGCCAGGAACCCTTACCAACAAGGTCGCGCAAGTCGTGGGTGTCAATTTCACCTTGAAAACAAGGCTCTATTTCACCTCGTTGCATCTTCTTGCATGTGTGCTTGGAGCGGGTGACGGGAATCCTTGTGTGAATTATTTCAATAACTTAGTATCATTTTTTCTTGATATACCAGCGGCCATACCAACGGAGTTTGGTTTTGCTCAGGACGGGATTCTATGGCCACTGGCATTTGCCGCACTCGCGACTGTTTCCCCAAGTTTTAGACGGGTGGTGAGGCAGATTTGTGGCGTGCGAACAATGAGGTCCGACAGTATTCGTTGCCTGATCGGCCAAACGGCGATTCTTGTTTTGAAGAACTCCAAAACCGCCGTACCCATGTCAGGTTTGGAGCTTCACTCACCGGCGACGTCGATCTTCGCGATTGAGAAGGCGCTAACGGATTGGCGCTCCACTTTGGACATGAATTGACCTGCCACCGGTCTTTCATCCAGCCACGACCGGAGCCCAGTTGGTGTTGCTCTGCTACCCAACCTTGGACCGCCGGAAGCTGGATTTTTCCGGCTGTCTCACGATGACGGGCTGGTGACGCCATCGGGATAATGTACGGCAATCGGGACGTTGTATCCGATCGCACTGTGGGGTCTGTCCTCGTTGTAGTGCCTACGCCAATGCTCCAACTTTTCGCGGGCATCTGCAAGGCTCATGAACCAGTGGGCGTTCAGGCATTCCGCCCGCAGCTTACTGTTGAAGGCTTCGATGAACCCGTTGTCCGTTGGTTTCCCCGGCCTTGAGAAGTCCAGTGTGACGTCATTGGCATAGGCCCATAGATCGAGATCGCGGGAGATAAATTCGCTGCCGTAGCACGTCGGGAAGAAGTGCTGTTTTTAGGTTATGGCCACGCGCGTAGCCCCCAAATAGCGCAGCGTGTGGCCATAACCGGTCTCAGGTCTCAACAGTGGTCTTGCAGAACCACACCGCTGAGGAGGCCGACTATGACCGTCAACCATTCTACTGCTGCGACTGTGCTTGTCGCCATCGACATCTCTAAGCACCGCCACGAGGTCCTGATCGGAGAACCGGGCAAGAAGCGCCGTCGGCGTATGACGGTCATGAACACGTTGGAAGACTTCCGGCGCTTGTCCGCGAGCCTGGCCGGTTACGAGCTGCCAGTACGGATCGGGTTCGAGGCTACCGGCAACTATCACAGACCGCTGGCGCATCATCTCGGAGAGGCTGAGTTCGAACTGAAGCTCATTTCCTCAGTCGGCCTCGCCCGGACCCGCGAGGCCCTGCACAACAGTTGGGACAAGAATGACCCGAAGGATGCCCAGGT
>DOUP01000202.1 GCA_003520545.1 Maritimibacter sp. | reverse complement strand
GAACAGGATGATCCCTCCAAGCGCATAGACCGCCCCGAAGAACAGGCCGATCAGCGGCACGCGGCGAAAGTCGCGCCAGCCAAGTGCCAGCACTTCGCGGATCACCGAGAGGTCGACCTTGGCCACCTCCGGGGTCGGAGACGGTTGGGTCCCCGATGTTGCATCTGTCATGTAATCCTCCCGCGCTGACGTGTCGTTCGCGCAGGAGGTAGTTTTCATACAGCCGTGACCTGCGTCAAGCGGTCGCATGCGTTTTTTTGCATACGGGGACCGATGCGATCAGTCCTCGGCGTTGGCTTCGGCACGGGACTTGCCCGCAACGTCCAAGGCCAGCGTGGCCGCCATCNNCGGTGGTGTTCACGTGCTGGCCGCCTGCCCCGGATGAGCGGAATGTGTCGATCCGGATGTCCGAGGGGTTCACCTCGATCTCGATGTTGTCGTCCACGACCGGATAGACCCAGACAGATGAGAACGACGTGTGACGTCGCGCGGCGGAGTCGTAAGGCGAAATGCGAACCAAACGGTGCACGCCACTTTCCGATTTCAACCAGCCGTAAGCGTTGTGGCCGGAGATCTTGTAGGTCGCGGACTTGATCCCTGCCTCTTCGCCCGGCGTCATGGATTGCAGTTCGACCTTGTATCCCTGTTTCTCGGCCCAGCGAACATACATCCGTGCGAGCATCGAGGCCCAGTCGCAGCTCTCTGTGCCACCGGCACCGGAATGCACTTCGATGAAGGTATCGTTGCTGTCGGCCTCGCCGTTCAGAAGCGCCTCCAGCTCGGCTTGCGCGGCGCGCTCCTTGAGGGCTGCGAGCGTTTCCTCGGCTTCCTTGACGACCTCTTCGTCGCCCTCCATCTCGCCCAGCTCGATCAGTTCGACGCTGTCGGATTTCTCCTGCGCCATGGCCTTGTAGTTATCCATGGCAGCGACCAGCGCCTGACGTTCACGCATCAGCCCCTGTGCCTTTTCGGGATCGTTCCAGAGGTCGGGATCTTCGGTCATCGCGTTCAGCTCTTCGAGCCGGTGCTCGACCGTTTCCCAGCCCATCCTCTGGCGCAACAGCTCCAGAGATTTTTCGATGGCGTCGACGTTATTTTGTGCTTCTGCCCGCATGGGAAACCCTCTTCGCGATATCCGGGCTTACCTATCAACGCCCGGGTGCCCCGGCAAGGGCGCTCGCGCGGGCGTGCCGATCCGTTTGCCGATGGCCAGGGATTGGTCCACACACGTTGTCGCCGGACCTCCCGCAAGGAGGTTCAGCGCGTGCCGGATGTCACCCCGTTCAAGAGGCAGAGCGCATGGATTGACCGTTGGCGAACATGTGGACCTTGCCCGGGTCCGCCGACAGCTTCACGGTCTTGCCGCGCAGCTCGTCGTGGATGCCCGGAAGCTTGGCGATCACCGGGTCCAATGTGCCTTCGGTCTCGAAGTAGAGCAGCGTCACTTCGCCGAGCGCTTCGACGTAGTCCACCTTGCCTTCGTAGACCGCGGCGCCCTCGCCGGTGACGATCTGGAAGTCTTCGGGCCGCACGCCGATGTTCACCTCTTTGCCCTTGTCCGCGGTCTGCGTCGCAATCGCGGAGGTGGCCACACCGCCGCCTTTGAGCGTCACGGTGGTCTCGGCCCCCGGCCCGGTCACTTCGCCCGCAAGAAGGTTCATCGACGGCGAGCCGATGAATTGCGCGACGAATTCGTTGTCGGGTGTTTCGTAAAGCTCCAGGGGGCTGCCGACCTGCGCGATGCCCTTTTTGGCGAGCACCACGATCTTGTCGGCAAGCGTCATGGCTTCGACTTGGTCGTGGGTCACGTAGACCATGGTCGAATTCGGCATCGCTTCCTTCAGTTGCGCGATCTCGATCCGGGTCGCCACGCGAAGAGCGGCGTCGAGGTTCGAGAGCGGTTCATCGAAGAGATAGACCTTGGGGTCACGCACGATGGCGCGTCCGATGGCCACGCGCTGGCGCTGACCGCCCGACAGTTCTTTTGGCAAGCGGTCGAGCAGCTCGTCGAGTTGCAATATACCGGCCGCACGGCGCACCGCCTTGTCGATCTCGTCTTTCGATTGCTTCGCGATTTTCAGCGCGAAGGACATGTTGTCGTAGACCGTCATGTGCGGATAGAGCGCGTAGCTTTGGAACACCATGGCGATCCCGCGCTCGGACGGTGGCACGTTGTTCACCACCTGGTCGTCTATTTCCAACGTCCCGGCGGTGATCTTTTCCAGCCCCGCGATCATGCGAAGGAGTGTCGACTTGCCACACCCCGAGGGGCCGACGAACACGATCAGTTCTCCGGTCTTGATGTCGAGGTCGATGTTCTTGAGCACCTCGACCTTGCCGCCGTAGGTCTTGCCTACGTCCGTGAGCTTCAGTTCAGCCATGTGTCCTCCCTTAATCCTCCGCGTCTTCTCGCTTCTTGAGCAAAATGGATGGCTGCCAATGCGCGAGGTGTATCTGTCCGTCCAGCCGTGGGTGTGCGGCGTTCAATTCGGCCCCGATCTCCAGCCAATCGCCCTCGGGCGGCGTGATGTTGACAGGGTGTTCGCCAAGGTTGATAGCGAAAAAGACCTCTTCCGTGTCCGAGATACGGCGGAATGACAGGACCTGGCCGTAAGCGCGAAGGTCCTTGAGGTCGCCCTTCTTGAGCGCCGAATGGGAGTGGCGGAAGGCAATCGCGCGGCGGTAGTGGTGCACGAGCGCGCCGGGATCGTGGTCCGCCTTGCTGACCGCGAGGCCCAGGTGCTCCGCCGGGACCGGAAGCCAACTGTTGCCGCCCTGTGTGAAACCGCCAAGCGCCCGGTCGTGCTCCCAGACCATCGGCGTGCGACAGCCGTCGCGACCTTTGAACTCGGGCCAGAATTCGATGCCATAGGGGTCTTGCAGGTCTTCGAAAGCGATATCGGCTTCCGGCAGTCCCAATTCCTCGCCCTGGTAAATGCAGACCGACCCTTTTACGCACATGAGAAGTGTCGCGAAGCCGCGCGCGGCGGCAGGCGACAGCCCCCAGCGCGTGATGTGGCGCACCACGTCATGGTTCGAATAGGCCCAGCAGGCCCAGCCGTCCGGCGCAAGGTCTTCGACCGCTTGCAGTGTTTCCGCGACATAGCCCGCCGAGGGGGTCGAGCCCGATAGCAATTCGAAGGCATAGCACATCTGCACCATGTCGCCGCCCTTGGTGTATCGCCCGAGGATTTCCAGCCCACGCTGGTCATCGCCCACCTCGCCCACGGCAGCGGCGTTATAGTCGGACATGAGATTGCCGAGCTTTTTCAGAAAGATCAGGTTCTCGTCGCGCGACTTGTCGTAGACGTGGTTTTGATAGGTATAGGGGTTCACGTCCGGCGCGATCTTGGAGCCGCGCTGCTCGACGGGAAGCGGCGGGTTGTCGCGCAGTTGCGCGTCGTGGGTGTAGAAGTTGATCGTATCGAGGCGGAAGCCATCCACCCCGCGCTCCAGCCAGAACCTTGCAACGCCGAGCAGCGCGTTCTGCACATCGTCGTTGTGGAAGTTCAGATCCGGTTGCGAGGTCAGGAAGTTGTGCAGGAAATACTGCAACCGGTTCGCATCCCATTGCCATGCACTCCCGCCGAAGATCGAAAGCCAGTTGTTCGGCGGCGTTCCGTCAGGCTTGGGATCGGCCCAGACATACCAGTCGGCCCGCCCGTTGTCGCGCGAGGCGCGGCTTTCCTGGAACCAGGGGTGCTCATCCGAGGTGTGCGACAGCACGAGGTCGATCAGGACCTTGATCCCGTAGGTATGCGCCGTCTCGATCACCGCGTCGAAGTCGGCCAGCGAGCCGAACATCGGGTCGACATCGCAATAATCCGACACGTCGTAGCCAAAATCCTTCATCGGCGAGGTGAAGAAGGGAGAAATCCAGATCGCATCCACGCCGAGCGAGGCGATGTAGGGCAATCGCCCGACGATCCCCAAGAGATCCCCGATCCCGTCCCCGTTCGAATCCTGAAAGGACCTCGGGTAGATCTGGTAAATGACCGCACCCCGCCACCAGTCAGGGTCCTTGGCAAGATGCGTAAGAGACGGTTGGGACTGTTCGATACTCATAGAGGCCTCTATTTCACCGAGCCGGCCAGGAGGCCGCGCACGAGGTATTTCTGCATCAGGAAGAACACCGCGAGGGGCACCGCCATGGAGACGAACGCCGCCGTGGCGAGCACTTCCCAATTGCCGCCACGGGTGCCGAGAAGCTCGACGATGTGGCGGGTCATGACCGTGGTGTCGCCGGTCGAATCCACCAGGAATACGAGCGCCACGAGAAGGTCGTTCCAGGTCCACAGGAATTGGAAGATGGCGAAGCTTGCGAGGGCCGGAAAGGACAGAGGCAGGATGATCCGCATGAATATCTGAAAATCCGTGGCGCCGTCGACGCGGGCGTTCTCGATGATATCGCGCGGCAATCCCGCCATGTAATTTCGCAATAGATAGATCGCGAGTGGCATGCCAAAGGCCGTATGGGCGAGCCAGACGCCGAGGTAACCCTTTCCAATCCCGACCGCGAGATGGAGCTTCAGAAGCGGGATCAGGGCAAGCTGAAGCGGGACCACAAGGAGGGCCACGACGAAAGCGATCAAGAGCGCGCGACCGGGGAAATCCATCCATGCCAGCGCATAGGCCGCGAAGGCCGCGAAGAGGATCGGAATGATCGTGGCCGGGATCGTCACTGTGAGTGTGTTGAAGAAGGCCTTGGTGATGGAGTCGGTACCAGTCCCGAAGATCACGTTCTCATAGTTCCCGAGGGTGAACTTCGGCGGAACCTTGGCGGTGACGAAGACCCGTTGTCCACGGCCCGAGATCTGGTCCTCGTCGCCCTCCCACCGGTAGCTTCCATCCTCAGTCAGGGTGAAGGTTTCACCCTCGCCCAGGTCGGCCGCCTCTCCCGGCGCATAGGCTTCCACATCGCGCGAGGAAACGCCCCAGGCCGAAATCGGCCCCGGCGGCGCGGTTTCGTAAAGGTTGCCTTCGACCAGGTAGCGCCCGTCGCCCAGGCCCGTGCGTGTGTCGTCCGGATCCGAGGTGCGCAGTTGTTCGGTCTGAACCGAAGGGAATAGCGCTTTCCACCAGCCCGTTGCCGCGATCTGGTCCGCGGTGCGGAAAGAGGAGACGAAAAGACCGACGGTCGGGAACAGCCAAAGCGCGACCAGAAAGAGAACCGAGAGGTTTACGGCCCAGTTCAGCGCGGGTTTGCGGCCTGCGATATTGTCCATCAGCGCATCTCCTTGCGGGCTTGGCGCACGTTCCAGACGAGGATCGGCAGAACGAGCAACATGATGACCATCGCGCTCGCAGACCCCACGCCCCAGTCGTTCGACCTGAACAGCTTGTCATACATGTAGTTCGCCAGGACCTGCGTGCCCCATTGCCCGTTGGTCATGGCAAAGACGATGTCGAAGATCTTCAGCACGACGATGGTGATCGTGGTCCAGACGACCATGATCGTCGGCATGATCTGCGGCACCTTGATCTTGAAGAATATCTGGAACGGATTGGCCCCGTCGACGATCGCCGCTTCGATGGTTTCCTCGGGAATACCGCGCAGGGCCGCCGACAGGATCACCATGGCGAAGCCGGTTTGAATCCAGATCAGAACGACCATCAGGAGAAAGTTGTTCAGGCCGGGGATGGTCAGCCATGTCTGCGGCTCGGCACCGCCAAGGGCGAGGTAGATGGCATTCAGGATACCGATCTGTTCTTCCCCCGCCGGGCGATAATCGTAGACCAGTTTGAAGATCACGGAGGCGCCGACGAAGCTGATCGCCATGGGCATGAAGATCAGCGACTTGGCAAGGTTACCCCATGACAGACGGTCCGTGAGCTGGGCGATGATAAGGCCAAAGACGGTCGACGCGGCAGGCACCACGAGGAGCCAGAAGAAGTTGTTGCGGAGGGCCTCCCAGAACTTGGGTTCGCGCAGCATTTGTTCGTAGTTGGCCAGCCCGGCCCATTCGTAGCCCCCCGGCACCCGGTCGGTGACGGACAGGCGGATCGTCTCGACCACGGGATAGGCCAGGTAGAGACCCAGCACGAAAAGCGCGGGAAACAGAAACAGCCAGGGCCGGATCATGTTCGCGCGGTTGATGTTGCGGCCTGCCTTGGGTCCGCGCGGCGGGAACAGGACTTTGTCCAAGAAAAGGTTCGACAGGTAAAAATAACTCATCGCGGCGATAACGCCGACACCGACGGTCAGAACGGCCTGTATGG
>DOUP01000281.1 GCA_003520545.1 Maritimibacter sp. | reverse complement strand
CGTCATCGCGACGAGCCACCGCGCCGCCCGTGAAGCCGCCGCGCGCGCGAAGGTGCAGATCGAGGAAAAGACACCGATCCTGACCATCGACCATGCCCTGTCGCAAAAATCTTACTTCGAAGGCGGGCCGCTGACATGGGCGCGGGGCGATGCCGACACCGCCATGGCGGACGCCGACCACGTGATCGAGGGCGAGATCGAGATCGGCGGACAGGAGCACTTCTATCTCGAAGGCCAGATCAGCCTCGCCACACCGCAGGATAACGGCGACATGGTGCTCGCCACCTCGACCCAGCATCCCACGGAAATCCAGCACAAGGTCGCCGAGGCGCTCGCCGTGCCCTTCCACGCCGTGCGGGTCGAAACCCGCCGCATGGGCGGGGGCTTCGGCGGCAAGGAAAGCCAGGGCAACGCGCCCGCCATCGCCTGCGCCATTGCCGCGCACCTGACCGGCAAGTCCTGCAAGATGCGCTATGACCGCGACGACGATATGGTCATCACCGGCAAGCGCCACGACTTCCGCATCGCCTACAAGGCGGGCGTCGACAAAAAGGGGAAATTCGTTGCCGTCGAGTTCGACCAATACGTGCGCTGCGGCTGGTCGATGGATTTGTCCCTGCCCGTTGCCGACCGCGCGATGCTCCACGCCGACAACGCCTACTACCTGCCCAACGTGCGCATCACATCGCACCGGCTGAAGACGAATACCTGCTCCGCCACCGCCTTTCGCGGCTTCGGCGGGCCGCAGGGGCTCTTGGGGATCGAGCGCGTCGTGGATCACGTGGCGCACGCCCTTGGCCTCGATCCGCTCACCGTCCGGCAACGCAATTTCTATGCGAAATCAAAGGCGCAGGAAACGCCCTACGGCCAGCCTGTCAAAGGCTTCATCCTGCCCGATCTGGTCAAGGAATTGGTCGAAAGTTCCGACTACACCGCGCGGCGCAAAGCGGTCGATACGTGGAATGCCGAGAACGAGATGCTCAAGCGCGGCATCTCGCTCACCCCGGTGAAATTCGGGATCAGCTTCACCCTTACCCACCTGAACCAGGCAGGCGCTTTGGTGAATGTCTATGCGGATGGCTCGGTGACCATCAACCACGGCGGCACCGAGATGGGGCAAGGGTTGTTCCAAAAGGTGGCGCAGGTCGCGGCCTCCGGGTTCGGCCTTCCCGTCGAACAGGTGCGCATCACGGCGACAGACACCGGCAAGGTGCCCAACACCTCCGCCACGGCGGCAAGCTCCGGCTCCGACCTGAACGGCATGGCCGTGCGCAAGGCGGTCGAGGAAATCCGGACGCGCATGGCGAAACTGCTGGCCGAGGCGCAGGGTGTGAAACCACGCGACGTGGGTTTCAAGAACGGCAAGGTGACAGCGGGCAGCACCACGCTCTCCTTCGCCGAAGTCGCCAAGATGTGCCACGAGAACCGCGTCAGCCTCTCGGCCACCGGGTTCTACGCGACCCCTGACATTTCGTGGGATCGCACCATCGGCAAGGGTCACCCGTTCTACTATTTCGCCCACGGCGCGGCAGTCACGGAAGTGGTCATGGACCGCTTGACCGGCGAGAACCGCATCCTGCGCTGCGACATCCTCCACGACGCGGGCCAATCGCTGAACCCGGCGCTCGACATCGGCCAGATCGAAGGCGGCTACGTTCAGGGCGCAGGCTGGCTCACCACCGAGGAGCTTGTGTGGGACGAGAAGGGTCGCCTGCGCACCCATGCCCCCTCGACCTACAAGATCCCCGCGGTCACCGACCGGCCCGAGGAATTCAACGTGGCGCTCTGGAACGGCAAGAACCACGTGCCAACCGTGTTCCGCTCCAAAGCCGTGGGAGAACCGCCCCTGATGCTCGGGGTCTCCGCCTTCCTCGCCCTGTCGCACGCCGCGAGCGCCTGCGGCGACAGCTACCCGAACCTCGACGCGCCCGCGATGCCGGAACGCTGCTACTTCGCGGCGCAAAGAGCCGCGAAGTGAGCTTCGATCGCGACACATACGCGGCCCTGATGGCCGAACATGGCCCGGTGGTCCGGGTGGTGGTCGCGGACACCAAAGGCTCCGTGCCCCGCGACGTGGGCGCGAGCATCGTGGTCTGGGCCACTGGACAGTCCGGCACCATTGGCGGCGGCACGTTGGAATTCGACGCGGTCGACACCGCCCGCCGGATGATTGACGGCGACACCAAAACCAAAACCGCATCCCTCGCGCTCGGTCCCGACATGGGCCAATGCTGCGGCGGCCGCGTGCGACTTCTGTGGGAACGGCTCGACGCGCTCCCCGAGGGTGACATCGTTGCGCGTCCCGTTACCGCCAGTGGGGAAGAGCCGCTCGCCGTGAAACGCCTGCGCGCCCGCGTGCGCGACCGAGGCGACATGCCCAGCGCCGCCTATATCGACGGCTGGCTTGTCGAGCCGGTGACCACGGCGCGAACGCCGGTCTGGATCTGGGGCGCAGGCCACGTGGGCCGCGCGCTCGTTTCCGCGTTGACCCCACTTCCCGGCCTCGCCATTACCTGGGTCGACACCGGCCCGGAGCGCTTCCCGGATGAAATTCCAAATGGTGTGACCGCTCTCCCGGCACCCGAGATTGCGGACGCGGCCCGGTTTGCGCCGCGCGACGCGCATCACATCGTCATGACCTATAGCCACGCGCTCGACCTCGCGATCTGCGACGGGCTCCTGACGCGCGGCTTTGCAAGCGCGGGCCTCATCGGCTCCGACACGAAATGGGTGCGCTTTCGAAAACGTCTGACCGAGGCCGGGCACCAGAACCCGGCTCGTATCCAATGCCCCATCGGGGACAAACGACTTGGCAAACACCCGGCCGCCATCGCGCTCGGGGTAGCGCACGACATCATGGGAACGGTGAACGCATATACCGTGGAACACGAGGGGAACGAGAATGACAGACGCCTATCTGTCGATTGAGGGGCTGACCAAGGCCTATCCGGGCGTGGTGGCAAATGACGACGTGTCGTTTGCGATCCTGCCCGGCCAGGTCCACGCCCTGCTCGGCGAAAACGGCGCGGGCAAATCGACGCTCGTGAAGATGATCTACGGTCTGGTGAAACCCGACCATGGCCAGATGAAAATCAACGGCGAGCCCTTCGAACCCGCCAACCCACACGCCGCCCGCGCTTCGGGCGTCGCCATGGTCTTCCAGCACTTCTCGCTCTTCGACGCGCTGGACGTGGCCGAGAACATCGCGCTGGGCATGGACAACCCGCCGCCCATGCATGAACTCGCTGCCCGGATCACCGAGGTAAGCCATGCTTACGGCCTGCCGCTCGACCCGTCGCGCCGGGTGGGCGATCTCTCCGCGGGCGAACGCCAGCGGGTCGAAATCATCCGCTGCCTGCTGCAAAATCCCAAGCTGCTGATCATGGACGAGCCGACCTCGGTGCTCACCCCGCAAGAGGTCGATATCCTGTTCAAAACGCTGCGCAAGCTCTCCGACGAAGGCACCGCGATCCTCTATATTTCGCACAAGCTCGACGAAATCCGGGCGCTGTGCGAACACGCGACGGTGCTGCGCCTGGGCAAGGTTGTCGGCGACTGCGACCCGCGCGAGAAATCCTCACGCGAGCTGGCAGAACTGATGGTCGGCTCCGCGCTTCACACCCCCGAACGCGACAGCACGGAAAAGGGTGAGGTGCTTCTCGAAGTCACGGACCTCTCGCTTCCCCCCGCCAGCGAATTCGGAACCCGGTTGAAAAACATCAGCTTTTCGCTGCGCGCAGGCGAAGTTCTGGGCATCGCAGGTGTCGCGGGCAACGGACAGGACGAGCTTCTCGGCGCCCTCTCCGGCGAACGGCGCACCAAGCCGGACGCAATCAAGCTGCGCGGAGACAGCATCGGGCGCATGGGTCCGAATGCCCGCCGCCAGATCGGCCTGCTTGCCGCTCCCGAAGAACGGCTGGGCCACGCCGCAGCGCCCGAAATGAGCCTTACGGAAAACGCGCTCCTCACCGGGGACATTCGCGAAGATCTGTCGACAAACGGCTTCGTCGGCTGGAAAAAAGCCCGCGATTTCGCGGCTCGCGTGATCGAAGCTTTCGACGTGCGCACCCCCGGCACGGAAACCGCCGCGGGGGCGCTGTCAGGCGGCAATCTCCAGAAATTCGTGATCGGGCGCGAAATCCTTCAACGCCCCGATGTCTTCGTGGTGAACCAGCCGACCTGGGGCGTCGATGCCTCCGCCGCCGCCGCGATCCGCCAGGCCATCCTCGACCTTGCCGCCAAGGGCGCCGGCGTCGTGGTGATCAGTCAGGATCTCGATGAACTCATGGAAGTCTCTGACAATTTCGCAGCCCTCAACGAAGGCACCCTCGCCCCGCCGCGCCCCGCCAAGGGGCTGACGGTCGAAGACATCGGCCTGATGATGGGCGGCGCCCACGGAATGGAAGTCGCGCACGTCTGATCCGGGCGCGAACAACAAGATAAGCCCCGAAGGGGCAAAACAGGGGTACTGAAATGATAAGGCTTGAAAAAAGGCCGCAGCCATCCCGCGCCTGGTCCATGGCGACACCGCTGGTGGCGGTGCTGGCGACGATGGTGTTCGGCGGGTTGCTGTTTGCTGTGCTCGGCAAACCGCCGGTCGAGGCGATCCGCACGATTTTCTGGGAACCGCTGTTTGGCGAGTTTTCCTTCTACTACCGACCGCAGCTGCTGGTGAAAGGCGCGCCGCTGGTGCTGATCGCCATTGGCCTGTCGCTGGGGTTCAGGGCTGGTGTCTGGAACATTGGCGCTGAGGGTCAGTATATCATGGGCGCCATTTTTGGTGCTGGTGCTGGTCTTGCCTTCTACCCGATGGAGGCCGTCTATATCTTCCCAATCATGGTCATTGCCGGCGCATTTGGCGGCTGGATCTGGGCGATGATCCCGGCGGTGCTGAGAACGCGTTTTGGCACAAATGAGATCCTCGTGTCGCTGATGCTGGTCTATGTGGCCGAACAGTTTCTCGCCTCGGTCTCATTGGGGTTGCTGAAAAACCCCGAAGGCTTTGGCTTTCCCGGATCGCGTAACCTGCAATCTTATCCCAATGCCTTTAACGCCGAGCTGATCGAGGGATCGGGCATGCATTGGGGCGTCGTCGCCGCCTTTATCGCGGTGATCTTTGCCTATGTGCTGCTGCGCAAACATATGCTGGGTTTCCACATCCGCCTAACGGGCGAGGCACCGCGCGCCGCTCAATTTGCGGGTGTGAACCCAACGCGGCTGATCCTGTTCTGCCTTGGCACCTCGGGTGCGCTGGCCGGGCTTGCGGGGTTGTTCGAGGTCTCGGGCCCCTCGGGTCAGGTCTCGATCGACTTTAACGCGGGCTATGGCTTCACCGCGATCATCGTGGCCTTCCT
>DOUP01000287.1 GCA_003520545.1 Maritimibacter sp. | reverse complement strand
AGTGCGCCACCCCCGCCGCGACGCTTTCGTCGATGAAGCGGCCTTCGCGGAAGCGCTCCATGCCGAAGGCTGCGGTCAGCGGCCCGTGTTCGCCCTTGGCCACCAGTTCCGCCATCGCCCAGCCCGAGCCGGGGATCGCCTTGAACCCGCCGGTGCCCCAGCCCGCGTTGATGAAGATGCCGTCCACCGGCGTCTTGGTCAGGATGGGCGACCGGTCGCCGGTCATATCCACGATTCCACCCCATTGGCGCAGCATCTTGAGGCGCGAGATCATCGGGAAGGTCTCGACCAATGCGCGCACGGTTTCCTCGATGTGATGGAAGCTGCCACGCTGGGTGTAGTTGTTGAACCCGTCGGTGCCACCGCCGATCACCATCTCGCCCTTGTCGGACTGCGACATGTAGCCGTGCACGGTGTTGGCCATGACCACGACGTCCATACAGGGTTTGATCGGCTCGGACACGAGCGCCTGGAGCGCGACGCTTTCGATCGGCACCCGGAAGCCCGCCATTTCAGCGAGGTCCGACGTGTGGCCGGCGACGACGAGCGCCAGCTTGCCGGTTTCGATCCGCCCTTTGGAGGTATTCACCGCCTTGACCTGACCGCCGTCGGTTTCGATCCCCTCGACCGCGCAATTCTGGATGATGTCCATGCCCATGGCGGAGCACGCCCGCGCATAGCCCCAGGCAACCGCATCGTGACGCGCCGTGCCGCCGCGCGCTTGCCACAACCCGCCCAGCACCGGGTAGCGCGGACCGTCGATGTTGATGATCGGCACCAGTTCCTTGACCTTCTCAGGCCCGATGAAGGTCGTATCCACACCTTGCAACGCATTGGCGTGCGCCGTGCGCTGGTAGCCGCGCACTTCGTGATGGGTCTGGGCCAGCATGATGACGCCGCGCGGGCTGAACATGACGTTCATGTTCAGATCCTGGCTCATCGTCTCATAAAGCGCGCGCGACTTCTCGTAGATCGCGGCAGACGGGTCCTGGAGGTAGTTCGACCGGATGATCGTGGTGTTCCGACCGGTATTGCCACCGCCGAGCCACCCCTTTTCGATCACGGCCACATTGGTGATCCCGTGATTCTTGCCGAGGTAGAAGGCCGTGGCGAGACCATGCCCGCCAGCCCCCACGACAATCGCGTCGTATTTCTTCTTCGGTTCCGGAGAGCGCCATGCGCGCTCCCATCCGGAGTGATAACGCAGCCCTTCCCGGGCGATGGCGAATGCGGAGTAGCGTCTCATGCGAATCCTCGGTCTGTTACCGCCCTTTGTAGCAATCGAACCTCCGATGCCAATGCGGCGCGCGGCACCACGTGCGCCAAATACGACATGTGCCACTTCACCTTTGCGACAGGAAAGCGCGCAACTCGTCGCAGGGGGTTTTGCGCGGGGACAACAAGAGATACATAGCGCAGGCAACTTTTGACGGGAGGAACCATGGGGTTCTGGATACTCGCGATCACGGCAGCTGTCGGGATCGTCCTCGTGCTGGCCTACGCACTTCTGTCTCCGGCCAGGGATACCGCCAAGGCCACGGCCGAATTCGACATGAACGTATACCGCGATCAGCTCAAGGAGTTGAAACGCGACGTGGCGCGCGGGGTCATCTCGGACGCGGAAGCGAAACGGTCCGAGGTCGAGATTTCGCGCAGGCTCCTGGAAGCCGACAAGGCCCGCGACGCCGCCTCGACGCCCAGGGGCGCCCCGTCCGTCGCAAGCGTCGCGGGCATCATCGGAATCGCTGTCGTCGTTCTGGGCGGTGGCGCCTGGATGTATTCGGAGCTGGGCGCACCGGGCTATGCCGACCTGCCGCTGCAAGAGCGCAAGGACATCGCCGCGACCGCAGCCGAAAACCGCCCACCCCTCGAAACGGTTCTGGCGGATATGCCCGAATGGTCCGGCCCGGCGGAGAACATCGACCCCGACTATGTTCGACTGGTCGAACAACTGCGCACCGCCGTCGCCCGCCGCCCCCAAGACGTTCAGGGTCTCAAGCTTCTGGCACAACACGAAGCGCAGCTCGGCAACTTCCGGGCGGCCTTTCGCGCGCAGGACCGGTTGATCGACGCCATGGACGGAAACGCGGACGCGACCGATTACGCAGAGCTCGCCGAGCTTATGGTGCTCGCGACCAACGGTTACGTGTCCCCCGAAGCGGAAGAGGCGCTGCGCCAATCGCTTGAACGCGACCCCGAGAACGGGATTGCCCGCTACTACACCGGGTTGATGTTCGCCCAAGGGGGCCGCCCCGACCTGGCTTTCCGCATGTGGCGGGTGCTCTATGAGACGTCGGATCCGACCGCGCCATGGATGGAGCTGGTCGCGGCCGAGCTTCCCGGTCTCGCGGCGGCTGCGGGTGTGAACTACACCCTGCCGGACCCTGGCGTAGGGGCTGGCCTGCCCGGCCCCAGCGTTGAGGATATGGAGAATGCGGCCGACATGACGCCAGACGAGCGTCAGGAGATGATCCAGGGGATGGTATCGCAGCTGATGGAACGGCTCGCCAACGAAGGCGGCACGGCCCCTGAATGGGCACGGCTGATTTCCTCGCTCGGAATGCTGGGCGACACCGACCGAGCCGCCGCGATCTGGAACGAAGCACAGGGCCGTTTCGGCGCGCGTCCTGACGATCTGGACATCATCCGCCAGGCTGCCGTTCAGGCCGGCGTGGCCGAGCCGGTCACCGAGACCCTGTCCGGCCCCACGGCAGAGGACATGGAAAATGCCGCCGACATGAGCGACGTAGACCGGCAGGGCATGATCAAGGGTATGTTCGACCGGCTCTCCGAGCGGATCGACAACGAGGGCGGCACCGCCGAGGAATGGGCGCGGCTGATCTCGTCGCTGGGCGTCATGGGCGAAACCCGCCGCGCCGCGCAGTTCTGGGAGGATGCGCAGAAAGCGTTTTGGGACGACCCCGAGGGGCTTGAGGTGGTGCGGGCCGCGGCCGAGCGCGCGGGTGTGACCGAGTGATCTGCGAAGAGATCACCGACTTCGCCGAGACCCTGCCCCCGATGACGGCGCTTGCAGGGTTGGATTACGGCGACAAAACCATCGGCGTGGCCGTCTCGGACGGTCTGCGTCAGGTGGCGACACCGTTGGAGACGATCCGGCGCGGCAAGAAATTCACGCAGGATGCCGAGGCCCTGATGCGCATCCTGGACGCCCGCTCGATCCAGGGAATCGTGTTGGGCCTGCCGCGCAACATGGATGGTAGCGAAGGGCCGCGTTGCCAAAAGACCCGCGCCTTCGCCCGAAACCTGTCGCGCCTGACGGATCTTCCGATCACGTTCTGGGATGAGCGCCTGTCCACCGTGGCCGCCGAGCGCGCGCTTCTGGAAGCGGACACAAGCCGTGCGAAACGCGCGGGCGTCATCGACCATGTTGCGGCGGGCTATATTCTGCAAGGGGCATTGGACCGGATGAGGCATCTATGAGCGACGAGGTCTGGACCCGCGACGAACCGTTGTCGCCCTGCAACAAGATCTGCCAGATCCACCCCGAGGTGCGCATCTGCATTGGCTGTTACCGCACGATTCAAGAAATCGGAGCCTGGGCGTCGATGTCCGATATGCAACGGCGCGAGGTCATGGAAATGCTGCCCGAGCGCGCGCCGATGGTCGCCAAGCGTCGCGGCGGACGGGCGCGGCGAAAAAGCTGAAGCGCAGGGTTTCGTGCCACGAAACCCGATTGAAATCATGCGATGATTTCAAGACGCCGCGCGAGGGAAGACCGATTTCGTCCTACGAAATCGGCCCGAAATCATCGTATGATTTCCACTACCCCAGGTAATCCGCGCGTTGCAGGCCATACTTGGCCATCTTCTCGTTCAAGGTCCGGCGCGGCAGGCTCAACTCTTCCATCACCCCCACGATCGACCCCTTGTGGCGGCGCATCGTGTTGTCGATGAGCATCCGCTCAAAGGCTTCCACGTATTCCTTGAGCGGCTTACCCTCGGTGGTGACAACAGCAGGCTGCACATCGTCGTGGTCGTTCATCAGGAGCGAGGAAATCGTCCCCGACCCGCGCCGCGACTGGAGCACCGCGCGTTCGGCGATATTGATCAACTGACGGATATTGCCGGGCCACGGCGCCTGTAGGAGCTGGGCCGCTTCCTGCGCGGTCACGCTGGGGGCGGCACAGCCGTATTCCTCAGCGAACTGGTCGGCAAAGCGCGTAAACAGCATCAGGATGTCTTCGCCCCGCTGGCGCAGGGGCGGCAGCGTGATGGTCATGGTGGCCAAGCGGTAAAAAAGATCGGACCGCAACGACTCTTCGCAGGTCTTGCTTCCGTCCTGCAGATTGCAGACCGCGACCACGCGCGTTTCCGGTGGTGTGCCTTGATCGTTGATCCACGACAGCAGCTTCGCCTGCAACCCATCGGGCACCGCTTCGATGTCTTCGAGCACGAGCGTCCCGCCACGCGCCTCTTCGACCGCCGGAATGCGCCCGCCCTCGTCCATCGGACCGAACAGGCGGCGCGAAAGCTCTTCTTCTTCCTGGCCGGCACAGCGCACCGTCACGAACTTGCGCCCGGCTTTCGCCCCGACCGCGTGAAGCGCGTGGGCCACCAACGTCTTGCCCGTGCCCGTTTCCCCGTCGATCAGAACGTGCCCGTCCGATTGCCCGATATCGAGAATGTCCTCGCGCAGACGCTCCATCAGAGGCGATGCACCCACGAGTTTCTTCATGATCGTGGTGCCATCGCCAAGCTCACGCCGCAACGTGCGCGAATCCAGCGTCATGCGCCGGTTCTGCGTGGCCTTCTTGGCCAGCTCGGTCATCTTGTCCGGGTTGAACGGCTTTTCGAGGAAGTCATAGGCCCCGACCCGCATGGCTTCGACCGCCATCGGCACGTCGCCATGGCCGGTGATCATGATCACGGGGAGCGCGCTGTCCACGCTCATGAGCTTTTTCAGAAACTGCATCCCATCCATCCCGGGCATCCGGATGTCCGAGATCACCACGCCGGGGTAATCATTCCCCACGGACTTGAGCGCCTCTTCGGCAGAGGGGAAGGTTTCGGTGTCGAACCCCGACAGAGCCAGCCATTGGCTGATCGACTGGCGCATGTCCTGTTCGTCATCGACGATTGCGATTTTCATTGCCTGTGCCATCTTTCTTCACCCTTTTGGGCCCCCCTTTCGGGCCAGATACACCGGGTCTATCCCACCCAGCCATCCGCGCGCCGCTATTCTGCGGCTTCCACGGATGCGTTCGTTTTTTCCGTCTCTCCCTTATAGATAGGGAGCTCCAGTTCAAATACAGCCCCACCGGCCGTCCCATTGCGCGCGGTCAACCGCCCACCGAAATCGGTGACGATGCCCGACGAGATGGCAAGCCCGAGCCCCACGCCGTCGCCGGGCGACTTGGTGGTGTAGAACGGCTCGAACAATTGATCGAGGTCTTCGACACCGGGACCGTTGTCCCGCACTGAAATCGTTGCGAACTCACCGCTTGTCAGCAGGATGTCCACCTGTGGATCATCCACCGACTTTGTGGCGTCGATGGCGTTGCGCAGAAGATTGATGAGGACCTGTTCCAGCCGCACATTGTCTGCCACGATAACAACCGGATCACGCGGAACGTTCCGCGTGATCCGAACTTCGCGCCGTTTGAGTTGTGGCTCCATCATGGACAGCGCGCTTGAGATCGACTGGCGCACATCCAGCGGCTGGAAGGCATCCCCACCCTTGCGGGCATAGGATTTGAGCTGTTTCGTGATCGCGCCCATGCGTTCGATCAGATCGTCGATGCGCTGAAAGGACGAGAGCGCCTCTTCGCTGCGCTTGCGTTGCAGGAGGAGCTTGGCACCGGCGAGATAGGTCTTCATCGCGGCGAGCGGCTGGTTCAATTCGTGGCTCACGGCCGCGGACATTTCGCCAAGTGCTGCAAGTTTCGACGATTGCGCCAGCGTCTGCTCGGCCACCTTGAGGTTTTTCTCGGCCTTCTGGCGCTCGGCAACCTCGCGCTGGAGCGCATCGTTCAGTTGCCGAAGCTCTGCCGATTCAAGCTGGAAGAACCGGCTCGCGGTGGTGGCGCGGCGGCTTACGACGTAAAAGCCAAGCGCGAGAATGATCGCGAAGCCCATGATTTCCATCGCCAAAACCCCGTTCACGCGCTCGCGCACAGAGGCGTAGGTGGTGAAAGAGGACATACGCCACCCCTGGAACGGAATACGCGCATCCTGCCGGATCACGCCATCGCCCATGAAGAACGCCTCGGACGGAAGCGAGGCCCATTCCGCCGTGTTTTCCAAAGCGCGCTCGATGGCCGAGGGCGGCGAAATCGCGGTCAGCGCTTCGGTCTCCGGCAAACCCCGCCAGCGTGGCTCCGTGGTCAGGATGACCCGGCCTTCGCTATTGGTCACATAGACCGCGTCCGAGATCCCGGCCCAGCTTTGTTCGAACTTGGCGAGATCGACCTCGACGACGATCACGCCGATCAGTTGACCCTGGTTCAGGATCTTCCGGGAGTAGGTGAAATCGAACCCGCCGGACTCTGTTTCGGTCGTCGTAAAAACCGTGTCCGAGGACCGCAGTGCGTTGACAAAATAGGGCTGCGAACGATGGTTCGACCCCAGCCGCGACCGGTCCGTCGCGGCGACCGCCCGCCCAGACTGATCCAGAAGCAAAAGCTCACGCGCCCCGATCTCTTCACGATAGGAGATCAGGCGCGCCGAGGAATTGACGAAATCGCCCGAATTCAGCGCGGAAATAAATGCCGGGTCGCGCGACAGGAGCAATGGCACCACCGAGTTTCGTTGAAGCTCGGACAGCAGGTTCCCGGAATAAAGTGCCACGCGCAGCTCGGCGCGGTTTCGCGTGCTCTCGGTATAACGCTTTGTCAGAAGATCATTCGACACCCAGATCACGGCGATCGCCGCCGCTACCAGCACGATAAGCGCAATACGCCCCCGCAGGCCAAGGCCCGTCGGGTGCGGCGGCTCGCTCGCGTCTCTGGATGTGTCTTGATCCGTCATGAACCGAGTTTACGCCCCGGTCAGCGGGTTCTCAACCTAGGCCGAGACCAGCCCGTCGGCGAGCGAGCGGAACATTGCCACCCCGTCGGTGCCGCCGTGGTTGTCGTCTACCGCGCGTTCGGGGTGCGGCATCATGCCGAGGACGCGACGGTTGTCCGACAAGACCCCTGCAATATCGGCTGTGGAGCCGTTCGGGTTGTCGACATAGGTAAACGCGATCCGGTCCTCGCCGCGCAGGCGGGAAAGCGTTTCGTCATCGACGTTGTAATTGCCGTCGTGGTGGGCCACCGGAACGCTGATCACATCGCCTTTGGTATAGCCCGACGTGAAATCGGAGGCGGCGGTTGCGACGGTCAAATCGACCGGCTTGCAAATAAACTTGAGGTTCGCATTGCGCATCAACGCACCCGGCAGAAGCCCGGTCTCGGTCAACACCTGGAACCCGTTGCAGACCCCGAGCACGTAGCCGCCCCGTTCCGCGTGCGCCTTCAACGAGGACGAGATCGGTGATTTCGCGGCGATCGCGCCGCAGCGCAGGTAATCCCCGAAGGAAAAACCACCCGGCACGCCCACGATGTCCACGTCCGAAGGAAAGGACGTATCCTTGTGCCAGACCATGGCGACATCGGCACCGGCGCGCTCGAAGGCAACGGCCATATCACGGTCGCAGTTCGACCCGGGAAATACGATGACGGCAGCTTTCATGGCAGGTCTCCTTGGCTTGTCCGGCTGATAGCCCTGCCCCCACGTCGGGTCAAGCAATGCAATTGTAATTTGCCGCTCTCTTGCGAACCGCCTATGAAGGGTGCTGGACAAAAACGATACTGTAGACCTCAAAAAAACCGATGATCACCACGCCGCTGCCGCCCACGCCCGACGACAACGAGGCCCGCCTCGATGCGCTGAAGGCGTTGTGCATTCTCGATACCGAGCCGGAACAGGGGTTCGACAAGATCACCGCCTATGTCGCCAATGTCTGCGGCACACCCGTGGCCTTGGTGTCCCTGGTGGATCGCACGCGCCAATGGTTCAAGTCGAACCTTGGCCTGGATCAACCGGAAACCGGGCTTGAGAATTCGGTCTGCGCCTATGTCGTTTATGAGAATGACTTCCTTGAAATCAAAGACCTGAGCGTCGATCCGCGCACCAGGCACATGCCCTTGGTCACCGAGCCCGACGGGGTCCGGTTTTATGCAGGTGCGCCGTTGCGGTTGTCGGACGGACAGATCGTCGGGGCACTTTGCGTGCTGGACAAGACCCCGCGCCAGCTGAACGACTTCCAGCGCAACACGCTTCGGGTCATGGCCAGCCAGGTCGTCACCCAACTGGAACTGCGTCGCGCCTTGGAGCAAACCGAATTGCTCAAGCGCGAAGTCGACCACCGGGTGAAGAATTCGCTCCAGTCGATTTCCGCACAAACCCGCATCCACGCGCGTCAATCCAACGATCCAAACGTGAAAGCCGCGCTGAAACAGGTGCAGGCACGGATCGAAATGGTCGCCGCCCTTCATGAGCAGCTTTGTCAATCGTCCGACGGTGTCGAAGTGGACCTGACCGCCTTCCTCACGCAAACCGGGCGCATTCTCGAAGGCACCAGTCCCGCGCATATCAAGGTCGAAATGGATATCGCGCCGGTGCGCCTGAGTGCGGATCAAGCGAGCGCCCTGGGCGTGATCCTGAACGAATTCGCCTCGAACTCGTTCAAACACGCCTTTCCGAACGAGCGGCCCGGTGTGGTCAAATTCACGTCGCGGGTAGAATCTGACGGGTCACTCGTGCTGGACCTCGAAGACGATGGCGTCGGGATGCCCGAGACGGTGACGTCCAAAGGCATCGGACTGGCGGTAATCGAAGCCTCGGTCCAGCAATTGGGCGGCGACTGGTCGCTGCCAACCAACAATTCGCCCGGCACGCGCGCACGTCTGGTGGTCCCACCGGAGCGCGTGACGACGTAACGACCGAGAATAGCCTTTTGTTTCAAAACAAAAAAGCCGCCAGGACTGGCGGCTTTTTGGAGTCTGATATGACGCAGGCTCAGCTCATGTGGATCGCGTAGCTTTCAATCACGGTATTGGCGAGCAGCTTCTCGCACATCTCCTTGATCGTCGCCTCATCCGTGCCCTCGGCCACGTCAAGCTCGATCACCTTACCCTGACGCACGCCTTCGACACCCTCGAAGCCAAGCGAGCCCAGCGCATGGCGAACCGCCTCGCCCTGCGGGTCCAGCACACCGTTTTTCAGCATCACGTCGACGCGCACTTTCATCGCAAGGTCCTCTTAGTTGATCAGCGTTGGTTTGGTCGCATGGGTCACGTTGGTGGGCAGAACACCCAACCGCTTCGCAACCTCGGTATAGGCATCAGACAGCGATCCCAGATCCTGACGGAACACGTCCTTGTCAAGCTTCTGGCCGCTTTCGATATCCCACAGGCGGCAGCTGTCCGGGCTGA
>DOUP01000158.1 GCA_003520545.1 Maritimibacter sp. | reverse complement strand
CATAAGCATCCGGCGCACCGGCACCTCCATCTTCTTGCCGGTGAGCGTCGTCGGAATCTCCGGGGCTTCCACGATCACGTCGGGGACATGGCGCGGCGACCGTTCGGACCGCAACCGGCGCACGATCTCTTTCTCGATCTCGGGTGTCAGGCTCAGCCCCTTGGCCATTTCGACGAAGAGCGGCATGAAATACCCACCATCGGCCTCTTCGATGCAGACGATCAAGCTGTCGGCAATCTCTTCGAACCCTTCGATGGTGCGGTAAATCTCGGCCGAGCCGATCCGCACACCAAAGCGATTGAGCGTCGCGTCGGAGCGGCCCAGCACATAGGATCCGCCGGTCTCGTTGAAGCGGACCCGGTCGCCGTGGCGCCAAATGCCAGGGTAGGTGTCGAAATAACTGCCGATGTAGCGTTCAAAGGTGTCGTCGCCCCAGAAAAACAAAGGCATGGAGGGCATGGGCTGGCGGATCCCCCACTCACCCACGTCGCCCACCACGGGCTGTGCCGCCTCGTTGAAGGCGACCGCATCGGTGCCGAGCGCCGGGGCCTGGATTTCGCCCGCATTGGCGGGGAGCAGGGGAGTGCCTGCAAGCAGACCCGAGCAGAACTCGGTCCCCCCCGACTGTGACGTGGCGTAGATATCGGACTTCACAGCGTCATGAATCCAGGCGAGGATTTCCGGGGTCGAGGGCGAGCCGGTGAGCAAGATGGTCTCAAGCGCCGACATGTCGAAGTCTTCGCCCGGACGGATGCCTTGGCTGCGCGTCAGCGACATGAACGTCGGCGACACGCCAAAGGTCGTGACGCCGGTCCGTGCCATCAGATCCCACAGGTAGCCGGCATCTGGATAGGTCGGATGACCGTCATACAACACGACGCGCCCGTTCAGCATCGGGGCCATCATCAGCGTGTTCCAGACCATCCAACCGGTTGTGGAGTAACAGAATTGCACCGCGTCTTCGTGCATGTCCAGGTGGAAGGTGCTGGATTTCAGATGCTCGACGACGATACCGTGGTGGCCCTGAACGATAGGTTTGGGAAGGCCCGTGGTGCCGGAAGAAAACAGGATCCATAGCGGATGGTCCGAGGGCACCCGGGTGTATTCGAACTGGTCCCGCGCAACATCTTCGCCCGTGAACATGTCGTTCCAGCCGATGACCTCGCCCACGAAGGCGGGGGCGCCTGCATCGGGCAGATAATCGAGCAGGACGAGCCTTTCGGCCGTGGGCAAATGCTCGAGGATACGGCCAAGCTCCTCGGTCCGGTCGAAATCCTTGCCGCCATAACGGTAGCCGTTCACCGCGAAGACCACCTTCGGTTCGATCTGGCCGAACCGGTCGATCACGGTTTGCGCCCCGAACTCCGGCGCGGCCGAGGACCACGTCGCGCCAATCGCGGTGGTGGCGAGCATGGCGATGAACGTCTCGGGGATGTTCGGCATATAGGCCACGACCCGGTCGCCCGGCTCGACCCCCATGTCGCGCAGCTTCGTGGCCAGTTTGCGCACGGCGGCGCCAAGCTCGGCCCAGGACAGCGCCTTCAGATCAGGCCGGGCTTCCGAGGTGTATTCGATCACCGTTCGATCCGGGTCGCCGTTTGTCTCGTTTCGCAACACGTGCTCGGCGTAGTTCAGCTTGGTTCCGGTAAACCAGCGGGTGCGCGGCATGGGATCGTCGGTCAGAACCTCTTCGATCTCGCCGTCGTGTATGACATCGAAGTAGTCCCAGATGGCGGTCCAGAATCCCGGCAGATCATCGACCGACCATTGCCAAAGGCCCCAGTAATCATTGAAATTCTTGCCCCGTGTCTTGGCGAGCCAGTTCAGGAATTTCGTGGTTCCGACCCTCTGTTTGCGCGCCTCGGTGGCACGCCAGAGTTCCTGGCCTTCGGTCACTTCGCTCATTATGTGCGCTCCGGGATTTCGATCGTGATGTCTTCGCGTGTATCGTTCACCATATGCGACCAATGGGAAGGTTCAATGGCTGGGAACGCAGCGTCGGAGCCCGTCAGGGCGTCGCATCGACCGCGAGGGCCTGATATTCGGTTTGGCGATCTGATAGGGTAAAACATGAGCCAAAGGCCGGGGGACGGGGCGCTGGTCCATTTGCGCCTCGTGGCCTGCGGGAGCCTCGAGTCAAATCAAGTCCGGGAGGGTCCATGACCGAAGTCGACGTGGCCATAATAGGATATGACCTTACGGGCAAAGTACTGGCTGAACAGTTGCTCAGCGCGGGGCATCGCGTGGCCGTCGTCGATCGGTATGCCGAGGCGCGTCCGCGGTCACGCGCCGTCGAGTATGATCACGAGATCAAACGCATGTTCTACGCCATGGGACTTGCCGACGAGGTCGACAAAATCTCTCGCCCGATGGGACATTTCACCTGGTATTCCGCCACGTGGCAGGTGTTGCACGATTTTGACGAGTCCCGCCCGTCGATATCAGGCGGGCCAAGCGGCTTCTTCTTAGACCAACACGCCTTGGAGCGCATTCTGGAAGACCGTTTGACCCGGCATGAGCACCTCGTCCGGCGGCTCGGGTTCGAGGCCCTCGCGGTCGAAGAAAGGGGCGACCATGCCGAGATTACGCTTGCCCCCTTCGATCAGGACGCAGCCACGACCAGCGCCGAAAAACCGCGCCTGCTGACCGCGCGCTTCGTTGTTGGTGCGGACGGGGCCGCCTCCATAACCCGCGCGGCCATCGGGTCCGAATGGCGGGACTTCGGGGGTGATCAGGACTGGCTCGTCGTCGATGTGGAGCCAACCGCACCGAACCTCGACCTCCCCGACGCGGCGCAGTGGTGCAATCCTGCGCGGCCGACACGGCTGTTGCCGGCCGGTGTGAAGAACAGGCGTTGGGAATTCATGGTGTTGCCCGGCGAAAACCCGGAGGGTCTTGCGCGGCCCGAGGCCGTCTGGCGGCTCTTGTCGGACTGGATGACGCCGGACGATGGAGTGCTCTTGCAACATGACGTTCACACCTTCCAAACCCGGCTGGCGCGCGGCTGGCGGCGCGGTCGGCTCCTGATCGCGGGCCAGGCGGCGCATCTCCTTCCTCCCGTTTCGGGGCAGGGGATGAGTTCCGACTTGCGGGACGTTTGGATGTTGAGTTGGCTTCTTGACCGGGTGCTGAAAGGCACATCGCCCGATACGCTGCTCGACAGCTATGAGCCGGCCCGTGCCCCGCATGTCGAAGCTTTGATCCAAGCGTCATTGAAAGTGGATGAATTGCTGTGCATGACCGATCCCGCTTCTGCTGCGGGCCGGGATGCGTCCCTGCTGAGGGGGGAGCGACCGCCGCAGGTCAAGCCGCCGGATCTTTCCGGCGGACTTCTGCGCGACAAGGACCCGGTCGCCGGTCGGCTCATGCCGCATGACAAGGTTGGCGCACATCGGCTTGATGACCTGACGGGACGCGCCTTCGCGCTCTTGCTCAGGCCGGGCGCGCAGATCATTCCCGCGCAGGAAAAGCGCCTCGCCGCGCTCGGTGTCGTTCCCATAACCGCACACGAAGGGCGTCTTGCGGCCGTGCTGGCGGAAACCGGACGCGCGGCGATCCTCGTGCGTCCGGATTTCTACGCATACGGGTCGGCATCCGATATCGTGGCGCTGCCGTCGTTGCTGGATGATCTGGAAGCCGCCTTGGGCTGACGCGCAGTCAATCGCTTTCAGGATCGCACTCGGTCCCCAGCCCATCGACGGCCTCCACCGGGGCGGTCAAAGTTGCGAGCGCCACCGATTGGATCGCCGTATGTCTCCGAAAAAACGTTTTCCGCCGCGTCAAGCACGCCGAGCCTTCGAAATGCCCGTTTCGCTGTCCGCCTGATCGACGATCTCGTCGTAGCCGATCCGGTCAACCGGAGTCCCTCCGGTTCAGGTGACCCGTGCCATTTCCAAAACGATCTCCCTAAAGTCCTTGAATTCCCCCGAACTTTGCCCGACCTCGCCGGTTTGGCATCCTGGTGCCGCGACCCGTTTTGCGGGTCGCTCGCCCGACAAACACGGAGACGAAGAAAGCGGCAGTCGCCAGGCCAGGCCAATTTTTGAACGTTGGGTCAATTCCTGAGAAAAAATCAAAACACATCAAAGACCTTGCAAAAGTTGCGGCAAGGCAGTGCGATACGACGAGGGGGAATCGCCGCCACAAGGCTGCGCTGGCCTACCCAATAGATTTTCAACCTGCCGCGCCTTTACGTCTGGCGCTGCCGACATGGAGGTTTCAATGACGTTTTTGAACAAAATCACGGCCCGGACCGGGCTTGCCGCCGCGCTTCTCGCGGGGACTGTTATGAGTGCATCTGCGTTCACGGCCTGTCAGGTTACTGACACCGGCGGTATCGACGACGCGGGCTTCAACCAGACCGCCTGGAAAGGCGTGCAGGACGCGATGGCGGCCAACGAAGAGATTGAGGGCCGCTTCCTCGAAAGTCAGGCCGAGACCGATTACGAAGCCAACCTGAACTCGCTGATCGAAGGTGGTTGCGACATCATCATCACCGTCGGCTTCCTGATGGGCGACGCGACGAAGACCGCCGCCGAAGCCAACCCAGAGCAGAAGTTCTCGATCGTGGACTTCGCCTATGACCCGACCATCGACAACGTACTGGGTCAGGTCTACGCGACCGATCAGGGCGCGTTCCTTGCGGGTTACCTTGCCGCTGGCATGTCCGAAACCGGCGTGGTCGGGACCTTCGGCGGGATCAACATTCCGCCGGTGACCGCTTTCATGGACGGCTTCGTCCACGGCGTGAATTACCACAACTCCGAGAAGGGCACCGATGTGCAGGTTCTGGGTTGGAACCCGGAAAGCTCCGAGGGCCTCTTCACCGGCAACTTCGACAGCCTTGATGACGGCCGTGCCTTCGCCCAGAACCTCTACGACGAAGGTGCGGACATCGTGATGCCGGTTGCCGGTCCCGTGGGCCTCGGCTCCGCCACGCTGGCGGCCGAAATCGGCACCGATGAGCTCAAGATCATCGGCGTGGACGCGGACCAGACCCAGACCGACCCGGAGAATGCGGACGTCTACCTGACCTCCGTGCTCAAGCGTATGGACTCCACCGTGACCCAGGTGATCGACATGGCCATGGGCGATGAGTTCGAGGGCGGTCTCATCGTCGGGACGCTTGAAAACCAAGGCGTGGGTCTTGCCCCCTACGGCGCCTTCGAAAGCGACGTGCCGGAAGAGCTGAAAGCCGAAATCGAGGCCGTGAAGGCCGGCATAATCGACGGCTCCATCACCGTCGGCGAGTAAGCCGATCGTTACCGCCGCCGGTATCTCCGGCGGCGGTTTTTTCTTTTATCCGATTGGGGATACGGAATGGACGTCGAACTGCGCGGGATAACAAAGCGCTTTGGCTCTGTTGTCGCCAATGACAACGTCAACCTGACCATTCGTGCTGGCGAAGTGCTGGGCCTTCTGGGTGAAAACGGCGCGGGCAAATCCACGATGATGAACATGCTGTCCGGGCTGTATTCGCCGGACGAGGGGCAGATCCTGGTCGACGGAAAGCCGGTCGAATTCGACGGTCCCGGCGACGGGATCGAAGCGGGCATCGGCATGGTTCACCAGCACTTCATGCTGGTCCCGGTGTTCACTGTCGCCGAAAACGTCGTGCTCGGTGTCGAACCCACCGGCAAGATGGGCTATCTCGACATGAAACGCGCGCGGCGTCAGGTCGAGGAAATCAACGAGAAATACGGGCTGCATGTGCCGCCCGACGAATTGATTGAGGAGCTCTCCGTTGGCATCCAGCAGCGGGTCGAGATCCTCAAGGTGCTGTTTCGCTCCGCGGATGTTCTCATCCTGGATGAACCGACCGCGGTGCTCACCCCGCAGGAAGTGCACGAGTTTTTCGGGATCGTGAACACGCTCAAGGAAGCGGGCAAGGCGATTGTTTTCATCACGCACAAGCTTCATGAAATCCTCGAAATCTCCGACCGTGTCAGCGTGCTGCGCCAAGGCCGGATTACCGGCGAAGGCTACCCCAAGGACCTGACCGAAGCCGACCTCGCCGAAATGATGGTGGGCCGCCCGGTCAGCTTCACCACCGCAAAGAACACCGCCACGCCGGGCCGCACCATGCTCGAGCTGGAAGGCGTCTCGATGCTGGATGAAACCGACGACCGGGTGCTCGACAATGTTTCCATAACCGTCCGCTCGGGCGAAGTCGTGGGGGTCGCCGGCGTGCAGGGCAATGGCCAGACCGAGCTTGTCGAAGCGATCACCGGGCTGGAGCGCATCGCCTCTGGCAAGATCACCTTCGACGGCGAGAACATCAGCCATGCCTCGGTGCGTGAGCGTCACAAGATGGGCATGGCGCATATCCCGGAAGATCGGCACAAATCTGGCATGGTCGATAGCTTCACCATTGCCGAGAACATGGTTCTCAACAATTACTACGCGCCCGAATACTCCAAAGGCTGGGCCATCGACTGGCAGAAGGTTGCGGAAACCGCCGCGCGTTACTGTGTCGACTTCGACGTGCGCACGCCGTCGGTTTTTCTGCCCGGCGGTTCGCTCTCGGGGGGCAACCAGCAAAAAATGGTGGTGGCCCGCGAATTGGAACGTGAAACCAAGCTCGTGGTCGCCTCGCAACCCACGCGCGGCGTCGATGTGGGCTCCATCGAGTATATCCACGAGCGGCTCATTGGCAGCCGGGACGAGGGCGACGGGGTTCTGATCGTGTCGTCCGAACTGGACGAAGTGCTCGGTCTCTCTGACCGCATCTACGTCATGTATGATGGCAGGATCGTTGCCGAATTCGACAACACGGACGGGAAAGCGGATCGTAATACGGTGGGCCTTGCCATGGCCGGTTCATTCGGGGAGGACGCCGCATGAGCGAACATAAAGACCTCAAGAGCGTGAACGAAAAGATGCGCAGCCTCATGGCGCGCACCACGCACGGACGCGATGATTTCGAAGACCTGGTGATCGTGCCACTGTTCGCGGTCGTGGTCGCGCTCGTCTTCGGGGCGCTCATCATGCTCGCGACCGCCGTGGACATCCCGACCATCGGGCGCAGCTTCGTGGCGCTCGCCGTCGGTTCGGTCGGCTCGCTGTCGGCCTGGTCCGAAACCCTGACCGCCGCTGTGCCACTGGTGCTCGCAGGTCTTGGCCTTGGGCTCGGGTTCAGGGCGGGTCTTTTCAACATCGGCGCCGAAGGTCAGCTTCTCATGGGCGGTCTGGCCGCCGTGATTGCAGGCTTCTCGCTCGATTTCCTTCCCATGGTCATCCACCTGCCGCTCACGCTTCTCATCGGTGCCGCGGTGGGAGCGGGCTACGCGGCCATCGCAGGTATCCTGAAGGCCACGACCGGGGCGCATGAGGTGATCTCCACCATCATGCTCAACCTGATCTCCTTCGAATTGCTAAACTGGCTACTGCGCCAGCCATGGATCCAGCGCGAAGGTCGCTCCGACCCGATCTCGAAATCGGTCCCGGACAGCGCCAGGCTCCCCCAGCTTCTGGATTGGATCAGCCCGAACTTCCGGTTGCACGCAGGTGTTTTCGTGATGCTTCTGGCGGTTGCCTTCATCTGGTGGTTGCTCTTCCGGTCGAAAGTCGGCTTCGCCTTCCGGACTTCCGGTGAAAACCCGTCCGCCGCGAACTACGCCGGGATGAAGGCGTCGCTCGTCATCGTGCTTGCCATGGCCACGGCCGGCGCGCTTGCGGGCCTCGCGGGCGCCGCGCAGATCACGGGCGTCCTTGGCCGGGCCTCTCCGGGCTTCTCGGCGGGCATCGGTTTCGACGCCATCGCCGTGGCGCTTTTGGGCCGGTCCCACCCCGTCGGCATCCTGTTTGCTGGTATTCTTTTCGGTGGCCTGGAGGCGGGCGGGCGCCAGATGCAGGTCGAT
The DNA here is from genome assembly GCA_003520545.1 of Maritimibacter sp. GTDB lineage: Bacteria > Pseudomonadota > Alphaproteobacteria > Rhodobacterales > Rhodobacteraceae > Maritimibacter. Next base: position 8,178 of record DOUP01000158.1, on the reverse strand, counting down.
GCGGGCGTCTCCATCGACCTGATCGGCATCATCCAGGCTTTGATAATCGTCTTCATCGCCGCGCCTCTCCTGGTGCGCGCCATCTTCCCATGGGGCTTTAGGCGCTCCTCGAAGAAGGAGGATGCGGCATGAGCGACGTGACCATGACCAACCAGACCCAAGCGCAGAAACTCGACAGCGTGGCCGCGCGCAAGGCCCGCATCATGGGCGGTATCCTGATCGCGCTGGCACTCCTGGTGATCTTCGTCCTGCACGTGGTGCCGGGGGAAAGCGCGACCTTCCGCCTGACCACGCGCCGCGACGCCATCCAGATCCCCGATCTCGTGGTGCCCGGCGCGTTCAACTACGTCGCCGCGGCACTTCTTGCGTTCCTTGGGGTGCGCCAGTTCCTCCAGGGCGGCGCGCGCTGGACCTCCCTGTCGCTTGGCGTTGGCCTCGCCATCTTGGTCATGGCCTTCCTCGTCTGGGCCACGGCAGGCAAGGCCTTCAACCTGACCTCCATGTTGCAAGCCGCCGTGCTTGCCTCGGTCCCGATAGCCTTGGGCGGTCTCGCGGGGGTCATGTCGGAACGGGTCGCGGTGGTGAACATCGCCATCGAAGGGATGCTTCTCGCGGGCGCTTTCGCCGGGGCGCTCATAGGCTCGCTCTTGGGAGGATGGATCGGCCTTGTCGCCGCCATACTCGTGGGTGGCAGCTTCGGCCTCCTGCTCGCCGTCCTCGTGGTGACCTTCCGCATGGACCAGATCATCGCGGGCGTGGTGATCAACCTCTTTGTCCTCGGCGTGACGTCCTACGTGTCATCCCAGGTTTTTTCCGAATACCGTTTCCTCAACAACGCCAAGGTGTTCCGGCAATGGGAAATCCCCTTCTTGTCCGACATCCCGGTGCTTGGGCCGATGCTCTTCGACCAGAACCTCTTTGTCTACGGGGCGTTCATCCTAGTCGGGATCGCGACTTATTACCTGTTCTACACGAAGAACGGGTTGCGCGCGCGTGCCGTGGGCGAGCACCCTCGCGCCGCCGACACGCTGGGCGTGGACGTCTATGTGACCCGCTACGTCCATGTGACGATCGCGGGGATGGTTGCGGGCTTCGGCGGGGCATTCTTCACCCTCGGCAATGTCGGGCGGTTCGAGGAGAACATGACCAACGGACGCGGCTACATCGGGCTGGCGGCCATGATCTTTGGGCGCTGGCACCCGGTCGGAGCTTTGTCGGCCGCACTGATCTTCGGCTTCGCGGATTCGATCCAGCGAAAGCTAGCGCTGCTCAACACGCCGATTCCGTCTGAATTCCTCGCCATGGCACCCTACATCGCCACGATCATCGTGGTTGCCGGGCTCGTAGGCCGCTCGCGCCCGCCAGCCGCAGATGGCAAGCCTTATGTGAAAGAGTAAAAGAATTGCCCCGGCCTTGCGGCCGGGGCAGAGGGATGTGGAGCTCTCCGAGACAGGGAAAGAAATCTGAATGGGTGTTGCGTGACCGAAAACAGAAGACCGGTAAGCCAGTCACCGAAGAGCTCCAAATTCGTGTTTCCGAGATCGAACCACTCACAAAACCGGATAACACGAAGCAAGGATTAACCTAGAGACATATGCGCCAGTCGCAAATGGTGGGAAACCACCAGTTCACACGCGGGACCTATCACGTGCACGTCAATATGAGGCCAGATTGACCATGCAAGACCCGAAAACCTTCCTGTCCGACTTGTTCGATGCTGCCATCGACGCAGCCGATCCGGCCCGCGCGATCCAACCGCATTTGCCTGCGCCGCCGAAAGGCCGAACCGTTGTGATTGGTGCCGGTAAGGGCGCGGTCCAACTTGCTCAGGCCTTCGAGGCGCAATGGTCGGGAGACCTCTCGGGGGTCATCGTCACGCGGTATGGCTACGGCGCGCCCTGTGAGACCCTGAAAGTCATTGAAGCCGCCCATCCTGTCCCCGATGCGGCGGGCGAAACGGGCGCGCAGGCGATCCTCGACGCGGTCTCGGGCTTGACCGAGGATGACCTCGTCGTGGCACTTGTCACCGGGGGCGGTTCGGCCCTCCTGCCTGCGCCTCCCGAAGGCTTTACCCTTGCTGACGAGCAAATTCTGAACGAGGCGCTTCTCGCCTCTGGCGCACCGATTTCGGCAATGAACGCGATCCGCACATGCTTTTCGCGAACCAAGGGCGGGCGCATTGCCGCCGCGGCCTACCCTGCGAAAGTGGTATCGCTGATCGTCTCGGACGTGCCCGGCGACGCGCCCTGTGAGGTTGCCTCTGGTCCGACGGTGCCGGGCCCGAGAGGACCGACAGAGGCGCTCGCGGCCCTCCGTACCTACGACATCGACCTGCCTGACGCCATTATCGAGGCAATCACGCGGGCCGCGCCACCGACCGAGGACGACCCGGCCTTCGCCCGCAACGAGGTCACCGTCATCGCCTCTGCGTCTCGTTCTCTGGAAGCCGCCGCCGCCCGTTCAGAGGCGGCAGGCCTTCCCGCCGTCATCCTCTCGGACGCCATCGAAGGCGAGGCGCGGGACGTGGCGCGGGTGCATGGTGCGATTGCCCGCGAAGTGGTGAGCCGGAACAGACCATTCGCCGCGCCAATCGTGATCCTCTCGGGTGGCGAAACCACCGTGACCCTGAAAGGGCAGGGACGCGGCGGGCGGAACTCCGAGTTTCTGCTGTCCCTTGCCTTGGACATCGAAGGTGTCGCCGGGATCACGGCACTTGCCGCCGATACGGACGGCATCGACGGTTCCGAGGACAACGCGGGCGCCTTCGCGGACGGCACGACCGCCCGGAGACTGCGCGCGGCGGGCAAAGATCCGGCGGCTCTCCTGGCCGACAACGATGCCTATTCCGCGTTTGATACGCTCGGTGATCTCTTCGTGCCAGGGCCGACGGGAACCAACGTAAACGATTTCCGGGCGATCCTGATCCAACCGGCCCGCTGATCGGCCTGATCCAGTCCCGGGTCTTCATCGTGCAAAACATGCAAAAATCGCGCCGCAGGCGCGCTCGAACAAAAGGGCCGCGCGAAGCGCGGCCCCCGGCGATGCGGCGAAGCCGCAGCGCAAACCCTTAAAGCGTCCCGCCTTATTCCTGAGACAGGGATGAGGCGGGGCGCGGCCCTACATATGAGCGTTTCACGCGTTCCGCCAAAAACCAGTGATTCAGGTTTTTGGCGGAACGCTTTAGGTGAAGCTTTTCTCGATCTTGTCGAGCGTCGCCATCGCGGGCAGCACCTGTGCGACCGAACCATTGGGATCACGACCTTCCTGGATCGCCTCGATGAACTCGCGGTCGATCAGCTCGATCCCGTTGTCCGACACCGCCACACCGGACAGGTCGATCGGCTCTTCGTTGCCGTCAAACAGGTCGTCGTAACGGGCGATATAGGTTCCGTTGTCGCAGATATACCGGAAGAACGTGCCAAACGGCCCGTCGTTATTGAACGACAGCGACAGGGTGCAGATCGCCCCCTTCGGCGTCTTCATCCCGATCGACATATCCATCGCGATATCGAGCTCCGGGTGATGCGGACCTTCAAGTCCGAAGGCCTCTGACACGGTCTCGCCGGTCTGGTACTGGAACAGGTCGACCGTGTGGCAGGCATGGTGCCAAAGCAGGTGATCGGTCCAGCTCCGTGGCTCGCCCTTGGCGTTGGTGTTGGTGCGGCGCATGAAATAGGTCTGCACGTCCATCTGCAGAACCTTCAACTCGCCCGCGTCGATCTTGTTCTTGATCCACTGGTGCGAGGGGTTGAAACGACGCACCTGGCCGGCCATTGCCAGCACACCGGTTTCTTCCTGCTTGTCCACGACCCGCTGGCTGTCTTCGAGCGAATCCGCCATCGGGATCTCGATCAGCACAGGTTTGCCAGCCTCCATGCAGGTGATCGCCTGATCGGCGTGCATCTGCGTGGGCGTGGCGAGGATCACCGCGTCCACGTCATCGCGCGCCACGCACTCTTCCAGTGTCGTAGCGGCGTGGCCGATCCCGCGCTCCTTGGCGAGCGCGTCGATTTTCTCCTGCGTCGGCCCCATAACCGAGGTCACTTCGACCCCGGGAATGTTGGCCAGCGCGTCGAGGTGTTTGATCCCGAAGGCCCCGTAGGCCCCGGCGACACAAATACGCATGAACGTCTCCTTACGCGTGGTTTTCCAAAATCAGGTGCCCGACCGCCGTGTTCGAGGCCGGCACGTGGTAGTGACGGTGCACTTCCGTGACTTTCTCTTCCAGCGCACCGCGCATGACAAGCCACATCACCATCTCGATGCCTTCCGAACCGGTTTCACGCAGAAACTCGACGTGGTCGATCTGGCGGGCTTTTTCCGGCTCGTTGACGAGAATGTCCATGAACTGCTGGTCCCAGGTCGCGTTGATCAGGCCAGCGCGCTCTGACTGAAGCTGATGGGACATGCCACCGGTGCCATAGATGTGGACGTTGATGTCCTCGGGCCAGCTTTCGATGGCCTTCTTGATCGACTGGCCGAGCTTGTAGCAGCGGTTCGCGGTCGGGGCCGGATACTGCACCACGTTCACGGCGAGCGGGATCACCAGCGTGCCCCAATCGTCTTCCGGCGTCTTGTCCCCGAACATCACCGACAGTGGCACGGTCAACCCGTGGTCCACGTCCATCTCGTTCATGATGGTCATGTCGAATTCGTCGAGGATCAGGCTCTGCGCGATATGCGAGGCAAGCTCCTGGTGGTTTTTGACCACGGGCACCGGGCGCGGGCCCCAACCTTCGTCGGCGGGCGTGAACTCCGCCGCACAGCCCAGGGCGAAGGTCGGAATGCAGCTCGCATCGAAGGCGGTGCAATGGTCGTTGTAGACAAGGAACACCACGTCCGGCTTGTTCTTCTTGTTCCACTCACGGCTGAACTCGAAGCCTTCGAACACCGGTTGCCAATAGGGTTGCTCGGTGATGTGCTGGTCCATGGCCACGCCGATGGCGGGCACGTGAGAACATGCGATGCCTGCTGTGATCTTGGCCATTATTTCTTCTCCCATTCAGATTTGTAGCGGTTGCCCTCGACCGAGCGTCCGCCGTCCACCATCATCTGGCGGTAGTCTTCGCGCGTCATGCCGCTCATCATCGCGGCGAGATCCTGAAACACGATGCCGTCGAAGGCCGCGAGTTTCGAGGTGTAGTAGATGTTGCCACCCAGTGCCAAAAGCCCGTTCCAGTCGCGGTCGCGCACGGCCTGTTTCTGGTCTTCGGTCATCTTGAACTTGGCCATATGGGCCTCTGGGTCGTCCCTGAACGCCTGCCGGTTCACTTCCTTGCTCAGCGAGATACAAAACTGGTTGAGCCAGTAACCTTGCCGAGACCGGTCCGCGTCAAAGACGAAGGTGCCGGGAATATCCTCGTATGCTTTCTCCGTCATGGTATCCTCCTGTTCGCGTTACGCAGGGCGTCGCGGATCGCGTCCGCCCTGTCTTGATAGCTATCGGTGCCGGGGGACTGATCGAAATCCAGTCCCAGGTCACCCATATCCTGTTGCCATTCGGCGGTGGCCGCTGCCATGCGCGGCGCGATGCCAAGGTCTTCGACCGTCCGTGCCACGTCGCGCATTTCGACCGCGCGGCGAACCCCGTGGGTCGTGCTGCGTTCCATGTTGTAGGCCGCGCGGCTTGCCCAGTCCCAACCGGGCATCGAGCCGTCGAGCGAGGCCACCACATTGCCGTCCACGCCAGCCTCACGGGCCGCGAGCATACATTCGAGCGTCAGCGCCTCGATCCCCTTGATCATCACCGAGCGCAGCATTTTCGTGGCCGAGGCCATGCCGACCTCGTCGCCAGCACACCCCGGCGTCATCCCAAGCGCTTCCATCGTCTCCGTCGCCGCCCGGACGTGTGGTCCCGACACCAATACCGGTGCCTCGTGGCGCTTGGGCCGGATCGGCGACATGATCGCCGTATCTACGTAATGCGCACCTCGCGCCTCGACAACATCGCGCGCCGCCTGCTTGGTGCCGGACGCGCAGGAATTACAATCGAAATATAGCACATCCTGACCCAAGTGCGGTGCGGCATCTTCGGCCGCTCGCAACGCCTGATCCGCTGTCACGAGCGAAAACACGGCATCGGCACCTGCGAGCGCGTCTTCGATCCGGTCGCGTCCCTCAACGCCGAAGGCGTCGTAGCGCGCCCACATCGCGTCCGACAGGGTGTTGTCCGCGCTCGCGGCCTTGATGTCGTAGGCGGCAAGCGTCGCGTTAACGCCCGTGTCGCGCCACCCCTCCGCCAACGCAGCCCCAGCCTCGCCGAACCCGATCAGGGCGACGTGACGCGGTGCGGTGCGCACCGGGGAGGGCTGAAGCGTGTCATTCATGTATACATGGAGATAGGGACGGGCGCCCGGGAAGTGAAATTCATTGCCCCGAAATCCTATTCATTCTGGGTATAGGCTGGGTGCGATCATCGACGCGACGGCGTCCTGCATCAACTCCATGAACCTTGCCTGCGTGGTCGTCGGAACCCAACCCGTGCGGGTCGTAAGCCCAATCGGGCGCGCGCTTCCCGGCAGGTCGATGTCGAGCCGCACCATATCACCGTGAGCGATTTCCACCGCGGCTTGGTAGGGCGACAGGATGGTCAGGTAATCGCCCCGCCGCAAAAGGCTGCGCACCAGCACCATCGAAGACGAAACGATCCGCACCGGGGACCGATCCAGCGCGCCGATATTGAGCGTGCGGTAGAGATAGGAGCCCCCCGGCGTTTCCTTCGGCGGCGCGATCCACGGGTATTCGAGCATCTCGTCCAGCGTCACGCCGATCCGCGTGGCAAGGGGATGCGCCGGCCCGGCCACGACGGCGAGCCGATCCTCGAACAGCGGGATCTGCTCGACGTCCTCCACGGGCACCGGATCGCGTAGGGCGCCGATTAGCACGTCAATCTCGCCATACCGAAGCCCGCGCAACAGTTCGTTGTAAGGCGCGTCGATGGTGCGGATCTGGACACCGGAGCTTTCCGCGAGCAGGGCGTCGATGGCCTCGGGCAGGATTTGCGTGCGCGAAAGCGGCATGGACCCGACCGTGATCCGCGTGCTGTCGCGCCCCGCCAGTCGCGTGAGGTCATCCATCCCTTGCCGTAACTCGGCTTCCGCCAGCTTGACCCCGCGGGCAAAGGCTTCGGCCTGCGGCGTCAACTCGATCCCGCGTCGCCCCGCCGAGAACATCGTCATGCCGGAGAGCTTTTCGAGATCGCGCCCGGCGCGGTGGATGGAGGGCTGTGAAATTCCCAGAAGTCGCGCAGCGAGGCTGAAGTTCCCGGCCTCTCGAATGGCGACGAGCGCCCGCAATTGCGCCGCCGTGACACGCAGGTGGAAGTCGGCCACGGGCTTGCCCTCCCGCCGCGCGATCCGGGTCGCGACGGCGCCGCCATGTCCCAGATGCTCGAACATTCGGCGCACGCGGATCAGAAGCGCAGCCCCCGCCTCGGTGGGAAACATGCCTTCCGGCCGCCGCTCCAGCAAAGAGACCTCCATCCGCTTCTCCAGGCCGGAGATCGCTTGCGTCACGGCAGGCTGGCTCAGGTGCACCTTATGCGCCGCTGCCGAGATGCCACGCGCATCCGCAACTTCCATGAAAGCACGCAGATGGCGCAGATTTGGAAAATCGACTGTCATTTCAGGGTCATGGCCTTTGCGGGGCGATTCTATCACTCACACGACTATAGCAATTATTTATGATGCTCGCGCGGGATTCAAATGGTCACCGCCGCCGCCCTTCACTACATCGGTTCCGCACGGCCCCCATGGACGCATGGGGCGCAGGAAGAACAGGTATCTGGGAGAGACCGCATATGTCCGACAAAAAAACCGCCCTCGTCATTTCGGCGCATAGCGCAGACTTCGTCTGGCGCGCCGGTGGCGCCATCGCGAAACACGCCAAGCTGGGCTACGATGTCACCGTCGTCTGCCTGTCCTACGGCGAACGCGGGGAAAGCGCCAAGCTGTGGAAGCAGGACGGCATGACCATGGACAAGGTCAAGACCGAGCGCCGCAAGGAAGCCGAGAACGCCGCCAAGGAGCTGGGGGTCCACGACATTCAGTTTTTCGATATGGGCGACTACCCGCTGGAGTTCACCCGCGAATACAAGGACAAGATGGTCGATGTGATCCGCAAGGTGCAGCCGAAGTTCATGTTCTCGCACTCCAAGTGGGACCCCTATAACACCGACCA